>JBCCYI010000184.1:0-9421 GCA_039189975.1 Pseudomonadota bacterium
ACATGGGGCAGATCCTCATCCGGTCGTCGTTTTCCTCCAACATCAAGGAACGGCGTGATTGCTCGACCGCGCTCTTCGACGCGCGTGGGCGTCTGGTCGCGCAAGCCGATCACATCCCAATCCACCTTGGCGCCATGATCGGTGCAGTCGAAGCCATCCTTCAGCGCTACAAGCCCTCCGACATCACGCCGGGCGACGCCTTCATCGCCAACGATCCCTATCTCGCCGGCGGCAGCCACCTGCCGGACATCTCGATCATCACGCCTATCTTCCACGATGGCGCCATCCGCTTCTTCGCTGGCAATATCGCCCACCACGCGGATGTGGGCGGCAAGACGCCGGGCTCGACCTCGGGCACCTCGCGCTCGATCTTTGAGGAGGGCATTCGCCTCCCGGTCACCCGCATCGCCCGCGCCGGTGCCATCGACGAGGACTTTTTGGAGGTGATCGCCGTCAACACGCGCGATCCGGAGGAGCGGCGGCTCGATCTGCGCACGCAGGTGGGCACCAACGTGCGTGCCGGTGAGATGCTCACGGCGCTGGTTGACCGGATGGGCTGGGAGACTGTGGCGCAAGCCATTGAGGACATACTCACCTACACCGCCCGGCGCTTATCGCAACGGGTGGGAGCGCTTGCCGACGGTGTTTACCGGTTCGAGCGCGCGATGGATGACGACGGGTTTCCCGGCGATCCGGTGCCCATCGTCTGCACCGCCACAGTCGCAGGCGAGACCTTGTCTTTGGACTTTGCTGGCTCTGGGCCAGAGGCGCGCGGCGCAATCAATTTGCCAGACAGTGCGCTCAAGGCCTCGGTTTACTACTGCGTCAAGGCGGTGCTCGACCCGGGGCTGATGCCCAACCAGGGCTCCATCGATCCCATCCGGATCACGGCGCCGGACGGGAGCATCGTCAAACCGGCGCCACCGGCCGCGGTGGCCGGCCGTGCGGTGACGTCGAACCGGCTTTGCGGGGCGGTCTTCGGCGCGCTCTACCAGGCGCTGCCGCCGGAGGCCGCCATGGCGTCGTGCAACGACAGCACGTCGGCGATCTCGGTCTCCGGCTGGCACCCCCGCCGGCAGACCACATACGTCTATCCGGAGAGCATGGGGGGCGGCGCTGGCGCATTTGCCGATCGTGACGGAATGGACGCCGTGCACGTTCACACTGTTAACTCCACCAACCTGCCGGCGGAGGCGCTGGAGCTCGAATACCCCTTGATGCTGGAAGAATACGCGCTGGTGCCTGATTCTGCCGGTGCGGGCACGTTCCGCGGTGGGCTTGGCATGGCGCGGCAGGTGCGCATTCTCGCCGACAACACGACCCTTTCGGTGCGGTCCGACGCGCATGTGGTGCCCGCCCCGGGGATTTTTGGGGGCAGGCCGTCCGGCGTCACCAGGATCGTTCGCAACCCGGGCACGGAGAACGAGGAAGTGTTGCACTCCAAGGCCTCGGGCCTTGTCCTCTCGGCCGGCGAGGTGGTGCGTGTCGAAACCCTTGGCGGGGGAGGATACGGCGAGCCGGCCGGGCGCGATCCGGCGCACCTCGCGCGGGATCTTGCCGAAGGCAAAGTGTCGCGCGCCGCCGCCGAACGCGACTACGGCCCCGAACGCGTCTCACAGCTAGACCAACTTCAGGGCTAGTCGCTGCGCAAGGAATTTGTAATACGACCAGACAATAGACAAAGAAGCGGTGAGTGATTGCCGCGATTTCCGTTGGTTTTGTTAGCGATTGCGTAAGATGGAGGCACGCGTGGCACAAAGTTCGACACTGAACGCCCCCGTCGGACCAGCGCCCTGGCCTAAGCAGCCCAAGCGTCAGTCCCTCGCCGAATCGATCGCAGATTCGGTAGCCGAGGCCATCTCGACGCGGCACTTAAAGCCGGGCGAGCGTATCGTGGAATTGACGCTGGCCGATCAGATGGGCGTCAGCCGCGTGCCTGTGCGTGAAGCGCTAAAAGTGCTCCATGCGCAGGGCATCATCACCAGTGGGGGACATCGAGGATACCGCGTCGCCGCGTTCGACGACCAAACCGTCCGAAATGTCGTCGAGCTTCGTCTGATGCTAGAATCCATTTTGCTGCGGGACGCGATCCACAACTGGCGGAAGGGTAGGGGCGACCTTGCAGGCCTCCACGAAGCCTTGGAGGCGATGCGCGTCGCGGCGAAGATCGACAACCGGGTTGATTCGCTCGCGGCTGATCTCGACTTTCACCGCGCCATCTGCGCCGCGGCCGGTAACGACGTTGCGGCAACGCTTTGGCAGGCGATTGCCCGGCATGTGCTGATCATCTTCAACCGCTCCGAATACCGGGACGAGAACCTCACGACGATTGTTCGCCAGCACGAGGCATTTCTCGAGTTCATCCAGTCGGCGATTGAAAAGCCCATCAGCGACAAGGCGATCGAGCGCGGACTGCACGACCATCTGCTTCAGGTTTCGCGCGCCAAAAAGGCGAGATAGGCGGCGCACGTTTCGGACGGTCCGGAGTGCACCTCAGGAAGGCGCGTGACGGTCCACCCAGTGTCGCGCGATGTCTTCCCGGCGGCAAACCCAGACATCGGAATGCTTGGCAACATGGTCGAGGAACCGCGCCATCGCGGCGATGCGGCTCGGGTGCCCCAAGATGCGAGGATGCATGCCCACGGACATCATCCGCGGTCTGTCGGCGCCTTCGGCATAGAGCACATCGAAGGCATCTCGCAGCATGGCGGTGAACGCGCTTGAGTCCAGCATCGCGCCGGCCAAGATCTTCGCGTCGTTGTTGACCATGGTGTAGGGCACGACGAGGTGCGGGCGGCCAGAGACCTGCACCCAATAGGGCAGGTCGTCGGCGTAACTATCACTGTCGTACAAGAACCCGCCCTCCTCGGCGATGAGGGTTCTTGTGTTCACGCTTGGCGAATAGCGACAGTACCAGCCGACGGGTCGCGTCCCGACAGTGCGTTGGAGCGATGCTACCGCGGCGCGGATGGCCGCGCGTTCCTCCTGCGCACTCATCAGGTAGTGCTCTTCCCACCGGTTACCGTGGCAACACATGTCCCAGCCGGATTCGCGAACGAGCCGTGCCGCTTCGGCGTTGCGTTCCAGCGACTGGGCACACACAAACGCCGTCACCGGCAGCCCGTGCGCGGCAAAGAGCCGGGCGATGCGCCATAGGCCGGCGCGGCTCCCATACTCGTACATGCTTTCGGCCGCGAGATCCCGGTCGCCCTCCGGCACGCGCGGCGCGCCCACCTCCGTCAGTGCCTTCTCGGACCGTCCATCACCGTCAGCCACCGCATACTCAGCGCCTTCTTCGATGTTGAGGACGAAGTTGAGCGCTAAGCGCGCACCTCCCGGCCAATCTGCATGGGGCGGTGTTGGGCCATAGCCGATAAAGTCGCGCTGAAGATGCGCCGGCATCGACATGCCGGGCATTGAAGAGTCGTCAATGCCGCCGGCTGCGGCCGAGTCGCTCACAAGCGCGGCCCCTCCACGCAGTTGAAGAAGCAGCACCAGTCGCCGGTGTTGACGTTGGGCAGCGCGCGCAAGCCGAAGATCATGCCGTCCGCCGGGGCGGTCAGCGTCGCCTGTTCCTCACCCCAGATGTCGACGATGCGCGCAATGGGATCGCCGGCCTTCATTGGGGTCAGGAACTTCACGCCGGGTTCGGGAATGTAGATCCCGGATGCCGGTGCGAGGAGCGCCTTCTGCGCGCCCTTGGTGCGGTTGGGCTCGTAGCGTGCCTCGCCGGGGATCATCTTGTAGTGGCGCAGCACGTTCAAAACTGCGTCCGCAAGATCGCGGCCGACCTGTGCAAAAAGGTGCGGCGAAGTGTGTGAGCGCCCGCCCAGCTCGACCGTGATGCCGACCTTTCCGACCTCCTTCATCAACGCCATTGGGCTGCCCTTGGGGTTGAAGTTCGACATCATGCAGCCCCAGCCCGGCCCCATGGCCGTGCCGAGTTCGACCGCCTCGGGACGCTCGTCAATGAACATCGCCTTGTCGAGAAAGGAATGCTCGCCGCCGGAATGGATCGAGATTTCAAGGTCTGCCACCTCACGCAAAATGGTGGCATGAGCCCACGCCACCCGCTCGGTGAGATAACCATCGGGGCGCCCGGGGTAGATCCGGTTCATATCATGGCTGAAGGTGTCGCCGGGATTGCCCCGCCGCGCCGCCTCGAACGCGAAGATGTTGAGAACGGGCACGAGGACAAGTGTGCCGGAGAGTGCCTCCGGGGAGACTTCCCGCAAAAGGTGTTGGCAGCACAGCGGGCCTTCCGGCTCGTCGCCGTGGATCGCGCCGTTCACCCACAGCACCGGGCCGCCGTGCACACCGTTGATGACGGCGACGGGGATTTCTACGGGCGTCCCCGCCGCCAGCGTGGTCACCTTGATGGCGCCGCGCACAACAGTCCCTGGCGTGGCTTTTGCTGTGCCGACTTCAACGATCTTCGGCGCCGTCTCCGACATGGCTCGCTTTTCCTTGCATGTTCGCCTTACGCCGGCGGCGTCAGGCTATTGGGGCGGAAGGGGCCGGCGGTAAGGCCGGCCCCCAACTTATCAGTCCGCGGGGCGGATGTCGTAGAACCGCACCTGCCAGCGGCCCGGCGCAAACCGCACGCCGGTAATGTCCGCGTCATAGGCGATCATTTGCGTCTGATCATGGATCGCCCAGAATAACGCCCGGTCCATGATCCATTTCTGAACCTCGGCATATTGGGCTTCCTGCTCATCGGCGCTCGCGGCCGAGGTCGCGTCGGCCAGCATCTGGTCTAGTTCTTCTGAAGCCACATGCATCCAGTTGAACTTGAAGACGCCCGGACTTGGAATGTTCGACGAGTGGAACGGGATCGACAGAACGGCTGGGCTGTTGGAGACCCAGCGGATTGCGCCCATGCCGTAATCGTTGTTCATGATGAGCTCGTCCTGACGCGCTTTGGTGACATTCTCGACGTCCAGAATGATACCGTTGTCCCGCAGAGCGGCTTGGAGCGCCACGCCGGTGTCGGGCTCCAGCATCGACAGGTAGTGGATCGACAGATCCTTGCCGTCCTTTTCCCAGATCCCGTCATCGCCCTTGGTCCAGCCGGCGTCGGTCAGAAGTTTGACGGCCCCTTCCGGATCGTAGGCATAATAGTCTTCAGCACCCGCCCAGTAGGACGGTGTCGCCGACGACAAGACTCCATAGGCCGGCTCGCTGAGACCCCAGAAAAGGTTCTCTGTGAGCGCGGCGCGGTCGACGGATTTGATCACCGCTTGCCGCACGGCGAGTTCGTCGAGCGGCCATTGCGAGGTGTTGAACATCATCGAATAGGGCAGGCCCGAGACGGTACCGGCGATGGTCTCGAACTCGTCGCTTTCGCCGAGCCGGCGCAGATCCAGCGGCGGCGTCAGGTCGACCATGGTCACCTCGCCCGCCTCGAGCGCCGCCACGCGGGTGGCAGCATTTTGGATGAAGCGGTAGATGACCTTTTCTACTTGGCTCGGACCTTCGTTGTCATAGAATTCAGGCGCCCAGTTGTAGTCGTCGAAGCGCTCCATCTCGATCTGTTCGCCCTTTTTCCACTCGACGAACTTGAAGGGTCCTGTTCCCACAGGCGCCTGGGCGAAATCCGTGTTCCCCATGTTTTGGACCGCGGTGGGGCTCACCGGCGCGAGGTAGACTTCTGAGAGCGCCTGCTCGATCGGCGGGTAGGGGCGCGAGAAGTGAACGACCAGTTCGGTGTCGCTTATCACCTCGGTGCGGTCATAGGGGCCGAGATAGTCGACGGCACCCTGGGAGCCGGTCGCCGGATCGGCGATGGTGTCGAAGGTGAATTTTACCGCCTCGGCGTTGAACGGCGTCCCATCATGGAACGTCACGTCGTCGCGCAATGTCATCTTGATCGACTTGAAGTCGTCGGCGATCTCCCACTCGGTGGCAAGCCCGGGATAGAGTTTGCCGTCGCCGTCGGCGGCGATCAGCGTGTCGAACATCTGGATGATGGCCTGGATCTCGTGGCGCGACTGGGTGATCCGCGGATCAAGCAGCGCGGCGGACGACCGGTCCTCGGCCCAGATCACGGTGAGCCCATCGTCCTGCGCAAACGCGACCGGCGTACTGAGCGCCAGGGCGATGGCAGTGGAGAGTAAAAGCCGCTTCATATGGTGTCCTTTCCCTCTTCGTGTGGGTCGTTTCGTTGGTGGTGGCAGAGTATTCATGCGGGGGGTGGGGTGATTTCGTCTCCCGCTTTGAAGACACGCAGCCGCGCGGGATCGCGCAACACGGTGATGTCGGCGAGCGGGTCGCCGTCGACAATGAGGAGGTCGGCAAGCTTGCCGCGGGTGAGCCGCCCCGCCTCAAGGCTCATGAGATCCGCTCCGTTCGCTGTCGCGATGGTGATCGCTTCGAGCGGCGTGTAGCCGCCTTCGACGAACAGCTCGATCTCGCGCCCGTTGTCGGCGCCGTGGCGCAGGAAGAAGCCGGCATCCGACCCGCAGGCGACCCGCACGCCTCGTGCCTTGGCGCGCGTCAGGCGGGGCCACTTGGCGCGCTCCGATTCCTCCGCCCAGCGCCGGGTGAGCAGCGGGGCGTCCGGCTGCTCGCGCACATGGGCGGTGGAGGCCTCGTTGACCGCAAGGGTGGGTACGAGCCAGGTGCCGCGCTCGGCCATCAGATCGAGCGTAGCATCGTCGGCCCAGTGGGCGTGCTCGACGGTATCGCAGCCAGCCTCGATGGCGGCGCGCAGTGGTGGTCCGCCGGAGGTGTGGGCGGCAACCATCACGCCTTGCTCGTGCGCCTCCTCACAGGCGGCTCGGATCTCCGGAACGGTCATCTCGAAGCGGTAGAGCCGTGGGTCGCGGCGGTTCGAAACGCACGGGTTGAGCTTGATGAAATCCGCGCCGCGCTTGAGTTGCGCCCGCACGCCGGCGCGAAATCCGTCAGCGCCCTCGCAAGCGCCGTTCATGTTTTCGAACGCCATGTGATCGGCGAAGCCGGGCTGATCCATGTGCCCGCCCGTGACCGTAAGACCGAGGCCGGGCGCGATCATCCTGGGCCCTTCGACGAGCCCGTCGTCCACCGCGCGTTTGAGATCGATGATCGTGCCGCCGGGCGCGTGCATGTCACGCACTGAGGTGAAGCCGTGGCGCAGACTCTCCCGCGCGAACCGCACGGCGCGCAGAGCGATGGCGGGGTAGTTCAGCGTCACGCTCTCGGCACGGAACGCGTTGCCGTCCTTCTCCCCGCTATAGGCGAGGTGGACGTGCACATCGATGAGACCCGGCATCAGCGTGGCGCCGGCCGGGGCATCGATGATGTCTGCGCCTTGGGGCGACCCGATATCGGCGGCGCGGCCCGCGTCGAGCACCCGTTCGCCGTCCACAAGCACAGCGGCGCCGTCCACCGGCGGCGATCCGGTGCCATCGATGAGGCGGTCGGCACGAAAGAGCTTCATGCTGCCACAGCCTGCGGCCAAAGGGTGGTCAAGGCGCCGCCCTCGGCCACCTTCGCGCCGTCCTTGAAGACCGTCAGCCGCGTTGCATCGCCAAGAATCGCGAGATCGGCCAGTGGATCACCATCGACCAGCACCAAGTCGGCAGGCCGTCCGGGTTCGAGACGGCCGGTGTCGAGTCCTAGAATCTCGGCGTTGACTGACGTTGCGGCTGTCAGCGCTTCTGCAGGGGAGTAGCCGCCCTCGACGAGCAGTGCGAGCTCGCGCCAGAACATCGTGGCGTGGGGCAGCATGAAGCCGGCATCGGTGCCCGCGCCGACCTTGAGCCCCGCCTGCCGAGCCTTCTCCAGCGACCGCCATTTCGCCTCGCGCGCTGCTTGCGACCACGGCGGGATGCGCGTGAGACCCTGCTCGGCGAGCGGCACCTCAAACGTCCGCTCGTTGACCAGAAGGGTCGGACCGAGAAAGGTGCTGCGCTCCGCCATCAGCGCAACACAGTCGTCATCGATCCAATGGGCATGCTCGACACAGTCCACACCGCCGGCCACCGTTGCCGTCAGCGGCGGGCCGCCCGAGGTGTGTGCAGCGACCGTCATCCCCTGCGCATGCGCTTCGTCACAGGCGGCGTGGATCTCCTCGGTGGACATCTCCGGCCGCCACCACGTGCCAGGCCGCTTGTGGAAGCTGACGCACGCGTTGATCTTGATGAAATCCGCGCCGCGACGGGCCTCGCTCCGCACGCCCTTGCGAAAGCCGTCGGCACCGTCGCAGGGGGCACGCGACCCTTTCATCGCCACATGATCGGGGAGCGCGCCGTCCATATGGCCGCCGGTGACTGTGAGGCCCCGGCCGCAGGCGATGATACGGGGGCCGACAAGATCCCCTTGCGCAACCGCCGCGGCAAGATCGATCACCGCGCCACCGGGCGCCGCCATGTCCCGCAGCGCTGTCAGCCCGTGGCAGAGGCTTTCGCGGGCTCTCCCCGCGGCATAGAGCGCCGCCTCCGCAAAGGATTGGCCCATAGCCTCCGCCAGCATCCGGTCGCGGCCGGGCACACCGCTATAGGCCAGGTGAACGTGGGCATCGATGAGACCCGGCAAGATGGTCGAGGCGCTATCAACCGTCGCGCCCTCGGGCCGGCCGATCTCGGACAGCGGGCCGACGGCGAGGACCCGGTCGCCTTCGACGAGGACCGCCGCCTGATCGTGCACATGGGTGCCGTCGAAGACGCGGTCGGCCTCGAACACACGCCTCACGCCGGCACCCCATATTGCAGCCGCTGCACGAGGTCCCAAGCGCGGATGTGCTGGTCGGTGAGCCCTGACGCGTCCTGCAAGGCGAGATGGATGAAAGCGGGGGCAAGCTCGGCCGGATCTTTCCAGATGGCGCGGTTTTCGGGCCCATAGGTCGTCTCGCTCATCGCGGTGTGAACTGGATGGCCGGGGGTGATCGTGTTCACGGCGACGTTATAGGGGCGGAACTCGATGGCGAGCGCGCGGGAAAAGCCCTCGATCCCGAATTTTGAGGCGCAGTAGGCGCTCTCGTCGTTGCCGCCGCGCACACCGGCATTGGAGGACAGATTGAGGATGCTGCCCGAGCGCCGCGCCTTCATCCCCGCCGCGACGGCCCGGGCGCACAGGAACGGCGCGCGCAGGTTCACCGCCATGAGGTCGTCCCAGTCCTCGACCGCGGTTTCTTCGATCGGATTGTAGAAGATGACGCCGGCGTTGTTCACCAACACGTCGATGCACCCCGCTTCGGCCTCGATCTCATTGAAGCAGGCGCCGACCGCACCCGCATCGCGTAGGTCGAGGACGCGCGGACGCAGCCCGTTCGCCGGCTCGGGGAGTTCGGCGCCCAGCCGGTCGAGCGCATAGACCGTGGCGCCCTCAGCCGCGAAGGACGCGGCGACGGCGCGCCCGATGCCGCGGGCGGCGCCGGTCACCACGCAGATCTTCTGTACGAGCCTCACGTTGCCACCCGTCCACCATCGACGAGCAGTCC
>JBCCYI010000185.1:0-9366 GCA_039189975.1 Pseudomonadota bacterium
ACGAAGAACGCCGGTATTGCGATCTGCGCCCCCATCGCGCCCTATGCTGCGACGCGCGCACAGGTGCGCCAAAGCATCGAGCAATACGGGGCGTTCGTGGAGGTGCATGTCGCGACCTCCATCGAGGAATGTGAACGGCGCGACCGCAAGGGCCTCTACAAGCTCGCGCGCGAAGGCAAGATCAAGGAATTCACCGGCATCTCGGATCCCTACGACATGCCTGAAAGCCCCGAGCTGCGGCTCGATACAGAAACGGTCGACGTGGACTATTGCGCGCAACAGGTGCTGTTGAAGTTGGAACAGATGGGCCTCGTCGCCGCCTGACATGTGTGTGCGGGGCACGTGGGCCACACTTTGCCCCGCACACACACAATGACGTGGCGTACCGCTGTCCAAGGCGCGTCGGGCGTGATTCAAGCACGCGTGTCGGACGGTGGAGGGTTATATGCGCAACGGTCTGGTTAGTCTGGTCTGCGGCCTGATGGCGACGCCTGCTCTGGCGGCACCCCTCTCGTTTGAGTTCAACGCGGGTCCGCTCATTTTCGCAGCCATCGACGACCCATTCGCGCCTCCGGTGATCTTCGACTTCGACCCGTTCGAGGACATCATCGTGTCCGTGGTTCTGGATAACGCCACCTTGGGGATCCCCGAGGACACAACGATCACCTACATCGACGAAACCGGTAAGATCTCCATCCGGGGCGTTTCCTCCGGCGCGGAGATTACGCTTACGCCCGGGGTCGAAATCGAGCTCGAGAACGCCAACGAATTCGATATCTCGACGCCGTTCATTCCCGGGCCGAAACCTGCGCTGGACTTCGTGATGACGGATGACACGGATTTTCGTACCTCTGTCGATTTCTTGAGCGATCCGACGGACCTCCCCCAGGTGGTTGCGGACATCCAGTCCATTTTTCCGGGTGGCGGGCCGGCGACCTTGGAGAATCTGTCGTTCCCGAGCCGGTCTGTGATCAGCTACTTCGACACGGAAGACGGCGCCTTCCCCGGTGAGTTCATCGAAGAGGACGACATCTTCGTCTTTGATGCCCTGGTGTTTGGCCCGGTTGCGGGGGCCCCGGTGCCCGTCATTCCCCTTCCGTCCACGGTCTGGTTGATGTTTGGCGCCTTGGGGTTTTTGGCCCTGGGGCGCCGGTCCTGTGCGGGTCGGCCATAGTCGCAGACTTGGCCCGCTCTGCGCGCCGGAGAGACCGCTTTAGGAGTATGGCTGCCTTGTTGGGGTGTCCGGTCTCGGTGGCTCGCGCAGCGCGCATCATCTGGTGTCATAAATGCCGTCGGCGCGCGTCGGGGCCGTGTGACCGAACAAAGAGATCTTGCTTATAACTATATTTCTAGTTATGTGGCGTTATGGAGATCACCGACTCACATACCACACGCCATGCGCGCGCTTTGGCAGCGCTCGGCCACGACGCGCGCCTTGCCATCTTTCGGCTGCTTGTCCGGGCCGGGGAGCCGGGGCTGACCGTTGGTCAGATTTCCGAGCACCTCGGCTTTGCCGCCTCCACCCAGGCGCACCATCTGCGCACACTTAGCCAAGCGGGGCTGATCACGCAGCAAAAGAACGGGCGCGAAGTCATCAATCGCGCAGACTTTGACGCGATGCGCGCGCTGACCGCCTTTCTGACCGAAGAATGCTGCGCGGGCTTTGTCGCAGCCGATACCGCCCCCGAAGTCGCCGTCCGCGACCGTCTCGATACGGCCCGCTGAGCCGGGCCACCCCCTTCGCCAAGTCCAAGGAGCCGATCTGCCATGGCTGATATCTCAACGCCCCCTCCCGGCACCTCCCGCATTCTTCCGATGCTGCGCGATCATCAGGTCTGGCTTGCGTCGGTGGCGCTTGTTGCCGCGATCGCCGTGTTTTCCCCGGCTCAGGCCGTCGAAAGCGCTCGGTTTGCCGGTGCCGCATTGCTGCACACGGCCCCCTATCTCATGGCCTCCATCGTGATCGCGGCCTGGGCGACAGCGACCGGCGCCGACAACCTCATCGCGAAGGCCTTTACCGGCGCCCCAGTGCTGATCATTACGCTGGCCGCCCTCGCAGGCGGACTGTCGCCCTTTTGTTCCTGTGGAGTCATCCCACTGATCGCGGCGCTGCTGACAATGGGCGTGCCACTGTCGGCGGTCATGGCGTTCTGGCTTGCCTCGCCACTCATGGACCCGTCGATGTTCGTCCTGACCCTCGGTGTGCTCGATCTGGAGTTTGCCGTGGCCAAGACGCTGGTCGCCATCGGTTTGGGCCTTGCCGGGGGCTTTGTCGTGCACGCAATGACGGGCGTCGGCGCGTTGGCGAACCCGCTGCGCCCCGAGATCGGCAATGGCGGCTGTGGCGGCGCGAAGGTGCGCGCGCCGGGTGCGGTCGTCTGGCGGTTTTGGCAAGAGCCGGCGCGTCGTGCCAAATTTCGCACAGAAGCGATCAAGACGACGACCTTCCTTACGAAATGGCTGCTGCTCGCCTTCCTCCTCGAGAGCATGATGCTGGCCTATATCCCGGCCGAGGACATCACCGCGCTGCTGGGAGGCTCCGGCGTTGGGCCGATCCTGCTGGGCACAGTCGTGGGCGTGCCCGCCTACCTCAATGGCTACGCCGCGCTGCCGCTCGTCGGCGGGCTCATCGACCAAGGGATGCAGCCGGGCGCAGGGATGGCCTTTCTGATCGCAGGTGGCGTCACGTCGATCCCCGCAGCGATCGCGGTTTGGGCTCTGGTCAAACCAAAGGTCTTCGGCCTGTACATTGCTCTGTCGCTGGCGGGAGCCGCGACCGCCGGGCTCGCGTTCCAGGCCTGGACGATGCTGTGAGCGGCGCGGGCAGCGTGTGGTCCGAAACGAAAAAGGCCCCCGGTGCGGGGGCCTTGCGGGCAGTACTCTCTTGCGTGACGTCAGTGCACGGAGACGGGCGCCAGATCGTTCTGGCGCGCGAGAACAAAGGCTAGCTCGCGGTTCTTGACGAGCGCCAGCCGCGCACCGTCCTCGGCGTGCACAGCGTAGAGCGCGTCCATACCCGGAACCTGTGTGCGCACCTCCTCGGGCAAATCGTCGACAGCGACGGGGCGGACATAGACAAGACCGCGGATTGCGTCCTTCGCGGTGCTTTTGGGCTCAACCTTGGTATTCATCTGGACCTCCTGTCTAATGCCCGGGCCGGCCGATCTTGATCGTCTGGACAATGGTTTCCGGTGACGAGCGTTGCAGATCGACGTGGAGCAAGCCGTTTTCGAGATTGGCGCCCGACACCTCCACGCCTTCGGCCAGCACGAAGCTGCGCTGGAACTGGCGCGCCGCAATGCCCCGGTGCAGGTAAACCCGCTCCGAGCCGTCATCGCTTTGTCGTCCGCGGATGACGAGTTGCCGGTCTTCCACCGTGATCGCGAGGTCGCCCTCCGCGAAGCCTGCGACGGCGAGCGTAATCCGGTAGCGGTTTTCGTCCGCCTGTTCGATGTTGTAGGGGGGGTAGCCTTCGTTGCCGGACTTGGCCGTCCGTTCCACGAGGCGTTCCAGTTGGTCGAACCCAAGCAGAAACGGGTGCGACCCGAGGGTCAGTTTGGTCATGTGGCACGTCCTTTGAAAAGCGACCATGCGGGGGCAGGGCGCCAATCTGGCCGCCCATTACGCAAAGATATGGGGTGTGGATCCCAGGCCCGCAAGATGTGGCTTTGCCCGACGGACGGCGTTGCCTATACAGCTCGTGCTGAAGCTAGCCCGGAGCCCTGCTTTGAACCCGCCGCATGAGATGGACCATCAGGAGGTGCTGCGCCTGCGCCTGCAGGTGCTGGAGCGTGAGCACCGCGACCTCGACGATGCCATTCAGGCGCTTGAGGACAAGGGTACGAGCGACATGTTCACGATCAAGCGTCTCAAGAAACAAAAGCTCAGGCTCAAGGACCAGATCCGCTTCATCGAGGATGAGCTCAATCCTGACATCATCGCCTGACCGTCGCCCGGGCGTGTGCTTCGGGTGCGCCGAGGCGTGCAGAGCCTCTGGGGCGCCGACTTCGACTTGTGCCCCCCTTGTCTGACGCTATTCTGCGCCGCGCATAGCGGGGAGCAAGGCCGATGGCCGTTCAGGTCGGGATCATCATGGGCAGCCAGTCGGACTGGCCGACCCTGCGCGAGGCGGCGACACTCCTGGATGAGCTGGCAGTGCCCTATGAGGCGCGCATCGTCTCTGCGCATCGCACGCCGGACCGGCTGTGGCGCTACGGGAGCGAGGCCGCCGAGCGGGGCCTCAAGGCAATCATCGCGGGCGCGGGGGGCGCGGCGCACCTGCCGGGGATGGTCGCGTCCAAAACGCGTGTGCCGGTGATCGGCGTGCCGGTCCAGACACGGGCACTCAATGGCGTGGATTCGCTCTACTCGATTGTCCAGATGCCCCGCGGCTTTCCGGTGGCGACCATGGCGATCGGGGCAGCGGGCGCGGCCAATGCCGGTCTGATGGCTGCCGCGATCCTGGCCAACGAGGACGCGGCCCTCGCCGAGCGGCTGGAGGCCTGGCGCGCGGCTCTCTCTGCCTCGATCCCCGAGACCCCTTCGGATGACTGAACCGAGCCGCACGCGCCCGCTGCCGCCTGGCGCTACCATCGGCATACTGGGGGGCGGGCAGCTTGGGCGCATGCTTTCGGTCGCAGCCGCGCGGCTGGGGTACCTGTGCCACATCTACGAGCCCGCTGCCGCCCCGGCGGCAGATGTCGCCCACGCGGCCACGCAGGCGCCCTACGACGACGCCTTGGCCCTCACGGCCTTCGCCGAGGCCGTCGACCTCGTGACCTATGAGTTCGAGAATGTGCCGACCGCCGCGCTGGATCTCATCGAGGCCAAGGTCCCGATCCGTCCCGGCCGCAGTGCCCTTGGCATCAGTCAGGACAGGCTCGACGAGAAGCGCTTTCTGAATGGGCTCGGCCTGGGCACGGCGCCCTTTGCTCCGGTCGAGGATGCCGCTTCGCTCGCCGCCGCGCTGGAGGAGATTGGCACACCGGCCATCCTAAAGACACGCAGGCTCGGCTATGACGGAAAGGGCCAGGCCCGCATTGCCGCGCCGGAGGGTGCCGGGGCCGCGCTGGCGACCATGCAGGGCGCCCCCGCGATCCTGGAGGGGCATGTCGCATTTCAGCGCGAGGTGTCGGTGATCGTGGCGCGCAGCCTCACCGGCCAGGTGGCGGCCTACGACCCGGGCGAGAACGTGCATGCCGATGGTATCCTGCGCCAGACGACGGTCCCTGCGCTGCTCGGGCGCGCGCAACGGACCGATGCGGTGCTGCTCGCGAGCCGAATCGTCACCGCGCTGGAATATGTCGGGGTGATGGGCGTCGAGCTCTTCGTGACGCCCGGCGGCCTGCTGGTCAACGAGATTGCACCGCGGGTGCACAACTCCGGGCATTGGACGCAAAACGGCACGACGGTCGACCAGTTTGAACAGCACATCCGCGCCATCACCGGCCACCCCCTGGGAGACGGCAAGCGCCATGCCGACGTCACCATGACAAACCTGATCGGCGAGGACATCGACACCCTTCCCGCGCTGCTCGGCGCCGCCGATACGGCCGTGCATCTCTATGGCAAGGCCGAGGCGCGTCCAGGCCGCAAGATGGGACACGTCAATCGGATCCAGCCGCGCGCCACGTAACCTCGACATGCCGCTGCTCCGCTTCCAGCCACCTAAAAGGAGGGTGCCATGACCACCGGCTTTTTCTGGGATGAACGCTGCTTTTGGCACCACGGCGGCCAATACGCGCTGACGATGCCTGTGGGCGGCTTTGTCCAGCCGGGAGGCGGCCTGCCCGATAGCCCTGAGACAAAGCGCAGGTTTCTCAATTTGCTTCATGTCAGCGGCCTCGCGGGCGAACTGCGTATGTCGAACGCCGCCCCGGCCACGCGCGCGGACCTCGAGCGGGTCCATCCGGCTGCGTATCTCGACCGGTTCGAGGCGTTGTCTCAGGAGGGTGGGGGCGAGCTTGGTTTGCGCGCGCCTTTCGGTCAGGACGGATATGCGACAGCGGCGGTTTCCGCTGGTCTGGCGAAGGCGGCGCTGTCGGCGGTGCTGCGTGGCGACCTACAGAACGCCTATGCGCTCTCACGTCCGCCGGGGCATCACTGCCTGCCAGACACGCCCATGGGCTTTTGCGTGTTGGCCAACATCGCCATCGCCCTGGAGACGGCACGCGCCGAGGGGCTGGTCGACAGAGTGGCCGTCGTCGACTGGGACGTGCATCATGGCAATGGCACCGAGGCGATCTATTACGATCGGGCCGATACGTTGACGATCTCCCTGCATCAGGAGCGCAACTTCCCGCTCGATACAGGCGGTGCGGAGGCCCGCGGCGGGGCCGCGGGCGGTGGCGCCAATCTCAATGTTCCGCTCCCTCCAGGCACCGGGCATAGTGGCTTTCTGAACGCATGGGATCGCTTCGTGGGCCCAGCGCTGGAGGCGTTTCGCCCGGAAGCCATTGTCATTGCCTGCGGCTTTGACGCCGCCGCGCCGGATCCCCTGTCGGCCACGATGGCGACCGCCGAGACCTTCGGCGAATTGACGGCGCGGGCGCGCCGCGCGGCGGAGGCGCTGTGCGATGGCAAGCTCGTCCTCGTGCACGAGGGAGGCTATTCGGAGGCCTATGTCCCTTTTTGCGGGCATGCGGTGATGGAAGACCTCAGCGGGAGCTCCCTGCGGGTCCCGGATCCCATGGCCGCCACATTGCGCGCGCGCCAACCCGGACCGCGCTTCGACGCGATGCTTGAAGAGACGTTCGACGACATCGCGCGCGTTATTGCACAGGCGACGCCGTAAGGAGTGTCCTTGCGGCGCCGTGTGGCAGAGCACGGTGCAAGGTGCCTTCAACTGTCGGTGTTCTAAGGCTACATGGGCCGAAAGGAGGACCCCATGCCACAGCCATCGCCCGAAACGCTCGCCTTTCTGCGCGCACGCCGGTCGCGCCCGGCCAAGACGCTGACGACCCCCGTGCCCGACCGCGACGCGCTGCGACCGCTGCTGGAGATCGCGGCGCGGACGCCGGACCATGGTAAGCTGGAGCCCTGGCGCTTTCTCGTGCTCGAGCGTCCCGCTCTGGAACGGCTCGCCGCAGCGGTTGTGCCCCATGGCGCGCAGGTCGGGATCGAGCCCGAGAAAATCGCCAAGATGGAGCGCCAGTTTGCGGATGCGCATTTGGCGGTCGCCGTGGTTTCAAGCCCCAAACCGTCCGACAAGATCCCGCTGGCCGAGCAGGTTCTGTCTGCCGGGGCGGCCTGCTACGGGCTTTTGATGGCGGCGCTGGCGGCGGGCTGGGGGGCGAACTGGCTGACCGGCTGGGCCTCCCATGACCGGGCGTTCCTGGAAGGCAGTCTGGGGCTCGCGGAGACGGAAACGCTGGCCGGCTTCATTCACATCGGCACCGAAACCAATACCCCACCCGAGCGTCCGCGCCCGGACCTCGACGCGATCACAACCTGGGTTCAGGCGTGATCTTCGCAGCCTTCGGCCGGGCGCTGTCGCAGGCGACCGATCCGCGCTTCCTGCGGGTGCTGGGCCTTGGGATCGGATTGACGCTGGGCCTGCTGATCGCCGTCACGGCGGTGTTCCTCTGGGGGATCAACTGGCTGCTGCCGGAGACGTTTTCACTGCCGCTGGTCGGGGAGATCTCGTGGGTCGACGATATTGCTTCGGTCGGGTTCGTCCTGCTGATGATCGTGCTGTCGGTTTTCCTTATGGTGCCTGTGGCCTCGGCGTTCACCGGCATCTTTCTCGACGGGGTCGCGGCGGCTGTTGAGGCGCGGTACTACCCGCACCTGCCCGACGTTACGCCCGTGCCGATCTCGGACCAGATCCGCGACAGCCTGGGCTTTCTCGCAGTGATCATCGCGGCCAATCTGGTGGCGCTGGTGCTCTACTTCTTCGTTGGCCCCTTCGCGCCGTTGCTGTTCTGGCTGGTGAATGGCTTCCTCCTCGGGCGCGAGTATTTCCAGCTCGTCGCGATGCGCCGTTTGGGGCGGGAGGGCGCCGTCGCCGCCCGCCGTCGCCACATGCCGGTGATCTGGATGGCGGGCACGCTCATGGCGATGCCGCTGTCGGTGCCGATCGTAAACCTGCTGATCCCCGTGCTTGGGGCGGCGACGTTCACTCACATCTTTCACGCGCTCGAGCGGTCGGGGCGTGCGTGAGTTCGGCGTCTGTGACTGCGGCCTGTGAAGCGGACGTCACCGCAACATCGACTGCGACTGGCTGAAGGTTCGAGCGCAGGAGCAAACCGTGCCTGTCCGGTCCGAACCCTGACAGAGCTCGTGTTTGAGCCGTAGCGCCGGCCGGCGGAGCCATCGGTAGTTCCCAAGCACGCCAGGTTTCGGAGCGAACGCTCTGGAGCCCGCGGGATGGAAAAGGCCAGCTGGTCGATCGTTCGATCCATTGTGCCGCGCCCTTCGCGTGATCGAGGATGCAAGCTTCGGGATGCAAGGTGCCTTCTGACGCGCAGCCGGCTACATCGCGTCCTCAAAGAGCGCGCGGGTGTTCTCCGCGGTGAGCGCGATGGGGTTGCCGCCGCAGCTCGGGTCTTCGATGGCCATCGCAGTGAGCTCGTCGAGCCGCGCGGGCGCCACCCCCATCGCGGCCAGGCCGCCAGGGATCTCGAAGAGCGTGTTGAGCGCCTCGACCCGGGCGTAGAAGCCCTCGTAGCCGCCCTCGATCCCCAGGTAGGCCGCCGCGGTGTCGAGGCGTTCCTCGATCGCGGGGCGGTTGAAGCGCAGGACGGCGGGCATCACCACGGCGTTCGTCGTCCCGTGATGGGTGTTGTAGACCGCCCCCACCGGGTGGGAGAGCGCGTGGATCGCGCCAAGTCCCTTCTGGAACGCAACCGCCCCCATCGCCGCGGCGGACATCATCTGCGCACGCGCCTCCAGATCGGAGCCATCCGCATAGGCGCGGGGCAGGTAGGTGTTCACGAGCCGCAACCCTTCCAGCGCGATGCCCTGGGACATCGGGTGGTAATGCGGCGAGCAATAGGCCTCCAGACAATGGGCGAAGGCGTCCATCCCGGTCCCGGCCGTAATCGCAGGGGGCATGCCGACGGTCAGCTCCGGATCGGCGATCACCACGGTCGGGAGCACCTTGGGGTGGAAGATGATCTTCTTCACGTGGGTCTCGGAGTTCGTCAGCACGCTCGCGCGGCCGACTTCCGAGCCTGTACCGGCGGTGGTCGGGACGGCGATGATCGGTGCGATCACATCCGGGTCAGCGCGGGTCCACCAGTCGCCGATGTCCTCAAAGTCCCAGACAGGGCGCGTCTGGCCGACCATGAAGGCGACCATCTTGCCGAGGTCCAGCCCGGAGCCGCCACCGAACGCGATGACGCCGTCATGGCCCCCGGCCTTGTA
>JBCCYI010000186.1:0-9265 GCA_039189975.1 Pseudomonadota bacterium
AACATCGCCGCCTTCATCGCCGAGCCGGTGCAGGGGGCAGGGGGCGTCATCATCCCGCCCGAGAGCTACTGGCCCGAGATGAAGCGCATCCTCGACGCCCATGACATCCTCCTCATCGCCGATGAGGTGATCTGTGGCTTCGGGCGCACCGGCCATTGGTTCGGCTCCCAGACCTACGGGCTGACACCCGACATAATGACGATCGCCAAGGGGCTCTCCTCCGGCTACCAGCCGATCGGCGGCTCCATCGTGTCCGACAAGGTGGCGCGGGTCGTCAACGCCGGGGGCGACTTCAACCACGGCTACACCTACTCCGGTCACCCCGTGGCCGCCGCCGTCGCGCTCGAAAACCTGCGGCTTCTGCAAGAAGAGCAGGTCGTCGCCCATGTGCGCGAGGACGTCGGGCCCTACCTCGCCGAGAAATGGGGCGCGCTGGCTGACCATCCCCTGGTCGGCGAGGCTGTGTCCTGCGGGCTCATGGCCTCACTTGCGCTGACGCCCGACAAGGCCGCGCGCGCCAAATTCGCCGCCGACACCGGCACCGCCGGGTTCCTCACGCGCGAGATCTCTTTTGCCAACAACCTCATCATGCGCCACGTCGGCGACCGGATGATCATCGCGCCCCCCCTCGTCATCACGCGCGCCGAGATCGACCTGCTGATCGAACGCGCCGCCCGCGTGCTCGACCTTGCCCACGCCAAGATGGCTGACGAAGGCTTGCTCCAGGCCGCCTGATGGACCTGCTCACCGCCAACGACACGCTGGGCGCGTACCCGCCCTCGTTCTACGCCGCGAAACCGGGGCAATTGCCGCCGTTCCCTGAGGCAGAAGGCGAGATCGAGGCGGATGTCGCCGTCGTCGGCGGCGGCTTCACCGGGCTCTCGAGCGCGCTGCACCTGGCGGGCCGCGGCTATCGCGTTGTCCTGCTCGAGGCTTCCCGCGTCGGCTTCGGCGCGTCGGGGCGCAACGGCGGGCAGGTGGGCATCGGACAGAGGGTCGACCAGGACGCGCTGGAGGCGATGGTCGGCCTCGACGACGCGCTGGCGCTCTGGGCGATGGGCCGCCAGGCGGTGGCGCTCGTGCGCGATCTCGCCGAACGGCCCGAGGTCGCTGTCCCGTTCCACGACGGGATCGTCCATGCCGACCACAAGCGCGGCTTCGTCCGCGAAAGCCACGCCTATGCCGAGCGCCTCGCCCGCGACTACGGCTATGACAAGCTCGTCCCCCTGAGCCGCACAGCACTGCGCGAGATCGTCACCTCCGACGCCTATTACGGCGGCACGCTGGACATGGGCTCCGGCCATATCGACCCGCTGGCCTTCGCTCTCGGCCTGGCGCGGCTCGCGCAAAAGGCCGGCGTTCAGATCCATGAGACGAGCCGCGTGACACAGATCACCCCCGGCGATCCCGTCACCCTGCACACCGCGCGCGCGACCGTGCGCGCCGCCTTCGCCGTCTTCGGCTGCAACGGCTATCTCGGCCGGCTCGACCGCAAGGTCGCCGCCCATGTCATCCCAATCAACAACTTCATCGTCGCGACAGAGCCGCTCGGCCCCGACGGCCAGGACGCCGTGATCGCAGGCAACCACGCCGTCGCCGATTCCCGCTTTGTCGTGAACTACTTCCGCTTTTCGGACGATCACCGCCTGCTCTTCGGCGGTGGTGAGACCTACGGCTACCGCTTTCCCGACGATATCGCCGCCCTCGTGCGCAAACCCCTGCGCAAGGTCTTCCCGCAGCTCGCCGACACGCGGATCGACTTTGCCTGGGGCGGTACGCTCGGCATCACCGCGACGCGGATGCCCCATTTCGCCCGTCTCCAGAAAAACGTCCTCAGCCTGTCGGGCTATTCCGGTCACGGCGTCGCCATGGCGACCCTCGCAGGCCAGATCGCCGCCGAAACCATCGCCGGGCAGGCCGAACGCTTCGACGTCATGGCCCGCGTGCCCAACCCCCGCTTCCCCGGCGGGTCCTTGCTGCGCACCCCGCTCGTGGCCCTCGCGATGCTCTGGTACGGCCTGCGCGACCGTCTCTGACGCCACAAGTATGTGCCCTAGCGCACAATTACTGCCCGCAAGCGCGGCTTATGTGTTCTCCTGTTCCGCGCTATCTCCCGACCTGACACATAGATCAAAGGCAGGAGCCCCCCATGAGCTGGAACCCCACCCTAGACCCCGATTGCCCCACCGGCGACGCCGTGGACGCCATCGACACGCTGATCGTGCCCCGCGCCCGCGACCTGGGTGGCTTCGAGGTGCGCCGCGCCTTGCCCGCGCCCAAGCGCCAGATGGTCGGACCGTTCATCTTCTTCGACCAGATGGGCCCGGCGGAGTTCCTCCCCACCAAGGGGCTCGACGTCCGCCCCCATCCCCACATCGGCCTGGCCACGGTGAGCTACCTCTATCGCGGCCGCATGCACCACCGTGACAGCCTCGGCACCGACGCCTGGATCGAGCCCGGCGCCGTCAACTGGATGGTCGCAGGCCACGGCATCACCCATTCCGAGCGCACAGACGACGCCACCCAGACCGAGCCCATGCCCTTCTTCGGCATCCAGACCTGGGTCGCGCTGCCCAAAGACCACGAGGACCGCGCGCCCGAGTTCGAGCACGCCCCCGTCGAAGCGCTCCCCTTCATGGAGGGCGAGGGCAAGTCCGTCCGCCTGATCCTCGGCCATGCCTATGGCGAGCGCGCACCGGTCAAGACCGCCTCCGAGATGTTCTACGCCGACGCCGTCCTGCAACCCGGCGCCAAGATCCCCATGCCCGACGATCACGAAGACCGCGGCGTCTATGTCGTCGAAGGCAGCGTGACCGTGGCGGGCGACACGTTCGACGCAGGCCGCATGATGGTCTTCCGCCCCGGGGACAAGGTCAGCCTCACCGCCGGCGCCCAAGGCGCACGCCTCATGCTCTTGGGCGGCGAAACCCTCGAGGGCTCCCGCTACATCTGGTGGAACTTCGTCGCCTCCTCCAAGGAGCGCATCGAGGACGCCAAGGAAGCCTGGCGCCAGGGCGACTGGACCCACGGCCGTTTCCAACTCCCCCCAAACGACAACGCCGAGTTCATCCCACTCCCCGACAGATAGCGGCCATCGCCCTTCGGGTCCGGAACTCACTGCTCCGGGCCCGGCAACGGCCGACCAGTCCCTGCGGTTCCTCTGGCCGCTCATCCCAACGATCAACGACCGAGCCACCAACCCCTCAAAACGCCACCCCGCCTTCTACGCGGCACCTCACGGCAAAAGCCGCACCACCTAGAGAACCAGCAGCCCCAACCGTCCAACCTTCATTGTGCTGGAAAGTATCCTCGGGGGGAGCGCCGTAGGCGCGGGGGGCGGACAGCCCCCTCCCACATCTCAGCTTTCGACCTCGGCGTGGAAATGCGCCGCCGCCGGGTCATAATGCTGGCTCTTGCGCCCCAACGAGCCGCGCAAATGCCCTACGGCCATCCCGAGCTTGAAGACCGCGCGTGCCGCACCCGTCCCGCCGGTGACCGGCAACAAAGGCACTGCCACCACGGCTTCGAGGAACCGCGCCACGGCGTGCCAATAGGCGGTGAGCCGGCTGCGCCCGGAGAGGATCACCGCATTGGTCGCCTGATCGCGCGCGCGGCTGTAGTGATACCCCAGCGCCAGCCGCTTGGTCGGCGTCGGCTCCTCGACCCACGCGTCAGGGATCCAGCCGATTCGCGCCCCGGCGGCCTTCATGTCGAGGCTGAAGCGCGTGTCCGACCCGCCGGTGAACTGCAGCCGCTCGTCAAACCGCACGCCCAGGCGCTTCTGAGCGTCCAGACGCAGCGCCCAATTGTTGGTGTAGATGTTGATCTCGGAATCGGTGCCGTCGGCCGCGCTGGCCGCGCGGTTGCTGTTGCGCTTCTTGGCCCGGTAGGTGAGATGCCCGTAGACGGCCCGGTTCCAATGCGTCATCGGCTCGTCGGTCGGGGTCACGCGGACGGGCCCGCCCGCCAGATCGAGGCGACGCGTCTCCATTCCGGAAATCAGCTGCTCCAGCCAATCGACGCGTACAATCTCGTCGTCATCGACAAAGGTCAGAACATCCGCCCCGGCCGCCAGCGCCATATCGAGCACCTTGTTGCGCGCCATCGGGATCCCCGGCACCGGCTCGACATCGAGGTGCACCTCCTCCGAAATCGCCGCCCGAAACGCTGCGACCTGGCGCTCGACGCTCAGGGCCGTGTCGTTTTCAGCAAAGAGGAAGATCACGTCGTGCCCGTCCGGGCGGCGCATGCCCTTGAAGCTCTCAAGGAGCGCGGCAAACATCTGCGGCCGCCCTTTTGTGATCGCTCCCACGGCGATGCGCATGCGTGTCCTCCAATAGACGGCAGACGCCGCCCCTCGACGGAAAGCCTATGCTATCGCGATGGGGTCGCCAACCGCGCCGCGCGCAAATGCCGATCTTTCGCGGCGTCATGTCATCAGGGCCACGTCTCTCTGCGGCCCGTGTAAGTATAGCTAAGCATCGGGCGGGATCAGACCAAGCCCCCGAAGATAAATCCCGATGCCGGATTCGAGCAGCGCTTCGGGCGGAAACGGCGCCCGGCCGCCTGGCGCACCGCGCATGTAGAGCTCGACGACCCCGTGCGACATCGCCCAGATATGGGCCGAGAACATTGCCGCAGGGGGGCGCCGATCCACCGGTAACTCCTCCGACAGGTCCGCCGCAGCCTTCTCCAGCGTATTGCGCGCCCGTTGTGCGGCATGGGCCAGCTCAGGGGTGCGCTGCACCGAGATCCCGGATTCGAACATGGCCTGGTAGTGTCCCGGGTATGCCCCGGCGAACGAAAGATAGGCCCGTCCCGTCGCCTCGAACCGGGAGAGCGCCGTGGTCCCGCCCTTTGCAAACGCCGCCTCCATCGCTTCGGCGAAGATCCCGTAGCCCTGCAAGGCGGCTTCGGCGATCAGGTCATCGCGTCCCTCGAAGTGGCGGTACACGGCCGCAGGCGTCACACCGGCTGTCTTGGCTGCCTCTGTCAGAGTAAAGCCCTGCGGCCCCTTTGTCTCGATCAGCCGCAAGGCGGCGTCGACCAGCGCCTGGCGCAGGTTGCCGTGATGGTAGCCCCGCTTAGGCATGCCAGAGCGCGGGTGTCCCACAGACGTCCGGATCGGGCGTGCAAGCCACATCTTTGTCCTTGCCCGGGTAGTCGCATTGCGCGAGCACCGCGCGGATCGCGGCGATGCGGGCGCGGCGTTTGTCGTCGGCGCGGATGAGCGTCCAGGGCTGATCAAGCTCATGGGTGTAGCCCAGCGTTTCGGAGATCGCCTCGGAATAGGCATCCCAACGTTGCAGGCCCTCGATGTCGATCCAGCTCAGTTTCCACTGCTTCAGCGGATCGGCCTCGCGCGCGAGCATGCGGCGCAGCTGCTCGGCGCGGCTGACGTTGAGCCAGATCTTGACGAGGATGATCCCCTCTTCCGACAGGGCTTTCTCAAAGGGATTGACCTGCTCGAAGAACCGTTTGCGTTCGTCATCGGTGCAGAAGTCAAAGACCTTCTCGACCACGCCGCGATTGTACCAGGAGCGGTCGAAGAGGACGATTTCGCCACCGGCGGGCAGGTGCTGGATGTAGCGCTGGAAGTACCAGGACGTCTTTTCGCGGTCTGTCGGCGCAGAAAGCGCCACGACACGTGCGACGCGTGGATTAAGGTTTTCCCGGAAGCGCTTGATCGTGCCCCCTTTGCCGGCGCCGTCTCGCCCTTCGAACACCACACAGATCCGTGCTTCGCTCTGCTTGACCCAGGACTGCAGCTTTACCAGCTCGATCTGGAGCGCGGCGAGCGTTGCTTCATAGTCGTCCCGGTCCATACGCGCGTCGTAGGGGTAGGGCGGCTCGAGGATGGTTTTGCCCTTGGATGCCCGGACCGCGTCCCGCACCGCCTTGGGCGCGTCTTTCTCGAAATAGCGCGTGATGGCGCCGTCGAAGGGCAGGGTCATGGGCGACGTCCTCAGATCGTGTCTGGCGCGAGTATGACGGTCGGGCCGGGGCGAGGCAACGCACCCCGTGCCGCCGCGGGGCGTAAGGGCTTTGCCAGGGGGGGCTCAGCGCAAACCGGCCTTTGCCGCGACGCGCCGAATGGCGGTCACGGCCGCTTCGGGGTCGGCGTGGTGGGGCATGTGCCCGACATCGTCCAGAAGGGTGAGCTTGGCGCCGGGAATCAGCGCCACCATCCGGGCGCCATGCACATCGGCTGGGACGATCGTGTCGGCGCTGCCATGCACCACCTCAACCGGGAGTGCCAGGTCGCTGTAGCGCGCGGCCATCTCCGTGACATGCGGCTTGAGCGTGTTGACCTGGCGCGCATTGGTGCGCAGCGTCTCCGGGCGCAAGCTCAGGCCCACGCCGACATAGGAGAGATATCCCTCGGGCGGGGCCTGGGGGGCAAAAATCGAGTGCGCCGACCGCTCGGCGATCCCGCGTGTGGCCAGGCTGGAGACGAGCGGGACAACCGTGGCGCCCCCGACGCGGGACGACGCGATACGGTACCAGCTCCCCAAGCCACCCGGCCAGGGCATCGTTGCGCCGCCCAATGACACAACGCCAGCGACACGGGCCGGATGCTCCAACGCCCAGGCCATCGCCACGGCCCCGCCATAGGAATGGCCGACAATCACCGCTCGCTGGATGCCGAGCGCCTCCAGCGCCGCGTCGAGCACGGCGGCCTGTTCGGCGGGGCTTTCGCCCTCGTCATGCAGCGCAGGGCTGTGGCCGTGGCCGGGCCTGTCAACGGCGATGACGTGAAACTCCTCCGCCAGCCGCGGCGCCAGATCGAACGAATAATCCCGGCTGTTGCCGGAGGCTCCATGCACGAGGACCACCGCAGGGTTGTCGACCCGACCCTCCCGATGGACATGAACCTGCGTTCCCGCAACGTCGATCAGACTGCCCGTTGGCGGGTAGGCCGCGGCATCAAGCGCGAGCGGCGCGGGCTGGGCATTCATGTCGGCCTCCTGGCCCTGAGGCGCGCACGCAGCCGCAAGCCCCAGAGCGAGGGCCGCTGCTCGACTAGCCAGTTTCCGTGCCGATGGCGTGTGCATCAAAGGGCGTGGTTTGGTACAATTGGTTGATCCAGTTGCCATATAGGAGATGCGCGTGGCTGCGCCACCGGTTGAGGGGGCGCGCGGAGGGGTCGTCGCCAGGATAATAGTTCACAGGCACGTCAATCGGGGCGCCCGCGGCGGCGTCACGGTCGTATTCTTCCTTCAGGGTGCCGCTGTCGTATTCCAGGTGGTTGAAGATGTAGAGCGCGCGATGCGCGGCATCCTCGACCAGGCAGGGTCCAACATCGGACGAATCCAGCAGGATCGTCAGGCCCGCCCCCTCGATCTCGTCCCGGCGCAGCTCCGTCCAGCGCGACACGGGCACGATGCAATCGTCGGAAAAGCCGTTCAAATAGGGCGAGGCCGGCGCGCGGTTGGTATGCCGAAAGCAGCCAAAGGCCTTGGCGTCGAGCATATGCTTGGGGAGCCCATGCAGGTGATAGGCCATGGCCATTCCGCCCCAGCAGACGCCGAAGGTCGAATGAACGTGGCTTTGCGTCCAGTCCATGACACGACGCAGCTCATCCCAGTAGGTGACGTCCTCATAGGGCAGGTGTTCGATCGGGGCGCCAGTGATGATGAGGCCGTCGAACTTGTCGCCGCTCGCAGCGACCTCGGCAAAGGGCCGGTAGAAGGCCTCCATGTGGGCAGCGGCGGTATTGCGCGTTTCGTGGTCCGTCATGCGGATAAGCGACAGGTCGATCTGCAGGGGCGTAGAGCCGATCAGTCGGGCAAACTGCGTTTCGGTCTGGATTTTCTTGGGCATCAGATTGAGCAGCCCGATCCGCAGGGGGCGGATGTCCTGTCGCGCGGCGCGGTCCTCGCCCATGACCATGACACCTTCGCTGCGCAGAACGTCGAAGGCGGGCAGGGTCTCGGGCAGTTTGATCGGCATGGGGGGCTCCTGATGTCCCGCGCACTAGGGGGCGCGGGGAGCCTGGAGATACGTCGCG
Source organism: Pseudomonadota bacterium (assembly GCA_039189975.1). GTDB lineage: Bacteria > Pseudomonadota > Alphaproteobacteria > Rhodobacterales > Rhodobacteraceae > HLUCCA09. The sequence goes on from JBCCYI010000186.1 coordinate 8,012, forward strand.
TCTGCCGCACGTTCAAGCGCAGCGGCGATGAGTGCGACGAAGCCACTCTCATCGTGCACTTTGGCGACGTCCTCGGCCAGGACCGTGACGCCCCAATGCTCGGCCATGGCGGCGTAGCGCGGCTGGCGATGCGCCATGGCGCGGCCATAGGCGTGGCGGATAAAGGCATCCGGGTCGACCTCCGTCTCGCTCAGACCAGTTGCCTTTACGTAGCCGTCCCATGTCTCCGATAGAAACGCGGGCTGGTAGGCCATGGGCTTGGGGGCCTTTTCGAATCTGCGGATCAAATCTTCGCGATGCGCGTCGCTGCCGGCGATCCAGACGAGGAGCATACGCGCACTGAGTGCCGTCAGAACGGGATCGCCCGGATCGGTCGGATCGACCACCTCACAGATCGAGCCCCCCGTATCGCCGACGAAATGCGGATAGCCGTAGAGCGCCTGCGCGCGGTCGATGAACCGATCGGTATCGAGAAGCGCGGCACGTTCGGCGGCATCGTGCTCGGCCTGACGCCGACGGTATTCCGACAGCGAGAGCCCGCCGTGCGCCGGGTCGCCGGGTTTTCCCAGATAGGTGGACAGCGGGGCAAGGTTGTTGAACGTGATGTTGGAGCCAATGTAGATCGAGTCCGACATCAAGAGATCGCGCAAGAAGGGGACCTTCATCGCTTCTCGTTTGACGCTGTCCGCGATGCGCTCGCCCAAATAGCGCGTGCCGATGCGGTAGTCGACGGAGTAGTGGAACCAGCCGCCCGTCTCGCGCAGCATGCTTGACAGAAAGGTCTTACCCAAGCCCGACATCCCAAAGAGCGCGACGCGCTTTTCGGGAGCATCGCGCCAGTCATCGGCGGTGGGATAGAGGAGCGGGGCGTATCGCATGGGCGGGGCTCTTGCGTGCGGCGTGTCGTGTCGTGTCGGCTCCCGTATGGCTCGGCGCAGCCGGTAAGACCAGTCCGGACATGTGCGGTAAAGGGCGCCGTATGGAGGGAGAGCCGCTGGGTGTCCCCTGCTGAGGAGCCTAACCCTCCGATCTGGAGCGGCGGTCAGGGGTGGAAGCTCAGATCTACCGGATCAGGCAAGGCACTCTATACCGCGTGCGCGGACAGCCGGGCTTTTGTTGGCGTCCGCCTTCGAAGTTTCGCGCGACATCATCGTCCACTGCGGGGTGAGATTCCGCAGGATAAGATGTATAAACCGGCGGCAACTGCTCAGGTTAAGCTGCTAATTCGGATGGCGCGGCTGGCGTTCGCATGGC
>JBCCYI010000187.1:0-9077 GCA_039189975.1 Pseudomonadota bacterium
GCTGGAGCGATGTTGCGCTGGCTCGGCGATCGAAGGAGATCCGCATAGGCGGTTGGTCGTCCGCAGGCGAGGGGGCCTCGTGCTGCGCGCCGTTCAACAGGTTGGGACGCGTCAGGGGACGCCGCCGCGTCGTCCCGATGTCCTACGGCGCGGAGGTCGTTGGCGAGCCGGCGTCCGCGGCCCATCGGACCATGTTGGCGAAGAGGATGTCGTAGCCGGGCCAATCGAGGAACGGCGTGGGCAGCCAGTGCTCGCTCATGTCCGAGGCCCAGGCGACGGTCCGACCCGCGCCATGGGTGCCGGTGACCAGCAGCGGCAGGCTGTCATACTCCTCCGAAAGGCGCAAAACGACGTCGGCCCCCTCTTTCGGCGCAAGCTCATTCACCCCGAGCAGGTACGGCCAGTCGGACGGCACGCCGCTCAGCAGGTCGTGCCCGGCGTTTGCAACCTCGGGGGAGGCGCCTTCGGGGATCTCCACGCGATCGTCGTAGGGCAGGCAGGTCACCGGCAGGGCCCGCTCCACGGGTGTGCGGTGCCAGCGGCCCCGCCCGTCGATCCCCTGAAACGTCAGGTAGCCCCCGATCATGATCAGGCCGCCCCCGGCTTTCACCCACCCCTCGATCATCTTGAGCCGGTTCGGCACACGCTGTCCGCGCAGCCAGACATCGGGCGGCAGCAGCAGCGTATTGGCCCCGATGTCCGACAGCATCAGCACGTCGTAGGCATCGAGGTCCTCCTGCGTGTAGGGGAAGCTCTCGGCCGCCTCGTGCGCCTTCATGTAGGTGACCTCGATCCCGGCCTTGGCCATGCCTTTCACGAAGCGGTCGGCGCCGGTGTGAAAGGTCACGCTTCCGAATTGGTCGAAGCCCTTGAAATGGTTGGCCGAGCTGACCCAGCTTTCACCGACGAGAAGAAGTTTGGTCATCACGGGGTCTCCGGAGTTGTGTAGGCGCACAAGGCGGCGGCGGGGTTGGCGATCATCAGGCGGTCGAGGTCGCCCTCGCTCAGGCCAAGCCGCAGAAGGCGCGGCAGGAAGTGGCGCTGGACATGGGCATAGCCGTTGCCCCCGAAGGCGGTGAGCATCATCTTGAGAAACACGTCCTGCGACAGCAGCAGCCGGTCGAGATAGCCGTCGCGCACGAGCGCGGCGATGGCTTGGGCGCAATCGGCATCGGAAGGGCATTGGACCTGCTGGTCGTCGTACCAGTAGTCCATGCCGATCATGTCGTATTCGAGGAAGGCGCCCCGGTCAGCGAGCGACCTCTGATAGGCGTCGTCGTCCCAGGAGGGGTTCATGTGGCAGAGGATCACGCGGTCGAGCGGCTGCCCCTCGGCGGCGACGCAATCGAGCACCGCGTGGGCAAGGCGCTCCCATCCCGGCAGGTGGATCATCAGCGGCAGGCCTGTGGCGATGGCCGCCATGGCGGCACCACGGAGGCTCTTGCGCTCCTCGGCGGTGAAGTCGGCGCTGACCCCGATCTCGCCGATGAGCCCGATGGGAACGGCCTCGGGGCCGACGCCGTCCCGGTGCTCGGCGATGAGCTCCTCGGCCACGTCCTCGGCGGTCATGGCGGCGAGGCGCGCGGGGTGCGAGGACTGCAGGTAGTAGCCCGACCCCATGACGATGTTGAGCCCGGTGGCCTGCGAAATCCGGCGGAGCGCCTCGGGCGCCCGCCCGATGCCCCGGCAGGTCGGGTCCACCACCGTCGCGCCGCCCTCTGCGCCGAACTGCATCAGCTCGGCCACGGCGCGTGTTTCATCGTCGAGCGCGCAATTGTCCCGGCAGGCGAAGGGGTCGTGTTTGAGCTGCGACAGGATCGAAGCGCTCACGGGCAGGTCGCGGATGGGCGAGGCAAAGCCGGGGTCCCTGCCCCGCCACCAGCAGGTGCAGTCGTTCAGGATGTGTTCGTGCATCAGCGTGACGCCCAGAGCGTCGCGCGCGATGGGTCCCGTCACGGTGGCGACGGTGGCGGCGGGGGTCCTATGCACCTTTTGCCTCCTCAAACGTCAGGGGTGCGGTGTGAAAGGCGATTTCCAGCGCCGTCACTTGGCCAAAGACGGCGGACAGACGGCCCCGGTCGGCATCCCTGCCGTAGCGGTCGATCGCGGCCTTGAGCCAGAGCGCTTGCGCGGCAAAAGCATCCTCGGCATGGAGTTCCACCCAACGGCGAATATGGGGGTCCGCGATGTCGCGCTTGGCCGCCCGGCTGCACCATGTCGAGTACATCCACTCCGCCGCGAACATCGCCGTGACGATCTCGATGAAGTCGCCGTCGCGCGCGATCTCCAGCATGCCGCTGTCGAAGGCGCGCACCGCCTCCGGGAGGGGGATGCCCGTCTCGATGTCGAGCGCGGCAAAGCTTTCCTCGAAGTACGACATCTGCGCGCCCGCAAGCGCCTTTTGCACACCGACCAGCCACCTTTTTGCGTCGAGGTCGGGCGCTTTGGCCGTGGCGTAGGCAAAGATCGAAATGGCCGTGTCGACGAAGGCCCCTTCATAGACGAGGTACCGGTGATAGGCGGGCGGCGGCAAGGTCCCGTCCTCAATCTGCGCGATGAAGGGATGGGCGAGCATCCGCGCCAGACCCTCGGCATTGTCCGCGAGGATGAGATCCGAGAGCGCGGTCACCTCTCCCCCAGCATCTCTTGGGCCGCCGCGACGAACGCGGCAACGCGCGCGGCTTCGACCGGGTTCCACCAGACGCCCCCCTCCTTGAGCGAGGAGGCCACGATCACGGCATCGACCCGTTCCAGGATCGGTCCGATGTTGCCCGCCGTGACGCCGGAGCCCACAAGCACAGGCAGGTGGGTGGCATCGCGCACTGTCTCGATCTCGCCCAGATCGGCACTGTCGCCCGTGCGCTGGCCCGTCGCGATCACCGCATCGGCATCGAAGAACGCCAGGTCGCGCGTCAGCTCGGTGACACTGCGGTCCGCCGTGATCGCGTGGCTGCCGTGCTTGACGTGGCTGTCGGCAAAGACGCGGATCCCCTCGGCCCTGAGTTTGGCACGATAGCGCAGCGCTTCGGCCGCGCGGCCCTCCAGGAAGCCTTCGTTGGCGACATAGGCGTTGGCCCATTGGTTCACCCGGATGAAGGACGCGCCCGACGCCGCGGCGATGGCAAAGGCCGGGATGGGCGCATTGGCCAGCACGTTGATGCCCAGCGGCACCGCGAATTCCTGCGCGAGGCGGTCGGCGATCACGGCCATGAAGGCCGCCGTTTCGTGCCCGATATCCTCAGGCTTGGAGAAGGGGATGTCGCCATGGTTCTCCACCAGAAGACCATGCATGCCACCCGCAATCAGGCGCTCGGCATCACGCAGGCAGAACGACAGGATCTCGTCGCGCGCCGCCCCCCGATAGCGCGGGGCGCCGGGAAAGGCCGGGCAATGGATCATGCCGATGAGCGCCTTAGTTCGGCCGAAGATCTCTTCGATCGCGTTCTCTGGCCGGTCGGAAATCTGCGCCATGCTCAGCCCTTCCCCGACGCGCCGCCGAAGCGGAAGCTGGCGGTGAAGATCCGCGTGTTGAGCCAGATCGCAATGAGGATGATCGTCCCCGTCACGATCTGGGTGAAGAACGGCGAGATATGCATCAGGATCAGTCCGTTGCCGATCACCGCGATGGTCAGGGCCCCGAGGAGCGTGCCAAGGATTGTGCCCCGCCCGCCAAAGAGGGAGGTGCCGCCCAGAACCACCGCCGCGATGACCTGCAGCTCGAACCCGACCGCCGCATTCGACGAGCCTGAGCCCAGCCGTGCCGCAATGAGCAGCCCCGCGACCGCGCTTGCCACCCCCGCCAGCACGTAGACCGACGTGATGGTCGCCCGCGCGGGCATCCCGGCGCGGCGCGCGGCTTCGGGGTTGGAGCCCACGGCGACCACGCGGCGTCCGTAGACCGTCCGCGCCAGGACGACCATGCCTAAAACGGCGATGCCCACGGCCACGAAGACGGGCACCGGGATACCGGAGATCTGACCCCGCCCCAGCGCGAGGAACCCCGGCAAGTCAGGGATCGGGATCGAGTAGCCTTGCGTGAGGTAGAGCGCGAGCCCCCGCAGGATCGACAGGCCCGCCAGCGTTACGATGAACGCCGGGATGCCTTGGTAGGCCACGAACCAGCCCTGCACGAGGCCGATGAAGGCCCCGAGCAACAGCATGCCGAGGATCACCAAGGGCCAGGGCAGCCACCCCGCCGCCAGCACGATGGCCGCAACCGCGTTGATCAGCGCCACCTGCGAGCCAACGGACAAGTCGATCCCTGCGGTGATGATGACGAAGGTCATGGCCACGGCCACCACAAGGATCGGCGCGGCCTGGCGGAGCACGTTGAGCAGGTTGATGGGCGTCAGGAACGCCTCGGTCATCACCGAAAAGAACACCACGCAGAGCAGAAAGAACCCGGCAATCGACAGGACCTGCGCATGCTCGGACAGGAAGTCGGCGATGGGTGCGCCCTCTCCCCGTTCGGTGTAGTTCACGCTCATAGCGCCTCCCCCTTGCCGACGATCAGCTTGACGAGATCCTCAAGGCTCGTGTTGCCGATGCCGCGCTCGGCCACCTTGGTGCCTTCATACATCACGGCGATCCGGTCGCAGACCTCGAAAAGGTCCTGCAGGCGGTGGGTGATCAGAATGACGGCCACGCCCCGCGCTTTCACCTGGTTGATGAGCCGCAGAACGGCCTCGACCTCGGCCACCGCGAGGGCAGAGGTGGGCTCGTCCATGATCAGGACGCGGGGCTGAAAGGAGGCGGCGCGCGCGATGGCAATGGCCTGGCGCTGCCCACCCGAGAGCTGCTCGACACGGGCGTTGAGACGCGGGATCCGGATGTTGAGGTCGTCGAGCATCTGGCGCGCCTGGGCGCGCATGGTGCGGCGGTCGAGGAACGACCAGCGCGCCACTTCCCGCCCCAGAAAGAGGTTGCCCATGACGTCGATGTGGTCGCACAGGCTCAAATCCTGAAACACCATTTCGATGTTGCGGCGGCGCGCATCGGCCGGGCTCGCAAAGCGGACCTCTTCGCCGTCGACCCGTATCGTGCCCGCATCCGGCACATAGGTGCCCGAGATCACCTTGGTCAGCGTCGACTTGCCGGCCGCGTTGTCGCCGATAAGGCCCACGCATTCGCCCGGAAACACGTCGAGGTCCACACCCCGCAGCGCCTCGATCGAGCCGAAGGTCTTTCGGATGCCCCGCAGCGAAATGCGCGGGACCTCCGCGGAATGAGCGCCAAGGCCGGAGGGCATGTCCCCCTCCGGCCCGGCCTGTGACATGTCGCGCGAATGCGCTGGTGTCATTCGAAGATGCTCCGGAAGCCGTCCACATTGTCGGTGGTGACGATGGTCACGGGCACCGAGACATTGGCCTCGGTGCTGCCGCCCCCGGCCAGATCGCCGAGGATCGAGACCGCGGCGGCGCCCATCCCGGCGGGGTCCTGCTGGATCACCGCTTCGACATAGCCCTGGTCGATCCCCCGGATCGCCTGCGCCGTCAGATCCCAGCCAAAGACCTTCACGTCTCCCGTGCGCCCCTGGCTCTCGACCGCGGCGATGGCGCCGAGCAGCGCGGGCTCGCCGGTCGCATAGATGGCGTTCAGCGTGGGGTTGGCTGTCATCAGGTTTTCGGCGGCGGCCAGCGCGATGTCCTGCACGTTCTGGCCGTCGACGACGCCTGCCACAGAGATCCCGTCAACGCCCTCGATCTTGGCCTCGAACCCGTCCTGACGGATGTTCTGGATCGACGAGTTCAGCGCGCCGACGATGCCGAGATTGGCCGAGCCGCCCATCTCCGCGGCGACATACTCGACGAAATAGTCGCCGATCATGCCGCCGGCATCGAGGTTGTCGACCCCGACCTGCGCCGCTTGGGGGCCTTCGGGCAGCACGGCGTCGACGGCCACAACGGGAATGCCTGCATCCACGGCCTGCTGCACGGCGGGCATGATGCCGTTGACGTCGATCGCCACGACGACGATGCCGTCGACCCCCTGCGCGATGTAGGTCTCGACCGCGCTGTTCTGGGCGGCGGGGTCGTTGTTGGCGTTGAAGATCACCAGCTCGTTGCCCTGCTCTTCCGCCGCGGCGGTCGCGCCCTCGTTCATCTGGTTGAAGAACAGCGCCTGCTGATTGATCTGCACCAGCGCAAAGGTCTCGGCCCCCGCGGTGCCAGCGGTCAGGCCCAGTGTGGCGGCGGCGGCAAGAAGCGCGCCCTTCATCGAGGTGGTCATGGTGTCAGTCTCCTCTGTCGGGTTGGATCGTTTCGTTGTCTTCGGTCGGCTTCGTCCTCGGCGCCGCAACCGACGCCCTCTCGATCAGCTCCACCGGCAGGTGTTCCACGAGGTCCGGCAGGGCGTGATCGTCCCAGTCGCCGTCGAGCAGAAGCTCGACCGCGCGTTCTCCCATTTTGGCCGCAGGCTGGCGCACGGCGGTGATCGGCGGGTCGTAGAGATGCAGCGCCCGCGCCCCGTCGAAGCTCACAAGCGACATGTCCGCCGGAATGCGAACGCCGCGCGCGCGCAGGGTCTCGATCACGCCAATGGCGATCTCGTCGGACCCCACGAAGATCGCCGTCTCGTCGCCCTCCGCGTCGATGAGCTCCGCGGCGAGCGCGCGCCCCGAGGTAACGTCGTGCAGGCCGGAGAGAACGCGCACATTCACCGCGTCCCCGCCGCTGGCCGCGCGCAGCCCCTGCTCCAGCCCGTCCGCGCGCAGCCGCGTGGACATCAGCGCGGGGTCGCCCCCAAGATACGCGACGCGCCGGTGCCCCGCGCGCGCAAGGTGCGCGCCGGCGAGAAACCCGCCCTGGGCGTTGTCCGAAAAGATCTGCGGCGCGTGCGCCCCCGGCACGGCCTCATCGACGATGACCGCGCGCGGCAAGGCGTCGAGGGCCTGGGCGACGTCGGGCCCCGGCTTGCGGTTGGTGCAGAAGACGACCCCGTCCGAGCGATGGTCCGCCGCCAGCCGCAGGACCGCAATCTCGCGCTCCTCCAGGTTCGACGTGGCGTGAAACTGCACGATCATCCCGCGCGCGGAGGCCGCCCGCTCCACCGTCGCGGCGAGCACCGCAAAGAACGGGTTCGCGATGTCCGGCACGATGAGCGTGATCGTGTCCGACCGCCCGAGGCTCAACCGGCGCGCATGGGGGTTGGGCCGGTATCCCAGCCGCCGCACGACCGTTTCGATCCGTTCGCGCGTCTCCTTGGGCAGCTCAAGCGAGCCGTTGAGATGCCGCGAGACGGTCGCGGGGGACACCCCCGCCTCCTTTGCGACATCCTTCAGGCTTGCCGGCATAGATCCCGTCCCAAGCAATCATTCCCCTTGTAAACGCGTTTAGTAAACCGCATTACTAAACCCGTCAACAAAAGGAACGCGAGCGGCGGAGATGTGCCGCGCATTGCTTGGAAACTGTGCACGTTCGAGGACCGAGGCGTTGAAATGATACGACAGGACGACAGCGCGCCGCGGGCCTTCGTGATTGGCAACGTGGCGGTGGACGAGGTGCTGCTCCTGCGCGCCTTGCCCGCGCCGGGCCAGTCCGTGCATGGCCGCATCGGCCATACCGGGCTTGGCGGCAAAGGGGCCAACCAGGCGATCGCCCTCGCGCGGACTGGCGTGGCGACGACGCTCGTGGCGGCGGTGGGCGCCGACAACCACGCCGAGAGGGTCGCGTCATGGGTCGGCGACGAGGGGCTTACCCCCGCCTTTCTCAGCCGCCCCGACCTTGCGACGGACCGATCCATCGTCCTGACCGGCGCCGACGGCGACAACGTGATCGTCACGACCAACGCGTGTGCGGCCAGCCTCACCACCGACGAGTGCGCCCCCGTTCTCAACGAGGCCCGGCGCGGCGAGGCGGTGCTGCTGCAGGGCAATCTGCGCCCGGAGGTCACCGCCGCCCTGTCTCACGCGTGCCTTCAGCGCGGCCTTCGGCTCGTCTTCAACCCGTCCCCCTTCGACGCGGCGTTCCGCGACCTTCTCCCGAACGTCGACACGCTCTTCGTCAACGCCCCGGAAGCCGAGAGCCTGACGGGCCACTCAGACCGGCGCGCGGTCGACGCGCTTCTTCACGCGGGCGCAAACCGGGTGGTTCTCACCCTGGGCCGCGATGGCGCTCTGCTCGGGGCGCCGGACGGCGTGCTCCACGTGCCCGCCGCGTCCGCCAACGTCATCGACGTGACCGGCGCCGGGGACTGCTTCTTGGGGATCGCTCTGGGATCGGCGCTGTCCCGCGGCACCGCGGTCGACGAGACCGCCCTGCACCACGCACGCCAGGCTGCGGCCCATACCGTCGAACGAGTCGGCGCGGCGGCGTCCTTCCCAAGCCGCGCCCAGGTTGCGGCTCTGCTCTCGGGACAGGGCGCCTCCTGATCTCGAAACACCCCAGCCAAGGCCGGCCGCAGGCATAGCCTCACGTCACACTTCGTCCTTCGGGAAGTCGATGTGGATGTGATTGCCGTCGCAATCCTCGACGTTGACCTGCACGATGGGGAGCCCGGGCACGTGGACGACACCGGGTTCGATCCCGTCCGCCTCGAGACGCGCGACCAAGGCGTGAAATCCGGTGGCCGTGAAGGCGAAATGCTCGATCTTGGGCTCGACCGACGCGCAGTCCTGCGCCACTTCCACGAGATGGATCATCGGGTGATCGCCCTTGTAGAGCCACGCGCCGCCAAAGCCGAAATCAGGCCGCGGCCCGTTCGTCAGCCCGAGGTACGCTTCGTACCACCGGACCATCTCTTCCAATCTGCTCGTTCGAACGTTCACGTGGTCGAGCCGCTGTATCTCCATCTGAATCCACTCCTTACCTGACGAGGCAGTACGCCTTGGATCGCTATAGACCGACCGGCCGGGCGAGGTCACGGCGAGAGCGCGCGAGCCATCTGTGGTTGTCGCCTTCCGCCGGTCGCCGTGCCACTAAGACGTCCCAGATCCTGGGGCAGTGCGCAGCGCAAGAAACCCGGCCGTCTGAAACCGGACGAGCGTCTCCAGGCTCTCTGCCGTTTTGCGGCGCGGGCCCTCGGTGTCGCTGAGGCGGGCGGGGCGGCCGGTGTCAGCGCAGAGCCCCAGCATCGCGGCC
>JBCCYI010000188.1:0-9067 GCA_039189975.1 Pseudomonadota bacterium
CTCCCAAAGCTGATCGGGGTTCATCTCTCCGAGACCCTTGTAGCGTTGGAGCGTGAGGCCCTTCTCGCCTTCCGCCAGCACGGCATCGAGCAGATCAAGCGGGCCGAAGATATCGACACTCTTGTCCTTGCGCAGAAGCTGTGCGGGCTGGGCGTAGACGTCCTGAAGCCCGCCGGTATGCACCCCCAGCGCCCGCGCTTCGCCGGAGCGCAGCGCCTGACCATCGAGCGTGCGCACCTCTTCGACCCCGCGTACAACGCGGCTGAGACGGATGCCCTTGTCCTGCGTCGGCCGCCCCTGCCAGCCGCGCTCATACTCGACCGACACGAGGTCGAGCCGCTGCGCGACCGCATCGGCCACGCCCTGCAGATCAGCATCGGCCTGACCGGGCAGAAACGCGCCCGCGATGGCCGCCTGTTCGAGGATCTTGCGGCGGTAATGCGTGGGGAAACTTTCGATCACGCGCTTGACCTGCCGCGCCTCTTCGACGACGCGGGCGAGATCCTCCCCCGCGATCTCCTCGCCGGTGCCGAGTCGCAGGAGCGCCCCGTCCGCACCGGTTTTGATGAGGTAGTCCTCCAGCGCCGGTTCGTCCTTGAGGTAAACCTCGGACTTGCCGCGGCTGACCTTAAAGAGCGGCGGCTCCGCGATATAGAGGAACCCGCCCTCGATGATCTCCGGCATCTGGCGGAAGAAGAACGTCAGGAGCAGCGTGCGGATATGCGCGCCGTCGACATCCGCGTCCGTCATGATGATGATCTTGTGGTAGCGCAGCTTGGAGATGTCGAACTCGTCGCGCCCGATCCCGGTGCCCAGCGCCGTGATGAGCGTCCCGATCTCCTGGCTGCCGAGCATCCGATCGAACCTCGCGCGCTCCACGTTCAGGATCTTGCCCCGCAGCGGCAGCACCGCCTGGTTGGCCCGCGCACGCCCCTGCTTGGCGGAGCCGCCGGCGCTGTCGCCCTCCACCAGGAAAAGCTCGGACTTGGCCGGGTCCTTCTCCTGACAATCGGCGAGTTTGCCGGGCAGGCTCGCGATATCCATCGCCGTCTTTCGGCGCGTCAGCTCCCGCGCCTTGCGCGCGGCCTCGCGTGCCAGCGCCGCCTCGACGATCATGGTGACGATCACCTTGGCCTCGTTGGGATGCTCCTCGAACCATTCCGCGAGCTTCTCGTTCATCAGCCCCTCGACCGCGGGCCGCACCTCGGACGACACCAGCTTGTCCTTGGTCTGGCTGGAGAACTTCGGGTCCGGCACCTTCACCGACAGCACCGCCGTCAGCCCCTCTCGCGCATCATCTCCGGTAAAGGACACCTTCTCCTTCCGCGCGATACCCGACGTCCCGGCATAATGGTTGATCGTGCGAGTCAGCGCGCCGCGGAACCCCGCCAGATGCGTGCCCCCGTCCCGCTGGGGAATGTTGTTGGTAAACGGCAGCACCATCTCGTTGTAGCTGTCGTTCCACCACATCGCGATCTCAACGCCGATGCCGTCCTTCTCGCCATCGATGTAGATCGGCTCGCCCATGTGCGATTGCTTGGAGCGGTCGATGTACTTGACGAACTCGCGCACGCCGCCCTCGTAGCACATCTCGGTTTCGAGCACTTCGGGGTGCCGCTCGTCGCGCAGCACGATGCGCACGCCGGAGTTCAGGAAGGCAAGCTCCCTGAGCCGCGTCTCCAGTATCTTAAAGGAGTACTCGAGATTGGAAAATGTGTTCGTGGAGGCCAGGAACCGGACCTCGGTCCCCTTCTTGTCCCCCGCATCACCCACCACCTTCAGGTGCTCGACCGTATCGCCCGTCTCGAACCGCGCGACATGCTCCTTCCCGTTGCGCCAGATGCGCAGCTCCAGCCAGTCGCTGAGCGCATTCACCACAGATACACCGACGCCATGCAAGCCGCCCGACACCTTGTAGGAGTTCTGGTCAAACTTCCCACCCGCGTGGAGTTGCGTCATGATCACTTCGGCCGCGCTGACCCCTTCCTCAGGATGCATCTCGACGGGAATGCCACGCCCGTTGTCGCGCACCGACACCGAGTCGTCGGCATGGATCGTAACGGTCACGGAATCCGCATGGCCCGCCAGCGCCTCGTCGATCCCGTTGTCGACGACCTCATAAACCATGTGATGCAGGCCCGAGCCGTCATCGGTATCCCCGATGTACATCCCCGGCCGTTTGCGGACAGCTTCCAGCCCCTTGAGAACCTTGATGGAATCAGCTCCATAGGCATCGGTGGCGCGCGCGTCTTCGGCCATATATGCCGATCCTCCATTTTTTGTGATCTTATAGGCGGTCATGGGGGGAATGTCACGCCGAACCCCCAAGATATGGTGTCGAGCGGGCCGGATTGCCACCCCCCGGCAGGCGCCCGCTAGCGGGTGTCCTCCGGGGCGAGCCGCCCCTCCGCGTCGAGCGGCCAAAACGGGTTGTGCGCCAGCTCCCAGACATGCCCGTCGGGGTCCGCGAAGTACCCCGAATAGCCGCCCCAGAACACGGGCTCGGGACGCTTCAGCACAGCTGCGCCCGCGGCCTCGGCCCGCGCAAAAGCAGCATCAACGGCATCCGAACTGGCATGGTTCTGCGCGAGCGTCATGGCCCCCGTCCCTAGCACGGCCCCGGCCCGCCCCTGGTCCTCCGCGAGCGACGCGCGCCCGAAGAGCCCGAGCATCATGCCGTCCATCCGATAGAAGACGACCGTCTCCGTCTCCTCCGCCGGCACCCAGCCCAGCTTGGCGTAAAATGCCTTCGCCCGCGCCAGATCGTCAACGCCCAGGGTAATCATCGTCACCCGCTGATCCTTCATGCCCCGCTCCTTTCCCACACGTGGCTCTCGCCCGCCTCTTCGCTGACCTCGACGTGCTGCGCCCGCGCGCCCAGCTCAGCAAAAAGCTCCGCCCCCGTCCCGGTCAGCCAGGCCTGCGCGCCCAGCGCACAGATCTCATCGTAGAGCGCCGCCCGCCGCCCCGCATCGAGATGTGCTGCCACCTCATCCAGCAACAAAAGCGGCGGCGCCCCGAAATCCTCCGCCAGCGCCCGCGCGTTCGCCAGCACGAGCGACAGCAAGAGCGCCTTCTGCTCGCCCGTGGAACATTGCGCCGCCGAAACCCCCTTCGCCGCGTAGACCGCCGCAAGATCCGCCCGGTGCGGACCAATCAGCGTGCGCCCGGCGGCCATATCGCGCCACCGCCCCTCGGCGAAGGCCGCCGCCAGATCCGCCTCCGTCTCCGGCGCGTCCTCGCCTTCGGGACCGATCATCGCCAAATCCGCCGCCGGAAACGCCGTCTGCGCCCCGTCCTGCGCCGCGGCCACCCGCTCCAACGCCGCGAGCCGATTGGCAAAGACAGCGGCCCCCGCCTCCGCCATCCGCGCCTCCAGCGCAGCGTACCACCCCGGGTCACGCACGTCGTCCTTCAAGAGCCGGTTGCGCTCCCGCATCGCCTTGTCATACGTCAGCACTGCCTCGGCATGCCCCGGCTCGAACGACAGCACCATCCGGTCGAGAAACCGCCGCCGCCCCTCGGCCGCCTCGGTCCAGAGCCGGTCCATCGCCGGCACCAGCCACACCATCCGCGCCAACCGGCCCAAAGCGACCTGCGGCGCCGCCTTGCCATCCACTCGCACGGACCGCGCCCCCCCGGGCTCCGCCGCCGTTTCAATCTCATGCGCCCGCCCGAGCGACACCAGCTCCGCCCGCACGCGCCACCCGGCGCCGACGCCCCGCCGCGCCAGCGCATCGCCCGCCGCCCGCCGCAACCCGCGCCCCGGCGACAACAACGACACCGCCTCAAGCAGGTTCGTCTTGCCCGCCCCGTTCGCGCCGAACACAGCGACCGGCCGCCCGTCGAAGGCCAGCTCCAGCTTCCGGTGCGAGCGAAACTGCGCCAGAGCCAGCGATGTCACCGCAAGGCCCGGCACGCCGCCTCTCCTTCATTGTGCAAAAAATATCCCCGCCGGAGGCAACCAACGGGGCCAGCCGCGCCACGCCGCTCAGACGCGCATCGGCATCACGACATAGAGCGCACTCGTGTCCGATCCCTCGCGCATCAGCGTCGGGTCGCCGGACGAGTTGAACATGAAGACCGCGTTCTCTCGGTCCACCTGGCTCGCGATCTCCAGCAGGTACTTCGCGTTGAACCCGATCTCGAGCCGCTCGTCGCCATAGGCCACCGCGAGTTCTTCCTCCGCGGCGCCCGCGTCCGGCGCGTTGACCGAGAGCACCAGCCTATCCTCGTCGAGCGCCAGCTTCACCGCGCGCGACCGTTCGGACGACACCGTCGCCACCCGGTCCACCGCCTTGGCAAACTCCGCAGCATCGACCTCCATCCGGCGGGGGTTCCCCGTCGGGATCACGCGCGTGTAGTCTGGGAAGGTCCCATCGATCACCTTCGACGTCAGCGTGATCTCCGGCGTGGCAAACCGCACTTTGGTTTCCGACACCGAGACCGCCAGCACCGCGTCATCGTCGTCGAGCAGCTTGCGCAGCTCGCCGACCGTCTTGCGCGGCACGATCACACCCGGCATGTCCGCCGCACCTTCGGGCAGCTCGGCATCGACGCGTGCCAGCCGGTGCCCATCGGTCGCCACGCAGCGCAGAACTCGGCCCTCTTCGCTGTCCGTGACATGCATGTAGACGCCGTTGAGGTAGTACCGCGTCTCTTCCGTCGAGATTGCAAATTTCGACTTGTCGAAGAGACGGCGCAGCACCGGCGCCGGGGCGGAGAAATTCGCCCCATAATCTGTTGACGCCATCACGGGGAAGTCTTCCTTGGGGAGTGTGGCAAGCGTAAAATGCGCCCGTCCTGCCTCCACCTCGAGCCGCCCCGACGCGCCATCGTCGCTCAGCTTGACCAAGGCCCCATCGGGCAACTTGCGCACAATGTCATGCATCGTCACCGCGTTGACGGTGGTCGCCCCGGGACGCTCCACCTGAGCCGCGGCTTTGTCGACCACCTCGATATCGAGGTCCGTCGCCCGGAAACTCACCGCGTCGCCCGTGGCTTCGATCAGTACATTTGCCAGGATCGGGATCGTGTTGCGCCGCTCCACCACCGATTGGGCCTGGGCGAGTGCCCTCACCAGCGCCGCGCGTTCCATGGAGATCTTCATGTCCCGTTCCCCTCTCAAGGTCGGCCACGTGCCTCCGGCCGCAACGTGCCGATGCACCGCACAAGCCGGACCGGCACGTTAGCCGAACCACGGCGGGGCACAAGTCCCGCCGCGTTCCCTCCGGCCCAAACACTCAGGAAGTGTGGAGCCGATGCGCGACCGCCACGGACGCGCAGGGCCCTCGGCCGCACATCAGACCGAAAAGCCTAGGGTGTTTGTTGCCATGGTTTAACGGGGCGATCCGTTCGTTGGACTGGACGGACGCGCTCGGGGAGAAAGACGTCACGGTTGCGCCTCCAACTCGTTGGGCGTCAGGCGACTTCATCTCTCGCCTTCCGGACAGGGACGGCGACACGCCCAAGAGACCGCGTTTCAAGCGGCGCGCCCTTGCCGGCGTCATCGGTCCGAGGACGATGTCGCGCGGCATTGACTATCGGCTGACCACACCGGCCCTCCCATGGCGTTTGGAGGGCACGAGATTAGTCTAATGGGCTGATGACCCGACAAACGACCCCTCTCTCAGCTCATGCACCGCACCCTCACGGACGGCGGGGGCCCTAAGCGCTTGATCCGGTTTATCAGGCGTAGCCGAACCGTCCAACGAGACCGCTACGACAGCCATGTGCGCGGCCACCGCGCCCACATTCTCTTGCGTCGGGCGGGAGCGATCCCTCCCAACCGACACCGACGTCCCCTGTTTGGAGACGCGCAACGGCCGCACGCCATACGCGCACATCTGCAAACTTCGGACTTCAGAGCCGGATCGCGTCATCGTTCTCCCGATCCAACAATGGCCGGAACGGAACAGCTAGGCTTCGAGCATCCGGCGCAACAGCTCAAGATCCTCGGCGATCTGGGTGTCGCGCTCCTTGAGCTCCTCGACCCGCTTGACCGCATGCATCACCGTCGTGTGGTCCCGACCGCCAAACCGTCGACCGATCTCCGGCAGGGAGCGCGACGTCATTTTCTTGGCCAGGTACATCGCCATCTGGCGCGGGCGCGCCACCGTCCGGTGACGCTTGGGCCCGACCATGTCCGACAAACGCATATTGTAATGCTCGGCCACGGTGCGCTGGATCTCCTCGATCGACACCTTCCGATCCGACGCGCGCAGGACGTCGGACAGGCATTCCTGCGTCAGCTCCAGCGTCACTTCCTTGCCCACAAGGCTGCCGAACGCAAAGAGCTTGGTCAGCGCCCCTTCGAGGACACGCACATTGGTTGTGATCCGATGGGCCAGAAATTCCAACACCGCGTCCTTGATCACAAGGCCCGGATAGCTCTCACGGTACTGGTCGCGCTTCTGCTGAAGGATGCCGAGCCGCAGCTCATAATCGGTCGGATGAAGGTCGACGACGAGACCCGACTGCAAGCGGCTGGCGATCCGGTTCTCCAGCTTTTTGATTTCAACCGGAGCCCGATCCGCAGAGATGATGATCTGTTTGTTCTGATCGACGAGCGCGTTGAAGGTGTGGAAGAACTCCTCCTGCGTCGTCTCCTTGCCGGCGATGAACTGCACATCGTCCACCATAAGCACATCAACCGTTCGGAAGATCTCCTTGAACTCCATGGTGCCGTTCTCGCGCAGGGCCTGCACGAAGCGGTACATGAACTGCTCCGCCGACAGATACACCACCTTGAGTTCGGGCCGGAATTCCTGAAGGTTCCAAGCGATCGCATGCATCAGATGCGTCTTGCCCAGCCCCACGCCGCCATAGAGAAAGAGCGGGTTGAACGTCACCGACGAGCCCTCGGATACCCGGCGCGCGGCGGCATGGGCGAGTTGGTTGGGCTTACCGACAACAAAGGTGTCGAATGTGAACCGTCGGTCCAGCGGTGCTCCGGGCAGGTCCCCGCCGCCCGCGCTGCGTGCTGTGGCGGCCGCGGGCCTGTCCTGGTCGGCGGACTGGCCAGGCGCGGCCCCCGCCGTGTCCTGCGGCGGACGCGCCACGCGAAGCTCGATGCGATCCACGTCGATGCCGCTGCGCACGATGTGCTTGCAGATCTGGTCGGCGTAGTTCCGGTCCACCCAGCTGCGGATGAAATTAGACGGAGCGCTGAAGTGCGCGACACCGTCAGAGGTCAGTTCATCAAACTCAAGCGGCTTGATCCAGGCCGTGAAATTGGCCTCTCCGATGGATTTCTCAAGATCCGCACATACCCGCCCCCAAGTGTCGCTCGTCATCGGTGTCAGCTCGCCCCTGTCGCCGTTTATGTTTGATCAGCCCACCGATGCATACACACCTGTGACCCGTGGTTCTTACGCGCGCGTCGCGGCACCGAGGGGGCAAAAAATACGCAAGAGTTGGGCGGCGCCATTTCTGGGCCGTCTCAACCATCTTACATTCCATCTCTCACCAGCGGCAGCCAGCATGATGGCACCCCACCACGAAGGCGGTGCAACCGGGATCCATCGGCGCTCACGACCCCCCCAACAGGGTCATTACAAGCGCCCTCCGGCTCCTGTCCCCCCGGACACGAACGAGTCGCTACGGGAAGCTAGCAAGCTCTGCTCGCGCCGCGCAACTGATCTTCGATGTTGACAGAACGATGACATCCAAACTTTGGCGAACCTGCACAGGGGCCGATTCTCTCGGCGTCGCGGGGGCGCGGACGACCGTCGATTGCGATGGCTGCTGTAGAGACTGTCCAACGCAAAAAGGCGCACCAAAGGGCGCGCCTCATCCCATGCCGAAGGCGTCCGTTTAGGCGGCGAGCGCCTTCACACGGGACGACAGACGGGACATTTTCCGTGCCACGGTGTTCTTGTGGAGAACGCCCTTCGTGACCCCGCGCATCAGCTCGGGCTGCGCGGCGCGCAAAGCGGCTTGGGCAGCCCCCTGATCGCCGGAGGCGATCGCCTCCTCGACCTTGCGCAGGAAGGTCCGGATGCGCGAACGGCGCGCTTTGTTGACGGCATAGCGACGCTCGTTCTGGCGGGCGCGCTTCTTGGACTGGGGCGTGTTGGCCATGGTCTCTCTGAATATCGCTGACTGACTGTCGAAGCCGCGCTAATAGATAGGGCTCGGGGGTGAGTCAACACCCCAGAGACGTTTTCCACGGGCCTGCGCAGGCGGCCCGCGCCTTGGGTCACTTGTCCCGAAACTGCGCCTCGCGCTTTTCGAGGAAGGCCCCCATGCCTTCTTTCTGATCTTCGGTTGCGAAGAGCGCGTTGAAGAGGCGCCGCTCAAAGAGCAGACCCTCGCGCAGGGGCGTCTCATAGGCGCGATTCACGGCCTCCTTGACGGCCATGGCCGTCAGCGCGGATTTCTCCGCGATCTTGCCCGCCGCCTCCAGCGCCTCTTCCATCAGCTTCTTGGCGGGAACGACGCGGCTCACCAGCCCGCATTGCTCCGCCTCTTCGGCATCCATGAAGCGGCCGGTCAGATGCATGTCCATCGATTTGGACTTGCCGACAAACCGCGTCAGACGCTGCGTCCCGCCCAGGCCCGCGACGGTGCCCAGGTTGATCTCGGGCTGGCCGAACTTGGCCGTGTCGGACGCGATGATGAAGTCGCACATCATGGCCAGCTCGCAGCCCCCGCCCAGCGCATAGCCCGAGACCGCCGCGATCATCGGCTTGCGGGTGCGCAGGATCGTCTCGGTCTCGGCGGTGAACATGTCCGACGAGAACGCCTCGACGAAGGTCTTCTGCGCCATCTCCGAGATATCGGCCCCGGCCGCGAACGCCTTCTCCGACCCCGTCAGAACAATGCACCGCACCTTCTCGTTCGCCTCGGCCTCGCGCAACGCGGTGGCGAGCTCGCCCAGGAGCTGGGCATTGAGCGCGTTGAGCGCCTCGGGCCGGTTCAGCTTGATCAGGCAGACATGATCGCTGACGTCGACGATGAGCGTTTCGAAGGCCATCGCGGTCCCTTTCGCTGTTTCAGGTGCGGGAGGGTTATCAGCCTTGCGCGCGGGTTCAACCTATCTTTGGCAGGTCGCGCAATAGAAGGA
>JBCCYI010000189.1:0-8948 GCA_039189975.1 Pseudomonadota bacterium
CATGATGGTCCAGTCCGCGGCGTCGACCTCGGCAAAGAAAAGCTCCTGCTCCTCCGCACTGGCCCAATCCGATGGGGGATGGCCAGGACCCCGCGCGATAAACCCGTCCAACGACGCCACGACTACGAGCTTGAGCCTTGGCCGGTCCGGGGGTGCAGACGCGGTGTCATGGCTGGCGCTCATGACGCGGCGGCGGAGCAGTTCAGGGCCGTCATCCGGGCGAATCTCCTCGCGTTTGGGACGGTGAGACGGTCCTGCCCCGGTGTTGGAAACACAAGGCATAACGTGCATGTACTCTCAGGTGTGCGACGCTTAGGGACTGCGCGCCAGAGGGGGCGAGGTCGGTCCGCGACACGTGTTTGCCGTGCGTACGTCGGCCAAAGCTAAGGGCAACCCCGCCGCCGATTGGTGGCCGCCTGCTCAGCGGGCGTGGGGCAAAGACCTAGCTCGCGACCCGGAGCGCGGTGGCGCGGGCTTCGGCGGACCGTGCGCCGGCCGTGTCGCCAAGCGACGCGAGTACGCTGCCATAGCCGTGCCAGGACCAGCTGGAATGCGCCTTCTGCCCCACACGCTCCGCATAGAGCGCGCGGGCCTGAAGCGCATTCTGCCCACAGGCAGCGGCATCCAGCAGGATCATCTGAAAGACGTCGCGCTGGGCCGTGCTCCCCCCGATTTCGTCGATGCAGTAGCGCACGCGTCCGATCTTTTCGACGGCCCCTGCCGTGTTGCCATTTCGAGCATCTCGCAGCCCTTCGGCAAGCGTCAGCCCGACGCGGGCACAGACCTTCGCCTGCGTGTCGTCCAGCTTGGACCAGGTGCGTATCGTCTCGATCATCTCGTCCGCAGCCTGCGTATCGCCGGCCGAAACGAGCGCCATGAGGTAATGGAGCGAGACGAAGATCATCTCTTTGTCCGCAACATGCGCGCGCGCGACGGCTGCCAGCGTCTGCCAGCGGTCCCCGACGTCGACGCCGAACATTTCCAGACGCCAGAGCAGCGAAGAGGCATTGCAGATATCGACGTAGAAGCCCGAAAAGATATCGGCCACGACCTGGCTGTCGTAGAGCTGCAGCACGTCGTCGAATTCGCCGCGCTCGAGATGGAAGAGGCAGCGGTGCCAGTGCAGGTGGAAGCGGAAGTTGTTGACGGTGCTCCAGTCGGTCTCCAGGTCCTTGACCCAGGCGATGCCCTCGTCGACGCGCCCTGTCATTTCCAGAACATGCGCAACAGAATGGACCGACCACGCATCGGCCGGATTTCGCTCGACCGCGCGCCGGCCGAAGGTTTCAGCTTTTGCATACTCGCGGGACTCTTCAAGGCCAAAGGCGTACATGCCAAGAACAAAGCCGTAGTCCTGCTGCGCGTCGGACCAAAACGGCAATATGCGGGCCATCGAGTCGCGAATCCGGCGCCCGTCGCCGGAGTAGAAATGCGTGAAATGGGCCAGCCTCAGGGCAAGGCTATCGCGCGGGTCTTCAAGCAGAATATCCTCCCAGTGCGAGGTTGCCTCTTCAAGCTCGCCCCGTGTCCAGGCCGCGAGAGCGGCGGCGTGGCGCCGCTCGCGGTCCGTCGCGTTGAGTTTGGGCAAAAGGGCGTCGAGGTCGGCAGAAATCGCATTGGCGCGTTTTGCATGCGCGTCATTGCCCATCAGCTTGGCGAAGTAACCCTGAGCGCAGCGGGCCATGGGCATGTCAGGATCACGGGCGAGCAGATCTCCCAGCAGATCGCCGGTATTGCGCCGCATGCCGAGATAGGCGGTCGTCAGATCCGAGAAGGCGGCGGCGCTTTCGGGATCCGTGGCGGTGAAGACGAGACCGTCGGCATTGGCGTGGGGTTTCATGCAGTGTTCTCCGGCTGGTGCATGTGCGCTGGTGGCGCGTGCTGCGGCGCGCCCGGGCGGAGGGTCGATTTTGGACGGGTTTGTTGCAAGCGAGAGGGCAGAATGTGTCTTCCATCGCCGCAGATCGTGAACCCGCGTGTGTCTGACGTCATCGTTTGGTGAAGGATCCGGAAACGGCGCCAGCCCCGTTTGGCCTCGCGGGCCTCTTCGGCGGTAGAGGGCAGGGCCGTCGCGCAGGCTCGGCCGACCTGACCCTACGCAGGGCGCGCGTTCACAGCTCCGACATGGTCCCGGTTCAGCACCCAAAGCGCTGCGATACGCGCTTCTGAGGCCGCAAGAACCCAATTGGCCGCGACGACAAAGGCACCCTCTCGCATCTCAGCCCGGAAGGTGGCACCGAGCGCGTCGATCCGCGTCGGAGCGCAGTCCACCGCGCATGCAGCGCGAATGTCCGGCCGCGCGGCCAGGCTGTGCAGGAGGGTCTCCGGCGCAATCGGTGTGTCACCCGCCAGCACCGCACGTCCGACGCGCTCGATGTCCCGTATCCGGGGCGCCATCGCAAAGAGCCGGTCGGGTCGATCAAGCCGTTCGGCCGCGCGCCGCTCCCCGAGTGCGCAGCCGACATGGCTTATGCCGTAGGTCGCACCACCCAAAAGCAGGACGGCGCCCCCAGCGATGGCCACTCTTCGGGACAGGGAGCTCATAGGCGCGGCACCTCCGTTTTCAGATGATCGGCCAGACGAACGGACAGGGCCACGGCCGTCAACGTCGGGTTCGCGCGGCCGGCCGTGGGAAAGAGGCTTGTTCCCGTCATATAGAGAGCGTCGGTTCCATGAACGCGGCCTTGCGGATCACAGACCCCCGACGTCGTCGCCTCGGCCATGCGCGTTGTCCCCATCTGGTGCCAGGACGTCGTCATCCCCCAATAGGGATCCGCGTCATGTGTTTCGAGCTCCACCCGTCCCAGCCCCTCGGCACCCACCGCAGCGCCGACAATGGCCGTGGCGCGTTTCACGGCCGCAACCTCATCTTGCGACGGCGCCCAATGCACGCCCGCACGGCGCCCGCCCAGAGCATCGCGGGACTCGCTCAGCACGACGCGGTTGGTCCGGTCGGGGCGCTGCTCCTGCTCGAATTTCAGGAGTGCGTTGGTCGGCCCTTGGCCGTTGAGGAAGGTGATCGCAGTGTCATGGACGAAGCTGTCGGCATTCGTGATGAACGCACAGTATTCCCGCGACAGAGAGAACGACTCGCCCACATCGCGACCGATGGCGTATTTGACGACGTTTCGGAGCCCCCCAATGCTCCGCCGGGCCGCGCGCTGACGGGCGCGCACCTCGAGATCCGCGCTCAGCGGGATGACGTAATACTGAATGTTCGGCAGATCCTCTCGCAGGAGCGCGGCGTCGCTGAGGCGGAGCACAAAATGAAAGGGGATGCCATCCGCAGCGTAGGTGTCGATGTCCTGCCAATAGGGACGGGGCGGTTGGGGCGCATCAAACCGGATGAACCCTGCACCCCCTGCCGGGTGATCCATGTAGCATCGGCCCAGCAGGTCGCCCGCGTTGCCGAAGGTCATCCCGTTGCGGGCGTTGGAGGCCATCAGCAGGCGCGCGTTCTCGACGGCGCCGCAGGCCAGGACAGTCGCCTTGGCCTCAAAGACCCGGGTGATGCCCTCCAGAGTGCGGGTTTCTACGTGGCGGACGGCGCCATCCGCATCCATCTCGACATGCGTGGCGTTGGCCCAAAGCCAGAGGTCGACCCCTGGGCTGTCCGCAAGCAGTGAAAGGTACTTCTCGTCAAATCGAGTGGGCCGCGACTGGCGCAGGATCGCGGTTTCGACATCTGCACTGTCGTTGAGGAGCAGATCTTCCCGGGCGAGATCCTGCGGGGCATCGAGCCCATAATCGAAGGCGCCGAGGTCGCAATGGACGCTGGCACGCTCCCAATAGGGGACCATCGCATCGTACGAAAGCGGCCAGCCGGAGAAGCCCGCCGGCGCACGCTCAAAGTCGATCCGGTCAAGCGGAGCGCAATGTCCCCCCCAATGCAATGAGGTACCGCCCAGAGCGCGCAGGCGGATGGCGGCGAGGTCCAGATCATCCTCGTTGCCCGTCACGGGGCCATCGTAAAGCGCCTGGGTGTCAGCGTCGATCCCGTGTGCGCCGCCGCTCTCCAGCAGACCCACGCGCAACCCCGATTGGGAGAGCTCGACGGCGAGGCAAATCCCAGCCGGTCCGCCTCCCACGATGAGAACATCATACACGGTTGGGGTGGCGCCCACGTCACGCGCGTCTCTCAGCACTTAGCCTCTCCGCACCAACGCGCCCGCAGCGCCTCAACAGCTCTGACCCTTTGGCAAAGGACGCCATTCTCGTCAATGCGCGACGCGCGGACGGTCGGGCGGCTGACCCCGTCGGACCACGCCGTTTGCCGCGGGTCATCCGCCGCGCCATGAGCATAAGCCATTGGCAAAAAGGACTCTCTATGCCTTCTGCAAGGTGCGAAATCCTCGACGGCGCGCTTTGTCTGTTCTAGATATGACGGCATTAGCACACAGGTTGGCGTATTGAGAGGTTTCGCGATGTGGATCGTTTACACGACAAAGCCGGGCGACACGATGGACACCATCATCGCCAAACAGAAGATCAAAGACCCGGCCACCGTCCTGACGCACAAGGCCAACAAGCCGATCTACAAGGACCTCAAGGCGGGCAAACCCCTGCCCAAAGGCACAAAGGTGACCATTCCCGACCCCAAGGGAAAGGTCTACGTCGTCAAGACGCAATCCGGTACGAAGTACATGAGCGAGGCGGCCTATAAGGACTACCTCAAGGGGGTGAACGAAAAGATGGATGAGGCGCTCTTCGCGCTCAAACAACGCTTCACCTATGCCACCGGGCGGCACGATGCGCAGCTTAAAATCAACAACGACCAGTGGATCGTCGCCTTCTGCCTGGAGGCGGTGAATTCGGTGCCAGAGCCCAAATCGCGTAAAAAGGCGGAGTCTGCCTTCAAAGCTGCGGAAAAGGCCTGCAAAGCGCGCAACTACAAAGGGTTCGAGAAGGCGGCGGAACCTGCCAACCAGGCCATCGCTGTTTACAAGACCGAGGTTCTTTCGTGGATCGATGGTCTGATCAACGCCGGCGAAAACACCGTGACCGTGCTCGATGGCGTCAAGAAAGTTGGCATGGTGTGCGGGGCCGTGGCGGCGACGAGCGTCATTGCCCCGGCTGGCCTGGCCGCGGGCGTGCTGACCGGCGCCGTCACCGGTGGCGGCACGCAGATGGCCTATGACGGGTTCGACTCGATCGGCCGCGCCATTGTCGGCAGCAAGCAGCGTTCGACCGGCGAGACGCTCAAGCGCGCGGCGACCGGTGCGGTCGTCGGCGCGGGGGGCGCGCTCGTCGTTGGCCTGCTGATGAAGGTTGCCGCCCCGATTATTGCCAACACCGCGTCTTCGAGCAAATTCGTCGAGGCGCAGGTCAAGCGCATCGTCACGAAAGCCCCCGGCAATCTTGGCAAGCTCTACGAAGCTGAAGTCAAGAGCGTGCTCGGCCGTATGGGCTTCGTCGAGAGCACGGAGGTTCTGCTCAAGGCGCGGGGTGCGATCCTCTACACCGCTCTGACGAAGCTCTCCATGCGTCTGGCAATGGGCTATATCAACAAGCGCCTAAACTCGGGTTCGATCCTCAGGGACTATGTCGGAACCTGGATTTCGGGGGATGCCAAGCGTGTTTCGGGCAAGTCGCCAGAAAAGACGGCACAGGCGCTGGCGAACGACTTTGCCAAGTCCAAGGAGATTGACACCGTCTTTGACGACATGATCTCGGATAACGAGAGCGCGTTCCGCAAGATCCTCGCGCAGGAGATCAAGGCCGTCGCCGTTGTTGAGATGAAGAAGCAGAAGGCCTGACCGACAACACCTGCCCGACACTCAAGCCTTGTCTGGAGGTGCGGGCGAAGCGCGAAACGGAGAGGCTGCGCGTGTCCCGCCCCGGCGCAACCCCTGGCCGATCGGGTGCCACCGCGGTGCGTGTGTCCTCTCCCATCGTTCCGAGCTGGCGCTCTGCGCGTCGGCACGCTGGCGTGCGCTGGGCCTCCTGGCTGCCGGAGGCCCGCGCGGGTGCCCGTGATCAGGCGAGTTCGGACGTCAGAGCGGCCAGGCCCTTGTCCACCGCCTCCGCCGCCTTGACGAGGTTTTCCCCGCCAGAAGCAATCGTCGACACACCGGAGGCCAGCCCCAGGCTTCCGACCCAGATCACCCACTTGGCCCACTTGGGATCCTTGTTGCGAAGCGCGTCGACAGCCCGCTGCGTATCATCGAGGAATTTCTCGGCGGGTTTCAACATCACATGGTAGGCCTCGATGTCCTTTATGAGCTTCGCCGTTGCCTTGCGGGTTTCCTCTACCGAGGCGAACAGTCCGTCGATCTTCTTGCTCTTGTACTTCCGATCTTTGACCATCTTCCCAAGCTTCTTGTCGATCTCCTTGTCGAGCTTGCTTTGTTGGTCGAGCAGCTTGTTGAGCTCCTTGCCCAGCTTAGCAACATCGAGGTCAATGTTCTTGAGCTTGGCCTTGTACGTTTCGAGGTGTTTGTCCACGCGGCCGAAGCCCGACGTCTCGATCATCAGAAAGTCGGCAAGAAACTCCTTGCCGATCTCCTTGGCCTGCACCTTGGCCTTGGATTGCTTCTCGTAGGACGACACCAGATCCTTGAGGGCTTTCTCGAGGTCGGCATGGACCTTTACGATGTCCGAGGTGACTTTCTGGATTGCCCGTGCCACCGACACGACACTCTGTGCGATGCCATATATACTGGCGGCGATTGAAACCCCTCCGGTCACGGCACCGGCCGCGAGAGACGCGGTGCTCCCGATCGCGCTCGCCGTTCCAAGCACGATCGTGCATCCGACCTTGAGCCGATACTTCTTGCGATCTTTGTTGGCCTGTTTCCATTTATTGAAATGTGCCGTCGTTACCTTTTCGATCGAAGCTTGGTACTTGGTGAAGAGCTTGTTGATTTCGGCGTCGAATTCTTTGCACTCTTTCGCGGTGAGCGGCATGACCGAGCCAAGATTGTCCGCGTTTTGAATGCGCAGGCTGACCTCGGTCAGCAGCTTCTTGTATTCCTTGGTCGCGTCATCATAGAGCTTGGCGACAAAGCGTGCGTCGCTGTCGAGCTCTTTGGCCGCACTGGAATCCACCTCGCAGGTTGCCGTAAACGTCATCTTCCCAAGTTTTACAAACTTGGGCTTCACCATACGTGTGACTTCGTTGGCCACATCCGCTTTGATGATTGTCAGCGTTTCCTTGCCCATGTTTCGTCTCCTCGTTCCTCAATTGCAAAACTGACAGATCCTTTGGCGGCTGTCTGCGGTGCCGTGACGTCCGCTCGGTCGAGGAGACCGGAGGACTGCGTCACATTTTCGTCCGCACAGCGCAAAAACCGTGTTTGCGGGGCCGTTTTGCCGCTTTCCGTGCTGAGATTCCGCGCCAACAAGGGCTCCAGTCCTGCTCGACCGCCCTCCCTGCAATTCAACGAGATGCGCATATCGCACCGGCGGCGTAGGTCGAATGGTCGCTTGGACATCGCGGCCTGTCCCGGGCGAGGGGTGGCATGGGGGGGTGATGGCGCACGGAGAGAGATGTGTCGCGGATCGACTATGAGTTGCTGGCGGCCCTTGCCGCCGTCGCGCGGGAAGGCAGCTTTGACGCCGCCGCTCGCTCCCTCGGCGTGACGCAGTCCGCTGTAAGCCAACGCGTCAAGCAACTCGAAGACAGGGTGGGGGAGGCCTTGGTTGTGCGGGGGCGGCCCTGTGTCGCAACGCCGACCGGTCTACGCCTCATCGAACATCTTGAACAGGTGATCATCCTTCAGCGCGAGCTCAACGATGACCTTGGCCGTTTGGTGGGAAGCGGCCCACGCCTGGTGCCGACGATCCGTGTCTCTGTGAACAATGACAGTCTCGCGACATGGTTTCCGCATGTGATCAAGCGCGTAAAGGATGAGCTCAACCTGCGTCTCGACATTATCCCGGATGATCAGGCATTCACCGAAGAGCGGCTGAGAGCTGGGGAGGCCAGTGCCATCGTGACGTCGATGGACCGTCCCATTCCAGGCTTCCGGCGCAGTCATCTCGGGATCATGACCTATCGCGCCGTGGCCGCGCCACAGATCTATGAGCGGCATTTTGCAAACGGTGTCTCAGCCGAAACAATCCGTGGGACGCCGTGTCTGGTCTGGGACAGGAAGGACACGATCCAGGATCAATGGATGGCCCTGGCATTGGGCGAGGTCGTCGCAGTGACGACCCATAGCGTCCCATCCTATGTCGGATATGTGGAATGCTGCCTCAATGGCACCGCGTGGGGGATTGTTCCGACCCAAGCGGCAGCGCCCTATCTCAAAAGTGGCGCACTGGTTGCCCTGTCTCCAGGCACTGATTTGCAGCTGTCGCTCTTTTGGCATGCCAGCAAGCGGCCGAGCGCGACCCTGAGCAAGCTCGAAAAGATCCTCATTGACGTCGCGGGCGACCATCTGTCTCCAATCTGAAGATTCCTCGGTGATCGGCCTTTTTAGGTCGCGCGGTCTCCCGCGGCGCTGCGCCTTGGTCGGGACCAAGATGGTTCGTTCGCGAAGCTATCAGCCTTGCTTATTCAACATTAAATGTGCTAATGAACGGGTCACCCAGAGACTGTGGAGCACCATGGACCGCCAGGTATGCATTCAGATTGGCAGACGAATTCGGCTGCTGCGATGGATGAGCGGTGTCAGTCAGTCGGCCTTGGCTAGTGCCGTCGGCATCTCACCTCGGATCCTGAGGTCGCTTGAAGCGGGCGTCGCGGCGCCGTCCTCCGATCTTCTCTCCGCGATCGCGGAGGCCCAGTCCGTCCCGGTGTCGCGTTACTTCGATGTGTCGGACGCTCACGCGGCCCCGACACGCCTGACGGAGCGGCTCAACTGATGCGCTCAGGTGGCCGCTTGCCTCGTCCGATCCAGACGCACCCTCACCACACGCTCTGAACGACGGCGCCTAAAGCCTTACAACGTTTGAACGAATTCTTCGCTAGAGGCGCTCAAGGGTGCGACAAAGCTCCCGAATTA
>JBCCYI010000190.1:0-8946 GCA_039189975.1 Pseudomonadota bacterium
CAAAAGCGCCCCGATCGTCAGCGCAATCGGGATGCCGACGTAGATCGAGAACCCGTATTGCTTGACCAGAAACGCCATGATGATCGACGACAGCACCGCCACCGACCCGACCGACAGGTCGATGCCGCGCTGCGTGATGACAAAGGTCATCGCCATGGCCATCGGCATGTAGAGCGCCGCGTCCTGAAGGATGAGCTCCAGGTTGCTGATCCGGTAGAACCGGTCCGGCGAGGCGATCGCCATAAAGAGGAAGATCGCCCCGATCATCGCCATCGGCGCGATCACGGCCATATAGGGCTCGATCCGTTCGGAGAACGGCATCTTCTCCCCGCCCGCGGCGGCTTGAGCGACTGCGGTGTTCATGCGGCGGTCTCCTTCGCGCCAACGATCAGGCCCAGGACCTCCTGGGTCGAGCTTTCGGATGTGCGCACGACACCCACGTTCTGGCCGCGCCGCTGCACATGCACGCGGTCGGCCACCTCGAACACGTCGTCGAGCGAGTGGCTGATCAGGATGACGGCGAGGCCCTGCGCCTTGAGCGTCTTGATCAGCTTGAGCGTCCGCGCCGTCTCCTGCGGGCCGAGCGCCGCCGTGGGTTCGTCCATCACGAGGACGCGCAGCCCCTCGTGGTAGACGGCGCGCGCGATGGCCACCGCCTGACGCTGACCGCCGGAGAGGCTGTCGGTCGGCGCATCGAGGGACTTCAGCCGCACACCCAGGCGCTCCATCAGCACCCGCTCCGTCTCGGCGCGCATGCGCTTGTTGTCGAGGATGGGGATGCCGAGGAACGTCTTGGTCAGCTCGTTGCCCAGAAACATGTTGGCCGCCGGATCGAGGTGATCGGCCAGCGCAAGGGTCTGGTAGACCGCGTCAATCCCGGACGCAGCAGCATCGGCGTGGTTCGAGAACTCGACCCGCTCGCCAGCGATGAAGATCTCGCCTTCGGTGGGCTGATAGACACCTGTGAGGATCTTGATCAGCGTGGATTTCCCCGCGCCGTTGTCGCCGACGATCGCCAGCACCTCGCCCGCATGGGCCTCCAGGTCGACGCTGTGCAGCGCGGTCACGCCGCCGAAGCGCTTGGTGATCCCGCGCATTCTGACAAGCGGATCGCTCGTGTGGGGCTCGCTCATGTGAGACCTCGGGTAGGGGGCAGGCACGACGCCCGCCGAATTTCGGGACACGACATCCCCGGCGCAGCCCAAGGCCGCGCCGGGGCGCCGGGAGGCTCAGCCGTTCCAGATCGCCGTGTAGCTTTCGCGGTACGGGATGTCGGGATCGAAGAGGTTGGTATCGCCGAGCTTTTCCAGCCCGTCCTGGGTGACCAGCGCGGGCGAGGTGACGTAATCCGAGCA
The DNA here is from genome assembly GCA_039189975.1 of Pseudomonadota bacterium. Lineage (GTDB taxonomy): Bacteria > Pseudomonadota > Alphaproteobacteria > Rhodobacterales > Rhodobacteraceae > HLUCCA09. The sequence goes on from JBCCYI010000190.1 coordinate 1,356, forward strand.
GGGCTCGCCCTGGATCGCACGGTTGAGCTCATCGACGAGCTGCCAGCCCTGCAGGTTGAGCGGCTCGGCCACGGTGATGGTCTGGTACCCGCCGGTGCGGATGCGCTGGAAGGCGGCCTCCGAGCCATCGCCCGCGGAACCGGCCTGCGGCCCCTGATCCGGCGCGAGACCCGCCGCGGCGAGTGAGGGGCCCATGAAGTCGAAATAGAGGTCGTTGATCGCCAGCGCGTGGGTCCAGCTCTCGCCGTACTTCTGCAAAAGCGACGTCGTGAGCGGCCCCATCCGGGTGGAGGTGTCGGCAATCGGCGTGTCGACGTACTCCAGGACCTTGCCGCCCGCCGCCTCGACCGTCTGTTGCAGGCGGTCCGCCTTGTCGATGGCGATCTGGTAGGTGGAATCGGTGAAGATCACGACGCCGATGTCTTTGCCGCCGTCCTCCAGCGCCCATTCCGCGGCCACTTCGGAGACGGTCATCGCATCGGTGGAGACGTTGGCAAAGATGCCGCCCGGCGCGTCGCAGCCGATCTTCGGACCGGAGTGCCAGGCCACCATCGGGATCCCCGCCTCGACGACACCTTCGAGCGCGGCCTGCTGTTCGACCGCGTCAAAGCCGTTGATGATGAGCCCGTCGGGTTGCAGCGCGAGCGCCTGGCCGATGGCCGCCGTCCGGCCCTGGATGGAGCCTGCCCCGTCGAGCACGCGCACCTCCCAGCCGATCGCCTCCGCCGCCTCTTCGACGCCGCCGGTCACGCCCAGGATGCCGCCGTTCTTGAGGTCGCCCGCCAGCACGACGATGGACTTGCCCTCGGCGCCAACGGGGCCGCTCGTCGGCCCGTCCCACTCGGCGGATGCGATGGTCGCGGTCAGCATGGTGGTGGCCATCAGGCCTGCCATGAAGGTTCGTTTCTGCATTCTGTCCTCCCTTTCTTCCGGTGCGCGGCACCCCTCCCGGGCGCCCCTCCCGGACATACTCACGTCAGCGTTTGTCCGCGCCCTTGCGGCGCTGTGCGTAGCCTGCGATGCCGATGGCGATCAGCAGGGTGACCCCGTTAAAGAGCGGCTCCACCCAGAAGGAGCCCCCGAACTGCTGGATCCCGGAAATCCCGACGGCCAGGATGGCGACCCCCACGATGGTGCCCCAAACGTTGACCCGGCCGGGCTTGATCGTCGTCGACCCCAGAAAGGCCCCCACAAGCGCGGGCAGCAGAAATTCGAGCCCCACGCTCGCCTGCCCGATCCGCAGCTTCGCGGCGAGCAGGACCCCCGCCAGCGCGGTCATCGCGCCCGAGGCGACAAACGCGCCCACGACGTAGTTCCGCGTCGGGATCCCGTTGAGCTGGGCCGCGCGCTGGTTGGCCCCGATGGCGTAGAGGTACCGGCCGACGGGCGTGTATTCGAGGACGATCCACATGATCACGGTAATCGCCAGCAGGTAGTAGCCGGTAATCGGCAAGCCTCCGACAAAGGTCGTCGACAGCCCGTAGAACCCGTCCGGCAGCACGCCCACCATCTGGCGCCCGCCCGTGTGCCAGAGCGCCAGCGCATAGAGCACGGTGCCGGTGCCGAGCGTCGCGATGAAGCTGTCGATCTTCGCGACCTCGACCAGCAGCCCGTTGAGAAAGCCGGTAAACGCCCCCAGCAGGATCACCACGGCCACCGCGATGGGCCAGGGCAGGCCCAGCATCGTCTGCAGCGAGATCGCGAGGATGTGCCACAGCACGATGCCATAGCCCACCGTCAGGTCGATCCGCCCCGCCGCCATCGGGATCATCGCCCCGAGCGACAGCAGCGCGATGATCGCCTTGTCGCTGACGATGGCGCGCAGGTTGAGCAGCGTCGGGAAGGTCTTGGGCAGCAGGACCGAGAAGAGCACGATGAGGAACACCGTCAGGATCACCAGGCCGTAGACCGGCAGGAACCGTCCGACCCGCTTGAGAAACGGCATGCCCTTCAGCTCCGCCTTGGTCGGCTCCAGCGCGCTGCTCTCAAGCGACTGCATGGCGGCCTCCCTTGGTCCCGATGTTCCCGGCGGAGGCGGCCTGAATGAGGTTCTCGGTCGTCAGGCGCGTGCCGGACAGCTCGTCCACAATCGCGCCCTGGCTGAACACGATGGCGCGGTGGCAGATGGCGGTGATCTCCTCGAAATCGGTGGAGATCACCATGATCCCCACGCCGTCGGCCAGGGCGCGGTTCAGCAGGGCATAGATCTCCGCCTTGGCGCCCACATCGACCCCCGCGGTCGGGTCTTCGCAGAGCAGGAGCCGCCGGCCCGTCGCCAGCCAGCGCCCGATGACGACCTTCTGCTGGTTCCCGCCCGACAGCGCCTCGATGGCGAGCGACGGGTCGTTGGGCGAGAGGCCCAGCTCCGCGCCGATCACGGTGGCCTGCTCCGCCTCGACGCGTGGCGACAGCAGGCTCAGGAGCCGCCGACCCACGCCCTCGGGGTTGAGAAACGTGTTCTCCCGGATCGAGAGGCTCATGGCGACGGATTCCTCCGTCCGGTCCTTGGCCACGACGCCAACGCCCGCCGCCATCGCCTTGACCGGCGTGCTCAGGTCGGGCGTCTCGCCTTGCAGCACCGCGCGCCCCTCGAAAGGCTTCAGCCCGAAGAGCGCGCGCGAAATCGCCTCGTGCCCCGCCCCGCGCAGGCCAACGAGGCCGACGATCTCGTTCTGGCGCAGGGTGATGTCCATCGGCCCAACGTCGCCCACGCGGAACTCTTCGAGCCGCAGCACCTCCGCGCCCGGCCCGGCGGCGAGCTTCACCGTCTCCCGCGTCTTGCGCCCGACGATCTTCTGCACAAGCTCCTCAGCGGTCGTGTGCGCGATGTCGCGCACCCCGACGAGGATGCCGTCGCGCAGCACCGCGACCCGGTCGGCGATACGGAAGATCTCGTCCAGCCGGTGGCTGACATAGATCATCCCGACCCCCTCTTCGCGCAGCGGACGGATCGCCTCGAAGAGGCGCTCGACCTCATCGGCGGGCAGCGACGCGGTCGGCTCATCGAGCACCAGAAACTCGCTGTCGACCGCCAGCGCACGGGCGATCGCCACCAGCGACTTTTCGGTCCGCGTGAGATTCTCGACCCGCGTCGTCGGATCAAAGGTGCAATCGACCTTCGCGAGCGCCCGCGCCGCGAACCCCTCGACATCCGTCCACCGGATCATCCCGCCCTTGCGCGCATAGCCGAGCGCCAGCGCGATGTTCTCCGCCACCGTCATCCACTCGATCAGGCCGAGGTCCTGATGGATAAAGGCCACCTTCTGGCGCTCGCCAAACCCCGCCGGACGATGCGCATAATCGACCCCGTCGATCATCACGCGCCCGGCGTCCGGCTTGTGGATGCCGCCAAGCACCTTGATCAGGGTGGACTTCCCCGCCCCGTTCTCGCCGAGCAGCGCCAGGATCTCGCCACGCGCGACGTTCAACGACACATCCTTCAGCGCGTAGGTGCCGCCGAAGTGCTTGTCGATCCCGTCAAAGAGCAAACCTGACTGCAGGTTTTGCATCGCGTCCTCCCCGGTTGCGGGCCTCGCCGGCTGCGCCCCTCACCCGGCGCCCCCTGAACGACTCGCTTGCCAAGCGACTTAAGTTACCCGTAACATCGCTTTCAGGTTATGCTGAAAAAATCTTCCGTCAAGGGGAAAGTTACCCGTAACGTAGCCCGCAGAGAATGGCCGGAAAACGTATTAAAACCAAAGGTGTAAGCCTCTCCGAAGTGGCGCGCGCCGCCGGGGTGTCGAAAATGACGGCCAGCCGGGTGCTGCGCCAGGACGGCGGCTATTCGGAAAGCACCCGCGCGCTGGTGATGCAAAAGGTCGACGAGCTCGGCTATCTGCCGAATCGTCTGGCGACGGTCTTTGCCGGGGACAGCACCTCGACCTTCGTGGGCGTGTCGATCCCGGACCTTGGAAACGAGGTCTTCTCGCAGGTCCTGGAGGGGATCGACCGCAAGCTCGGCGCCTTCGGCCACCAGACCGTTCTGGGGCTGACGCAGCACACGCGCGCGGCCGAGGAGGACTGGATCCGGACCGTCCTGTCCTGGCAGCCCGCGGGCCTGATCCTCACGGGCCGCTACCATTCCCCCCGCGCCACCGAGATGCTCCGCGCCGCCGGCATCCCCCTGGTGGAGATCTGGGACCTGAACTCCAGCCCGCTCGACATGAGCGTCGGGCTCAACCATTTCGACAGCGGGTTCGACATGGGCCGGTACCTCTTCGACACCGGGTATCGCGCGCTGGGTTACGTCGGCACGTCGCATGACACCGCCAGCGCGGCGACCACGCGGCTCGATGGCTTCTGCAAGGCCGTGGAGGGCGGCGGCGGTGGGGTGGCCAAGCAGCTCTGCCTGCACGACACCGCGACCTACTACACCGGCTTTTACGGCACCGAGCAACTGCTCGCCGCGGGTCAGGAGATCGACTGTATCTTTTACCAGAACGACGCGATGGCCTTTGGCGGGCTCCAATACGTGCAATCGAAGGGCCTGCGCGTGCCGCAGGACATCGGCATCGCCGGGTGGGGCGGGCTGCCCATCGCGTCGGTCCTGCCGGTGCGGCTGACGTCGATGCATGTGCCCCATCTGAAGCTGGGGCAGGCCGCCGCAGAGATGATGCTCGCCCGCCTGCAAGGCGAGCCGGCCCAGGCGACGCGCGACATCGGCTTTACGCTGATCCCCGGCAGCACCGTGCGGCGGAAGGACTAGAGCACGTCGCGCTCAACCGCGCCGCCGCTGCCATGTGATGGACCACGGCCCGGCAGCACCGCGGCAGACGTCAGCTTGTCCCGCCGAGGATCAGCTCCATGCCAAGGTCGGTGTGGCGGGGCACGTCGTTGCCCTCAAAGAGCCGATCGAGCGTCTCGGCCACGACCTCGCCGATCCGGCGGGCCTTCACATCGACCGTGGTGATCTGCGGCTCCGACACGACGGCGACGTCGAACTGTCCGAACCCCGTGATCGCCAGATCCCCGGGGACCGAGAGGCCGAGGCGCTTGCACTCGCTCAGCGCCCCGAAAGCGACGGTGTCCGAGACGCACAGCAGCGCGTCGATCTCCGTTAGCTCCCGGTGCCGGGCGCGGAGACATGCCGCCCCGTCGCGCATCGAGACGGGCGCAGGCCCCGCGTCGAGCAGATGCACCGGCGGCAGGCCGCGCGCCTCTGCGCGCGCGATCACCCCGGCGCGGCGCTCGGCCCCGCGCAGATCCGCGCCCTCCGACGCGCCCATAAAGGCCAGCCGTGTGCGCCCGGTGTCCGCCAGATGGTCGACGATCAGCGCCATCGCCTGCGCGTTGGAAAAGCCGATCGCGTGGCCCAGGGGCTCGGGCGGCAGATCCCACATCTCAATGACCGGGATGGTCAGCGCCCCGACCAGCGCACGCGTCTCCGCGCTGTGGTTGCCGCCGGTCATCACGAGCGCCTCGGGGTTGCGCGCCAACAGCTGCCGCACCAGCTCCTGCTCGCGCTCCACGCGATAGTTCGTGGCCCCCAGAAGCACCTGCATGCCGCTACGCGCAAAAGCGTTGGTCATGCCGCGATAGGTCTCGGCGAAATTGGCGTTGTTGACCGAGGGCAGCGTGACGGCGACAAAGCCGCTCTTTTGCGTGCGAAACGCCGTCGCGGTGCTGTCGTAGACATAGCCAAGCTGGCGCGCCACTTCGCGCACCTTGGCGCGGGTCTCTGCGCTGACCGTCTTGTCGTCCCGAAACGCGCGGCTGACCGTCATCGGCGAAACCCCCACCGCGGAGGCAACGTCGCGCATGGTCACGCGCGTGTTCATGCCGGATCAGCCAGTAAACTCATGCCGTTCCGTGACATGGTGGTGAATGCGCCCTTTGAAGAATTCAGCAACGATTTCCCGTGTCACATCTTTCGACTGGAACCGGGCCGGGCTGTCAAGCGCGGCCTCCATCGTCGCGACGTCGGGGTAGCTGATGGCGAGGATCAGCGGAAAGTCCGGCGCGCCTGCATCGCGCGCCTCCTCGAACATGACGCGCACATCGCTTGCGCCGGGAAACTGGCGCCAGAGCGGCACGAGCCGCTCCAGCACGGCCGCGCGAAACGCCTCCGTCTGGTCCGGCGCAACGCGCCCTTCGAAGAGAGCGAAGCGGGTAATCACGGGCCGATCTCCGTCTTCGCCCCCGTGAAGAACTCCATCACCGCGGCCTCGTCTTCGCCCCCCAGCCCCGCGGCGGTGAGCATGCGGTGGATCTCGGTGCAGAGCGCCGTCATGGGCATCGACGTGCCGGTCTGACGCGCGAGATCATTCACCATGTTGAGATCCTTCACCATGTTGTCGATCCGCCCGGTGCGGCGGTAATCCTTCGTGGCAAAGCGCGGCATGTATTCCTGCAGCAGGGCGCTATCCGCGCGCCCGCCCTTCAGCGCCTGCGGGATCCGCGCGGCATCGACGCCACCGTCGAGCGCCAGCTTCGTGGCCTCCGCCACCGCGAGGAACCCCAGCCCGCAAAGCACCTGGTTGATCAGCTTCGTGGTCTGCCCGGCGCCGGGCCCGCCCATATGGGTCATGTTCTTGGCGACATGGGACAGGACGGCCTTAGCCCGCGCGACATCCGGCTCCGCCCCGCCGAGCATCAGCGTCAGCTCCCCGATCAGCGCCTTGGGCGCCCCGCCGGAGAGCGGGCTGTCGACCCAGGCCAAGCCCTGGGCGGTGGCCATCTCCGCCATCCGCCGCGTCGCGTCCGGCTCGATCGAGGACATGTCGATGATCAGCGTGCCCGGCGCCGCACCCTCGGCGATGCCGCCGCTGCCAAAGGCCGCCGCCTCGACGATGTGCGACGCGTTGAGCGAGGTGATGACGGTATCGACGCCCGTCGCTGCCTCCGCCGCCGATCCCGCCGCCACGGCGCCCTTGTCCACGAGGGCCGCGACCTTCTCCGCGTCGAGGTCGAAGACCCGCAGGGTGTTGCCCGTCTCCAGAAACCGGGTGCCGATGGCCCCGCCCATGGCGCCCGCGCCGATCAGTGCGATGTTCTCTGCCATGACGATCCCTCAGAGCGATGCGGTGATGCCGCCGTCCACGAACAGCGTGTGCCCGTTGACAAAGCTGGAGGCCGGGGCGGAGAGGAAGACGCAGGCGCCCACCAGCTCCTCGACCTGGCCCCAGCGCCCGGCGGGGGTGCGTTTCTCAAGCCAGGCGGAGAAATCCGCGTCCGCCACCAGAGCGGCGTTGAGCGGCGTGTCGAAATAGCCCGGCGCGATGGCGTTGCATTGCAGCCCGTGCTTGGCCCAATCGGTCGCCATACCCTTGGTCAGGTTGCCCACCGCGCCCTTCGTCGCCGTGTAGGGCGCGATGCCCGGCCGCGCGAGCGCGGTTTGCACCGAGGCGATATTGATGATCTTGCCCGCCCCGCGTCCGATCATGTGGCGCGCGACAGCCTGGCCGACGTGAAAGACACTGGCGATGTTGGTCTGGAGCAGCCGCTCGAACGCATCGGCCGGGAAATCCTCCAGCGCGGTACGGTGCTGCATCCCGGCGTTGTTGACCAGAATGTCGATGGCGCCCGTCTCCGCCTCGAACGCGTCGACGGCGGCGCGGACGGCCCCGTGGTCCGTCACGTCAAAGACGAGCTC
>JBCCYI010000191.1:0-8931 GCA_039189975.1 Pseudomonadota bacterium
ACGGCCCTCGCATTTGGCGCCCTCAGTGGCCGGGAGGCCGCACGCCGCACGCGCGTCTGATCGGACTGAGCCGTCACCACGCGCCTGGCCGTTGCCGGGGCTCTCAGCTTTGGGCGTATTGGCGGATCATGTGCCCGCCATCGACGTCCAGCACGACACCCGTCGTAAAAGAGCTGGCCATGAGAAAAAGCGCAGCCTCCGCCAGCTCATCCACTGCGCCGACCCGGCCGAGGGGCAAGGAGGCACCCGTCGATGCATACATCGTCTCGCGCGCCTCTTCGGCCATGCCGGAATATGCCTCTGACCGCACCATGCCGGGAGAGAGGCAGTTCACGCGCAGGTCCGGCCCAAGTTCGAGGGCCAGCGCGCGGCTCAAGGCTTCGACCGCACCGTTGACAGCCCCGAGGCCGGAGCACTTCACCCCCGGCCGCCGCGACAGCACACCGGAGAAGAAAGTGATCGACCCGCCCGGCTGCATCTTGGGTAGTGCAGCGCGCGCCGTCGCGTAGGGGCCGAAGAACTTCGCGTCGAACATGCTGCGCAGTTGTGCCTCCGGAAGATCGGCGAAGGCACCATGCGCCGCGCTCGCTGCGGAGATCACGAGGTGATCCACGCGCGGCAATGCAGCGGCCCAGGCCGCGCGCGCGCTTGCTTCGGTCATATCCACGGTCAGGGCCGTTCCCGCGCCAAGGCTCTGCACCGTCGCCGCCAGCTTGGCGCTGTCCCGGCTCGATACGACAACCTCAGCGCCCGCACGCACCGCCCGCGCGGCAATCGCCTTGCCGATGCCAGAACCGCCGCCGACCACAACAACAGTCTTTCCGTCCAATACCATCATACCGCGGCCTCAGCGGATGGGTTGGATATCTGGGCGGATCATGTTGAGGATCGTGTGCGGATCCGCCCCGGCAAACAGGAATTTGATAACGATCGCTGCAGCGGCCTCCAGCTGATAGGCATGCGCGTTGCCCCCCAAGCGCAAAGGATCCGCGCCGACATCGCGGATCAAGGCGGCCACCGCGACATCTGCGCCCTCTGCGGCGGTGTAGAGCGTGACCATCTGTCGGCCGTCATAGGTCATGTCGGGATCTTCCCACACGGCGACCTGCGCCATGTTGAACGCTTTGGCGACATGCGCGCCCGGCAGCGCCTCCGCGATGGCCTCCGTGAGAGAACCGGAGCCCGCCCGCGTCGTCAGAAAAGTCTCGACGCTGACAGGATTGTTGATGTCGATCACGATCTTTCCCTCAAAGGCCGCCGCACCACCCGACGCTTCGATCGCCGAAAACACATCCTCCGACCGCGTGGCCAACACAACGACGTCGGCAAACTGCACCACGTCGCGCGCGGTTCCGGAGTGCGCTCCAATCGGCTCTGCCGCCGCCCGGGCCTTCTCTGCCGACCGCGCCGAGAGCATCACCTCGTGCGACTTCGCCCATTTGCCGGCAAGCGCCTTGGCCATACCGCCCGCACCTACGAATCCAATTCTCATGATCATCTCCTGCAGTCTGTGGTGCTGGACACCTAGGGATCCGCAGATCATAATTGAAATCAATATCAATTATCTTTGGCATCCACTTCATGGATCTAAGGCAATCAGAGATCGGCCTGTTGATCGCACTCGACGCCTTGCTTGAGCAGGGCAGCGTGACGGGTGCCGCTCAGGCACTCGGTATCAGTCAGCCGGCGATGTCGGCGCAACTGGCACGGTTGCGCCGTCTCTTCAACGACCCGTTGCTCGCCGCATCGGGGCGACAGCTCGTTCCGACGTCGCGCGCGCAAGAGATCCGTCAGCCCTTGCGTTTGCTTCTGGCGGATCTTGATCTCCTGGTGCGCGAAACCGCCCAATTCGATCCCGCGACAACGGATCGTACCTTTCGCCTCATCGCCACGGATTACGTCCACGCCGTGCTCTCGGCGGACCTGTTGCGGGCCTTTGCCCACAAGGCTCCACGCGCCCGTTTGGCCCTCCTTGCATTCGATCCGCCGGCCGTTTGGCCGCAGCTGGAGCAGGATGACGCAGATCTGGCGCTGGTCACGGGCATGACCCTGCTGGAGGCACGACAACGGCCCGGGCTGCAAGAAACGTTCAAGGTCATCCAGCGCAAGGGGCATCCGCGCGGCACAGGCGCATTCACGATGGACGCGTTTTGCGCGTGGGACCACGTCCTTGTTTCGCCAGAAGGTGGCGGCTTCTTTGGCGCGGCGGACAAGATCCTGGCGGAGTCCGGCCGGACGAGACGGATCGCCTGTTCGGTGCCGAGCTTTCTGCTGGCCCCGACGCTGGTTGCCGGGTCTGACCTGATCTGCCTTGTCCCGGTCCGGCTGGCGGCGCTGCATGCCGGGCTCGTGGATCAGTTCGACCCGCCGTTTCCGGCGCCGGACTTCTCAATTGATCTGCTGTGGCATCCCCGGCGCCAAACCGATCCAGCCCATAGCTGGCTGCGGTCCCTCGTGGCAGAGATTGCGTCGCAGTCCTGACCGGAGCCCAACCCGGACCCTGCGCGCATCCAGCGCCAGGGTGCGGACGCAGTCTGCCCGGGATCGCTGCCGTTGTCTTTTCGCCAATGTAATCGAGGAAGGACGCGATCTGCATCACGGCCCAATGGCCGCGGCGGCAGCGTAAGGAGCAGCGTGCGGGAAGCATGGGAGACGAAGTCATCGCCAGCCGCGTCAGGGCAGCGGCGCAAGGTGGCCCAAACGCAGGTCGGCCGCGTCGGTCACCTCGTTGAGCGCCGCTTCGAGATCCGCGCGCATGTCGTCCGAAGGCTGGCCTTTCTGCGCGACACCCCAGCGCCGGTAGAGCAGAAGCCCACTTCCGCCCGCCTTGGGCACCAGCAGGTTGTCCCAGGAAGAGAGCTGACGAAACCGGGTCATGGAGAACCCGACGCACCAGATCGGCGCCCCCGTGAGGCGCGACCAATCGAGCGGTACGGTCTTGGCCACGCGCGCAGGCCCGAGCGGGCCATCGACCGCCACGCCGATCGACATGCCCGACCGCATTGCCCGCGCCAGCGCCAGGCTCTCTGAGCGGTTGGTCCTGCGATCATGCATCGCAACGGTCGGCAGACCAAACCGCCGAAAGGCCTGCCCGGCCAGCCGCCCTGGATACTGCTGTGACGTGAGCGTCGTGAGCGGACCCCAGCTTGTGTCCCAGAACCGCGCCGCGCACATCAACCGCCCGTGCCAAAGCGCAAGGATCACGGGGCCTTGTGCGGCGTCGCGGGCCAATCCGTCCCGCCCCTCGACCTGCCACTCCGTTGCCTCAAACGCACGCCGCAGATGCCAGGCCAGACCGGATGCAAGAGGCGCCTGGGCGGCCGGTGTTGCCAGCACGGCCTCCGCGCGTCGGCGCACCCGTTTCAACATGCCAGCCGCCATCACCGCCCCCCTTGCGCCGCTGCTATACGGAGCACACACGTCGGGGGGAAGGCCCTGCGCGCTGGACAGCCGCCGGGCGCAGCGCTACGCGCTGCCCAAAGGGGAACCCAATGGCCTACAGCTTGCGCGAGTTACGGCGCGATGTGACGCATCACAACACCCCGGTGCAACGCCGCATCGCCGGATGGCTTTGGCAGATGCGCAACGCTAGGGCCCGCCGCTCTGCGCGGCCCGACCCCGCCGCTCTTAGGGTCGTCTTTGCCATCCCGCTAATCGGCCGCCACCGGGCGGAGAATTGGGAGGTCGTCCAGCAAAACCTCTCTGCGACCCTGACAAGCCTGCGCCGCCAGCGCGATCCCCGCTGGACCGCGGTCATCTGCGGACAGGATGCCCCCGAATGCGTGGCATGGGACGATCAGGTGCGGTTTGTACGCTTCGCTGATACACCGCCTAGCTTTGACAGAACGCAAAAGGTCGTCCATTTGCGGGATCACGTCGAGCGTGCCCTCGGCGGCGCCGGGTACTTTTTTCCACTCGATGCCGATGACCTGATCCACCCCAATGTGGTGGCCCACATCCTAAACGACGACAATCGCGCCGGGTACCTGATCGAGAAGGGCTATATGCTCGACCACGCTGCCCTGGACCTTGCAGCCCTTCAACCGCCGGACGAAGACTTCCCCAAAGCCACGCATTTTCACCGCAACTGCGGGTCCAGTTCCGCAATCTACTTCGATTTCGACAGCGGCGCGGATTACCGGACGGCGCTCTGGGCGCGGGGCAACCACCGCAAGGTCATGCGCAACATGGCGTATCTGGGCATCCGCATCGCGCATGTCCCATTTCACGCCGCGATCTACGTCATGAACCATGGGGACAATCTGCGCCAGAAGCGCGGAAAGATGTCCGGCAAAATGCAGCACTTCGACCTGAGCCCGATCCGGGACCCAAACCAGCGCCACGACATCGGTGTGGCATTCGGATTAGCGGAGATCTTCGGAGCGCGATGGATCGCTCACACCGACGCAGGGTGCGGTGCGGTGCCACCCGTCAGGAATTCGGTCTCACCTCCCGCACCGGAAAACGCACCCCGTCCCCGGTAATCAGCACCAGACGTGCACCGGAACGCACGATCACGTCACAACGTGAGAAACCGTTGTCGAACGTGACGCAGACCTCGCTTTGCTCTGTCGTGCGCCACGCCCCAACAAACGGCGGACCGTCGGGACGGTAACGATACTCGTAGCCTTCATCGGCGGCGTAGCGCGCCAGGCTGCCGTCGAAGAACTCTAGAGTTTGGCCCGAGAGCACATCGGACAGGCCCGGGGCATCGAAGGTCGCGTCGCTGTCGCGCAGACCCTGCGCCGCGCTGGGCTCCGCCGCAGCGATGAGAACGGCGAGAACGGTAGCGGAACGGAGCGCGCGGCCAGACATCAGGGAGCTGGTACGGGCACACAGCCAAGCACGGAGGGAGATGAGTCGCATGCCGGAACGATAGCGACAGCGAAGCGCGGAAGGCTCTTCAACTTGTCGGCATCACGCGCTGGGACGGAACACCTGGGCCCATGCGCCCGGACACGCGCCTGCCCTACGCGCGGCGTATGCCCAGAACATGCTGCCCAAGCGGCATGAGCCAATGTGTGCGGCCCAGCACGCGGTCAACCTGAAGGCGCCGGACAGGCGAGAGGTGCGCCGTGTCGCATAGCACAAGCACGGGGCGGGTCTGCGCAAGATCGCAGGCGTCGAGCGCCCCGTGCCCGACACCGTCGGAACCGAGCACCAGAAGGTCGATGGCTTCGGGGCGCCGCGCCGCGCGCAGCGCCTCCGCCAGGCGCATCTGGGGGCACGTGCGGCGCGATAGCCATGCGTCCGGCGTCGGGGCTCGGGTGTTGCCAAGCGTCCCACCCGCGAGCCCGCCGGCCACATCCCGCGCGCGCTCGGCGTCCGTGGTGGCCAGGCCCTGCGCCTCGCGCAAAACCGCGGCTGGCAGCGTTCCGTCGCGCTCCATTGCATGCAGCTGCTCGTCGGCCAATCCGTAGAGCTCCGCCGTCGCCCCAGCGCCGATCAACCGATCCTCGAGGTGGAGGCACGCTGAAGGGCCCAGCACGTGCACCCCTTGTGTCCCTTTTGTCCCTTGTGTCCATCGTGTCCGGCGCCAGTCGGTGGGCTCGAAGCACGTCACCTCCGCCCGGAGCGCAAGGCCCTCGTTTAGCAGAAGCGGCACGACATTTTCGCGAACGCCCTCCGTACCGCCGACGCAACAGATGTGGGGCCTTTCGCACTGTGTCGCTCTGGCCTCCAGCGCCGTCGCGACCGTTGCAAGCCCCTGCGCTGCAAAGGTCTCGGCGCCCAGGAGGAGCTCGACCACGGAGGTCTGCGGTGCGACCTCCGGACCCGTCTGCGCCGTATAGGCGGTCGCCTCCAGCTCGGCGCGGGCGGCAACGCGCGTCGCCTTGGCCGACGGCCCAGTCTGGCCCCGCGCCTCCTCCAAGGCGCGCAGCGCGTTGAGCCGGCGGATCCGACGCGGCCCCAACGCCTCGCGCGGGTGCACCGGCGAGGTCGGCGCCTCCGCCGGACCTCGGTGCAGCGTCCAGCAGTGCAGGATCCGTGGAGCCGCCTGCCCCGGACCCCAAACATCGAGCAGCGCCATGTTCTTGAAGTTATAGGCCGCGCCGACCGGCATAAACGTGACATCGCCGCTGAACAGCAAGTCGCGCATGGACCGTTGATCCGCGTTGTGCCCGGTCTCGCGGAGTGTGGCTTCCCATGTCCGCAAGAAGCGCTGCGTGGCCTCGGTCCGCCGCAGCGCCAGAACGCCACTGTTGACGACCGGGACCGCGGGCGACAGCGGGCTCGACCTTGGGCTGAACCGACCTGTCCTGTTGAGTGCAAGCACGCCCAGAATGTCGGCCTTGTCCAGCGCGACGAAGAGATCGTCGAGGGGGGCGAGAAACACGGTATCGCTATCAAAGCAAAGGGTGCGCGCGAACCGGGACCGGCGCAGTGCCTCGATCTTGGGACGAAAGAAACTGTCTCCCAACAGGTGCTCGACGGTGAAGACAGGGTCTCCGGTCGGCGCGTCGGTAAAGAGGTCGATCTCCGCATCGGGGTGATGCTGTCGCAGACTTCGAGCCGCGCGCCGGGCCTGGGCAACATAGCGCTCGCCCGTCGCCGCGAAGACGAAACCCTTGCTGGGGCGCGGTTCCGCTGATCCGGGATCGCGCGACGCAGGAGGAGAGGCTGCTGGCTCAGACATTGCGGTCGCCCTGTGCCCGACAGGCGTCGCGGAGGCCCAATTGGTTTCGCCCACCATCGGCAACACGCATCAGACCCGCTCCTTGCGCACCGCGAGGAGATGCCCCCCCCGCAGCGAGACATGATAGCGCTGCCGCAAGAGCGTCTCTTGGTCTGCGACATGCGTCGCGTTCAGGTCTTCAACATCGCTATAGACCAGAGCCGGTCGCGTCCGGCCAAGCTGACACGCGCGCAGAGCACGCCGTCCGACCCCGTCCCGCCCCACCAGCAGAACATCGACGCGCCCCGGCCGATCCGCCTCCCTCAGCGCCGCAGCCAGCCGCACGGCCGGTACGGTGAGCTCCCGCAGCGCGCTCCGGGGTGCCGGTGCCTCCGCAAAGAGCGTCCGTGCCAGTTGACGCGCTCTGTACCAATGCGGCGACGCGAGGTCTCGGGCTCGCTGCAAGGAAGCCCCCCGCAGGAGGCTACGACCGGGTCGCGCGCCGGCGGCACGGTGTCTGACCACGTGAAGACGGGCCTGCGCCCCCACACCAACCGCCGCCTCCAGGGCGCGCACGTCGGAACAGACGCGGTGTATCTGCGCAAGCGCCCTTTGCCGCTGGAGCACCGGCTCGACAATCGTCAGCACGCAGCGCTCCGCCAGCCCCGTGGCAAAAAGGCGGACCAGAGGCGCCTCCGCCGCGCGTGTTCGCCCTCCCACGCAGCAGACATGCAGCCTGTCAGCCCCCGCGGCCAGCGCGAGAACAGAAGCCACAAAGGGGGCAGAGTCTTCGGCCCCCACAGTGTGGTCCGCTTGCCAAGGAGGCCCGCTCGGGGTCGAGCTGACCACCTCGGCCGGAACGCGGCGCTGCGCCTCCACCTGCACGCAGGCCCGACGCGAGGTTGCGCGCAGCGTCTGCCATGCCTTGCGCCGGGTCGCGTCTTCCGCTGCGTCCGGTCGCCCCAGCCGCAGACGTGCGAGTGCCAGCAACGCATGCAGCCGCTTGTTGAGCCGCGGGCCCAGAACCTCGCGTGGCCGCACGGGCAGCGACGGGTCCGCGCCCGGCCCCAAGAGCAGCTCCGGCGCGCAGAGGATACGCGGCGCGCTCTGCTTCTCATTCCAGAACTCAATCAGCCTGTGAAACCGCAAGTTATACTCGACCCCCAGTGGCCGAAAGCGCAACGTGGAGGTCGCGAGGGTCTCGGTCAGAGCGCGATCGTCCCCTGCGGAATCCGCGCGCGTCAGCCGCGCCGCCCAATCCTCAAGAGCGGCCACGCTGTTTTCGGTGCGGCGCATCCCGAGAACGCGGCTGCTTATTCGCGAGATTGAACGCATGGCATCTTGTGCCGCCGTGGCATCCCATGATCCCTGAAACTCCGGTGACGCGAGGAAATCCGCGTCCTCCAGGGCGCGAAAGAGAGCGTCGATCTGGATCAAGACGACAGTTTCGGGGGCCAGGCACACCGTCCGATCGAACCGGGACAAGCGCAGTGCGTCGAGCACGGGATGGACGCTATCCGGCGCGAGCAGGTGCTCACGGGCAAAGACCGCATCCTGCGGGAGGACATCGGCGAAGAGATCGATGTTGATGAGCGGATGGAACCGGCGCAGCGTGCGCGCCGCACGACGCGCCTGAAGGCATTGGCGCGTTCCGGTGGCGGCAAAGACAAATCCGCGTGTGTCAGTCCGCTCCGGCATAGGGTGTCCTCATGCCCCAGGATCGGCGAAATGCGCGTGTCGGTGACTCGCACCGGTGGCGCTGGTGCCTGCTCTCAAGCGGTCGGTGGTCTGTCCAACCGCCTGTGGGGCGGGGCGCCCCCGGGTGGGGGCGCTTTGGGTTGGGCGCTGTTGGCCTGGGGCCTTGGCGCGTCATTTGCTTCGGTCGGTGGGGCGCGGTCGGCTTGGGGCCTTGGGCGCGTTGGTCGACCACGCGGCGGAGCTAGGCTCCGCCGTTGCCGTTACTCGAGGATCTTCGACACGACGCCGGCGCCGACCGTGCGGCCGCCTTCGCGGATGGCGAAGCGCAGCTTCTCTTCCATCGCGATCGGCGCGATCAGCTCAACCTTGAACGACACGTTGTCGCCCGGCATCACCATCTCCGTGCCCTCGGCCAGCGTCACCGTCCCCGTCACATCCGTCGTGCGGAAGTAGAACTGCGGGCGGTAGTTCGCAAAGAACGGCGTGTGACGGCCCCCTTCTTCCTTCGTCAGGATGTAGGCCTCGGCCTCGAACTTCGTGTGCGGCGTCACCGAGCCCGGCTTGCAGAGCACCTGGCCCCGCTCCACCGCCTCACGGTCGATCCCGCGCAGAAGCGC
>JBCCYI010000192.1:0-8900 GCA_039189975.1 Pseudomonadota bacterium
CCCCGGCCCGCCCCAGTCCCGCTACAGCGTCACGGCGGTAAGCTGATTGTGGATGCGCGATGCGTGTCAGAAGACCACTTCTCTACGGCACACGCGACCACGTCTGGGTCCGGCACACCCCCATCGCGTTGCAGGCGCGCATCGTCATGCTGGCGCCGGAGACACGGATCGTCGCCGCGAACTTGGCTTTCATCAGCGGGACATAGACCTCGCCGGTGTATGCACCGCTTGCATCCTTGGCAAAATCAAAGAGGATCTGGCGCCCCACATTGGGTGTTGTGATCTGCGCCCCTGTCTTGTCATGGGCCCGAACAATCGTTCCGCAAAAGGCGACGCCGCAAGGCGTTACTTGCACGTCCCCGGTCTGTCCCTTGCGATCCGGCTCAGTCCGCCAATCCCCGCGCAGATCTCCCGCCGACGCTGTCCCCGCAGCCAGAAACGCCGCCAAGACGGTCGAGAAAAGCCCTGGTTTCATGGCGCACCCTCCTCTCTCACGGCGCAAGAGTAGCCCGGCAGCGCAGCCAATGCCAACCCGCCGTGTTGTCCGCCAGAGCGTCAAGACGCTCAGTTCACGCGGTGCCACTCCTGGCTCCGACAGATCGGACCAACACAGCCCGACACGCTCAGCCTGTCCCCCGAGAGCGCCATCTTCGAACGGTAGACTTTGTCGCGGTCTGGAGCCCAGATCCGCCCCCCCGAATAAGCGCCCGCGCCGGCCGCTGTCATATCCCAGATCATGCGCTTGCCCGTGACATCGGACGCGACCTCGCCGCCGCTTGCATCGAAGGCCTGGTCCAGCACACCGCATATCTCGGCCCCGCATGCATAGATACGCACATGCGCAAAGTTGCCGTCGTCACCGGGCTGTGTTTTCCACATCCCGAGTACCGGGTCGGCCGAGGCCATCGCGCCCAGCATGGCAAGGGGCATCGCCCATAGCACCATCTTCATCATGTTCCTCCCAATCATCGTGACCATCCTGAGCCGACGCCGCAGCCCGCATCAAGCGTGACGTGACGACCTTTGCATCCTGCTGCGTGCCATGGCAAAGGCCGCGCAACAAAGGAGTGCGCCGATGATCCTCTATCCCGCGATCGACCTGAAGGACGGGCAATGCGTCCGCCTGCTGCGTGGAGAGATGTCGCAAGCGACCGTCTTTGGCGATGATCCAGCCGCCCAGGCACGCCGCTTTGTCGAGGCCGGCTGCGCGTGGTTGCACCTGGTCGACCTCAATGGCGCCTTCGCCGGTACGCCCGTGAATGGCGCAGCTGTGCGCGCGATCCTCGACGCAGTGGATGTTCCGGTCCAGCTCGGGGGTGGGATCCGAACGCTCGACACGATCGATATGTGGCTGGAGGCGGGGGTAGCCCGTGTGATCCTCGGTACCGTTGCCGTCGAGGACCCGGAGCTGGTGCGGGCCGCCGCGCGTGCACACCCCGGGCGCATCGCTGTCGGGCTCGACGCGCGCAACGGCCGCGTCGCCACGCGGGGCTGGGCCGAAGAGACCGACATGCGGGTGACCGATCTCGCGCGCGCCTTCGAGGACGCCGGGATCGATGCGATCATCTACACAGACATTGACCGCGACGGTGCCATGCAAGGCCCGAACACCGCTGCCACGGCGGCGCTGGCGAAGGCTGTCTCGGTGCCTGTGATCGCGTCGGGTGGAGTCTCCTCCCTCGACGATCTGATCGCATTGCGGGACGCGGGCTCGATTGCTGGGGCGATTTCCGGCCGCGCGCTCTACGATGGCAAGCTCGATCTTGCCGACGCACTGGCGGCGCTCGGCGCCTGACACGCGCGCCCCTCAGCTCGCCTGCACTATCCCCTGCTTAGCCCCACGTGCTGATGCCCCGCGACACCGCCGCGTTCACACCCCGCGCCAGGAGCACGTAGGCCATCGTCTAGCGCAAACGCGCCCCGTGTCGTCAGACACGGGGCGCCCGGGAGCCCGCCATGACGGGCGGACCGGCCCTCGTCTCCGATGGTCTTAGGTCCCTAGAAAGCAAGCCGCGCTGGCCAGCCGACCCGCGATAGCGCGGCGGCGCGTGACTACGCGGCATCCCGCAGATCCGGCGCAGGACGCAAAAGCCACAAGGCCCCGTCACTCCCCTTGTGCGAGCCGGACCCCCTGTCGGAATACGCACCCGTCAGACACCAGCTGCGGCGGCGAAAGGCAAAGACCGCGCGCAAGCTCCCACGCCGCAAGCACTTTGGGCACATAGTCCCGTGTTTCGGCATAGGGCGGCACGCCCGCGTTCTTGCCGACGGCGCCCTCACCTGCGTTGTAGCCTGCAAGGGCCAAAAGCACATCGCGCTCGAAGTGTCCCAGCAGCCATTCCAGATAAGCAACACCGCCACGGATGTTAGCCGCGGGCACCATCCGATCCGAGACGCCGAAGCGGTCCGCCGTTGCGGGCATCAGCTGCATCAGCCCCCCCGCGCCCGCATGGCTTACGGCATCCGCGCGCCCGGCGCTTTCCACGGCAATCACTGCAAGCACCAGCGCCGGGGAAACGTCGCGCCCTGCAGTCGCCGCCAGGATCTCCCGCCCATAGGTGTCCGCAATGCGTTGCAACGTGGCGAGGCGCGGCGCGGTCACGCGCTGCCCCTCCGGCCCGCGGGAGAGCGCCGCGACAGAGCTCTCCAACCGGCCCGAGCTCGCACCCGTGAGCGCCGGGTCGACCAAATCCCAGTACCAGGCGTATGCGCCCACACGCGCAGCGCCATCCGCGTCTTTGGGCGCGGGGGTAGCTGCAAACGGGACATCCGGCCGTGCAGGCACTGCAGGGTTTGCCGCCAGGATCCGCGTTTGCCGCTCTGGATCAATCTGAACCGTGATGCGCCGCGCGCCGCCGTGCGACGCCCCGACCCCGATCCTCTTAAAGGTGAAGGACGGCGCTTCTTCGGCCCAAACGGGCTCCGGCGCCGCTACAACGCTGCTCCACACCAACACGACACATACGGGCATCACGGCGCGGAGCACGAATGCCCCAGCACCCCTGGAAGCGGACGCCGCGCGCGGCGAACCGGCGGCGGCCGATGTCGGTAGATTGGTCATATCTCTGCCTCGTGTCAGCGTCATGTCGCGCCGTTCCCGCAAAGGTGCCAGATCCGCGGCGTCAAAACCAGAGCAGGTGCGGTAGCCCAGCGATTCCTTCCGCCGCTGCAAGGCCGATAGCCGGCCAGACCACGCCAGAGTCTCCGCCAACGCGACAATATCCGTACAAAAAGTTAATTCAATTCAACACCGTAAACGACCGCCAAAAACGCATCATTCGCAGAACGAAAATCGTACGATCCATAACAAAGTGTTGCCCCAATCCAACGGCCATATGCCCTCAGCCAAGGCGGACATCGGATCTCCCGAGTTTCTGGGAACCAACGAAAGCCGACAAGGCGTCTGTAACACTGTATCCTCTGGAGGGACCTGATATGAACATTTTTGCCAAACTGAAGAACTTCTCCCAGGACGAAGACGGTGCGGTCACCGTTGACTGGGTGGTGCTGACCGCCGCACTCGTTGGCCTCGGTATCGCCGTGCTCGCCACCATCGAAGGCGGCCTCGAGCGCGTGTCGCAGGGCATCCAGGACGAGCTGTCCACCGACATCATCGACACCACGTTCGGCACCTAATGAAGACGACCCGGGCAGCGTAGTCACTCGGCTGCGCCGCTCACCCCCTGGCCACATGGCCCCGCCGCATCACGCAAGGTTGCCCAGCACTTAGGCTGATCCCATGCCGACGCGGTCCTTATACGGCATAAATCCTTTGGAGGGATCTGAAATGAACATCATCGCGAAGCTCAAGTCATTCGGCAAAGACGAAGACGGTGCGGTTACGGTCGACTGGGTCGTGCTGACCGCAGCGCTCGTTGGCCTTGGCATTGCCGTTCTGGCGACCATCGAGGGTGGCCTCGAGCGCGTGTCGCAAGGCATTCAGGACGAGCTGTCGTCCGACATCATCGACACGACGTTCGGCACCTAAGAGCCCAACGTCGGAGTGCAGCGGTTAGTTGCGCTCGTACATAGATGGCCGCGTTCCCGCACGGGAGCGCGGCCATTTCGCTTTGGCACCACACGACCACGGCACCAAGCTTAATGATCTCGAATCTAGAAACACGTTGTTTTTCAGCCCTCTAAGGGGCTTTCGCCGCGTGCTCTGCCCAGTCTAACCTGCTTCTTGCCACAATTCCTTGTGAGCTTCATCGCAACGTAACTATGCCATGCGAGTGCCGGAGCGCTCGCGACTCGAGGAGTTAATGATGTTTCAAAGTCCCCGACTGCGCACTTTCTTTAAAGACGAGTCCGGCGCCGTAACGGTTGACTGGGTCGTCATCACCGCCACGCTGTGTGGAATGACGCTCGCCATGATGTTGCTCTTCCGCGATGCGTTGAGCCCCCAGTCCGAAAACCTCGGCTCAGAGCTCCAACAATTCACGATCTCCACCACATTCGACTGACGCGATCTTTCGGGGCTCGGGCCTGGACGTCGGCCACGTCGGCCCGGACCAGGCACGTTTCATCACACCGAGCAGATCCCGAGGGTTGCACAGTCCGGCGCGCAGCTCGCGCGGGTCCTCCGCTGCAAGCCCTGCGATCTTCCTGACAGGGCAAACAAGCACCGCGCCTCTGCCATGCTTTCGCCGCAATAGATGGGGAATTTGGAAACAATATCTCTGATATGATCCAGGTCCCGGCCAGCGAGAGAGTGCCGCTTGCAGCGCCCTCACTGGCATCTAAAGGAAGGTTATCGAATGCGCGCAGTGTTTGCCCTTGTTCTCGTCGCCGGCATCGGACTTGCCGGCTTTGCTGTCTACATGGCGCAGGGATTTCTTGCGAACATGGCGGCGGAAGTCGAACGGCTCGAAGCAGAGAAAGCAAAGTTCCCCGAGTTGACGCGTATCGCCGTCGTGACGGAGGGCAAAGCGTATGGCGAAGTGCTTCGCGAAGAAAACGTCCGCCTGATCGCATGGCAGGCCGACGCCGTACCGGAAGGCGCATTCACCGATCTTGCCGAACTTTTCCCCGAAGGTGCTGAGCCGCGGTACGTCGTGCGCCGGTTTGAGCCCTTTGAGCCCGTGATCGGCGTCAAAGTAACCGAGCCCGGTGCCGACGCGGGCCTCACCTCGCGCCTGACCGCGGGCATGCGCGCCTTTGCGATCCGGGTGGATGTCAGCTCCGGTGTGTCCGGCTTTCTCCGCCCGGGGGATCGGGTCGACGTCTATTGGACGGGCAACGGCGGCAACCAGACCGCGCTCGGTGACGAAATCACGCGCCTGATCGAGACGAAGATCCCGATCATCGCCGTCGACCAGATCGCCGACACCGAGCGCTTTGGGCCTGTCGTCGCCCGCACTGTGACCGTCGAGGTGACACCGCAGCAGGTCGCCGTTTTGGCTCAGGCGCAGTCGACGGGGCGCCTATCGCTGAGCCTGGTGGGCGCCGAGGACGACGTGCCCGTCGTGGGCGATGTTGAGGCGGATACCGTCACGATCGCGAAGTTTGAAGAAGAAGAGGTGGCCCAAGAGGTCGAAGAGCGCGTCTGCACCCGGCGCACCCGACGGGGTGTCGAAGTGGTCGAGACCGTTGTCGAATGCACCAACTGATCGACGCGAAACACTGATTGTTGCAGGCCCGCCCATTGGAGCGGGTCTGTTCGTTTGGGGCCACACATGTTAGCGCGTTCCCGCAAAGGGGGACGCCATGACAGAGACAATCCGGTGGGGCATCTTGGGCGCGGCAAACTTCGCCAAGACGCAAATGGGTCCGGCCATTCACCTTGCGCGGAATGCAACGCTTGCGGCTTTGGCGACGTCGAGCACGGCGAAGGGAGCCGCATTTCAGGACCTCTTCCCAGAGCTCCGTCTGCACGACAGCTATGACGCCTTGCTCGCCGACCCCGAGATCGACGCCGTCTACATTCCCCTGCCCAACCACATTCATGTGACGTGGACCGAAAAGGCGCTGGCCGCGGGCAAACCGGTTCTGACTGAAAAGCCCGTGGGAATGTCCGTCGCCGAAGTCGACCAGCTCATCGCGGCGCGCGATGCGTCGGGCTGCCTAGCCGCGGAAGCTTTTATGATCCTGCATCATCCCCAGTGGCACCGCGCCAAGCAGCTTGTTGCGGAGGGCGCCATCGGGGAGCTTGTGCAGATCTGCGGGGCCTTCACCTACGATAACCGCGACATGGCAAACATCCGCAACCGCGCGGAGACCGGTGGCGGCGGCCTGCGGGACATAGGTGTCTACCCCATTGGTGCGGCGCGTTTTATCATGGGCGCGGAGCCTGTCGTGGACCGGGTGGATGTACGGTGGGAGGAGGGCGTGGACACCTTCGTCGATGCGACATGCCACTTCGGGACAGTCCCGTTTCGCTTCTATGTCGGCACCCGCGCGCATCTCTGGCAGGAGATGACGTTTCACGGCACGAGCGGTGTGCTTCGCGTCTCTGCCCCGTTCAACGCCGTAGACTTTGGCCCTGCGCAGGTTCACCTGTTGCGGCCGAACAAAGAGGCGCAGACGTTTGCATTTCACACGGACTTTCAATACGTCCACCAGGTCGAGGCCTTCGGACACTCGCTGCGCACCGGCGCCCCCTACCCCGTTCCGCTGGAGTTCAGCCGTGGCACACAAGCGCTGATCGACGCGATCTTTGACGCAGCTACAGCTTAACAAGCCTTCCCGGACCAGCGCCGAGCCTGCGAATGTCGAAAGGATTGTGGCAGACTCACTGCACAACCGCTAGATTTAGCGCATGGCCAAAGCTCCCCGATTCATTCACCTGCGTCTGCACAGCGAGTACTCCCTGCTCGAAGGTGCGATTCGACTGAAGAAGCTGCCTGCGATGGCGGCCAAGATGACCATGCCAGCGGTGGCGGTTACGGACACCAACAACATGTTCGCCGCTCTGGAGTTTGCGGAAGGTGCGTCAAAGGCCGGCATCCAGCCGATCATGGGCGTTCAGATCGACATGGCTTACCAGCCTGCTGCGCCTGGAGAAAAGCCGGTGGCACCCGCCCCGATCGTGCTGCTCGCGCAGGACGAGACCGGCTACGCCCATCTGATGAAGCTGCAAAGCTGCCTCTATCTGCGAGGTGACGGGCAACTGCCCCATGTAACGCTCGATGAGTTGACGACCTACAACGCCGGCATTCTCTGCCTCACTGGCGGGCCCGATGGCCCGCTCGGCCGCTTGTTGCGGGACGGTCAGACACAAAAGGCCGCGGCCCTGGCGCGCACCCTTGCGCAGACCTATCCCAACCGCCTCTACATCGAGCTCCAGCGCCACCCGATCGACGGTGGCCTGCCCGAGGCGGAGCGCCTGTCCGAGCCGGGCCTGATTGATATCGCCTATGCGCAGGATCTGCCCCTGGTCGCGACCAACGATGTCTACTTTCCTGCCGGCGAGATGTACGAGGCCCATGATGCGCTGATCTGCATCGCCGAGGGCGCCTATGTGGACCAGTCGTCCCCACGGCGGACGCTCACCCCGCAGCACTTCCTCAAGACACCGGAGGAGATGGCGACCCTCTTCGCCGATCTGCCCGAGGCGCTGGAAAACACCGTCGAGATCGCGCGCCGCTGCCACGTGCGCGCCCACAAGCGCGACCCGATCCTGCCGCGCTTCGCGGATGACGAGGTGCAGGAATTGCGACGCCAGGCGCAAGACGGCCTCAAGGCGCGGCTCGACGTCATTCCGCATGCCGCCAGCGTCGCGGACTACGAAGCTCGGCTGGAGTTTGAGCTTGGCATCATCGAGGGAATGGGCTTTCCGGGCTATTTCCTCATCGTGTCCGATTTCATCAAATGGGCCAAGGAGCGCGACATCCCCGTCGGCCCCGGTCGTGGCTCCGGCGCGGGCTCCCTCGTGGCCTATGCGCTCACAATTACCGATTTGGATCCATTGCGTTACAGCCTGCTCTTCGAGCGATTTTTGAACCCCGAGCGCGTGTCGATGCCGGACTTCGACATCGACTTCTGCATGGACCGGCGCGAAGAAGTTATTCGATATGTGCAAGAGAAGTATGGCCGCGATAAGGTCGGACAGATCATCACCTTTGGCGCGCTGCTCTCGAAGGCCGCGGTGCGCGACGTCGGCCGCGTGCTGCAACTGCCCTTCGGTCAGGTCGACCGGCTCTCCAAGCTGATCCCCGTCGAGGGCGTCAAACCCGTCTCGATCGAGAAGGCGCTGGCCGATGAGCCGCGCCTAAGGGAAGAGGCCCGAGACGAGACGGTGGAGCGGCTCTTGCGTTACGGTCAGCAGGTCGAAGGCTTGCTGCGCAACGCCTCCACGCACGCCGCGGGCGTGGTGATCGGGGACCGTCCTCTCGACGCGCTCGTCCCGCTCTACCAGGACCCGCGCTCGGACATGCCCGCCACCCAGTTCAACATGAAATGGGTCGAGCAGGCAGGGCTCGTGAAGTTCGACTTTCTGGGCCTGAAGACGCTCACCGTCATCCAGAACGCGCTCGATCTCATCGCAGGCCAAGGCCGCCCGCTCCACATCGCGCCAGACGGCACCGAGCTCTACATCCCTAAGCCCGGCACCGAGAACGACATCGGGCAAATCCCGCTCGACGATGAGGCGAGCTACAAGCTCTACGCCTCGGCCAAAACTGTCGCAGTGTTCCAGGTGGAAAGCACGGGCATGATGGATGCGCTTCGGCGCATGAAGCCCACTTGCATCGAGGACATCGTCGCGCTCGTGGCGCTCTACCGGCCCGGCCCGATGGAGAACATCCCGAAATATTGCGAGGTCAAGAACGGCATCTCCGAGCGCGACCGTCTGCATCCGCTGATCGATCACATCCTCGACGAGACGCAGGGCATCATCGTCTACCAGGAACAGGTGATGCAGATCGCGCAGGAGATGGCGGGCTATTCGCTTGGCGGGGCGG
>JBCCYI010000193.1:0-8879 GCA_039189975.1 Pseudomonadota bacterium
GCGCTCGGGTTTGTCGAAATCGGCCCGGTCCGTATCCGGTTGCGCGAGGCAATCGTGTTTCCCGCCGTGCGTATGGTGCGTCCGGCCTAAAGGGGCCGTTGCATCGCAACAGAGCGTTTCTGGCGGGCCGGCAACGCCGTCTGCTATCAAACCACCAAAGGGGATGCGCGCGCCGCCAAACGAAAAAGGCCGGGCAATGGCCCGGCCTCTTTGTGGTTTTCTAGGCGACGATCACTCGCGTTGGCCGAAAAGGCTCAGCAACATGATGAACATGTTGATGAAGTTGATGTAGAGCGACAGCGCGCCCATGATAGCCGCTTTGCCGAGCCACTCCTGGTCGCCCATCATGGCGAACTGGACGTACTCGTTCTTGATGCGCTGTGTGTCATAGGCCGTGAGGCCTGCGAAGATCAGCACGCCCAGGGCCGACACGGCGAACATGATCGCCGGGGAGGCGAGGAAGATGTTCACGATCGAGGCGACCACGAGGCCGATCACACCCATGATGAGGAACGAACCCCAGCCGGAGATGTCCTTCTTTGTCGTGTAGCCCCAAAGCGACAGGCCGGCGAAGGCGATCGCTGTGATCAGGAAGATCTGTGTGATCGAATAGGTCGTGTAGACGAGGAAGATCGAGCTGAGCGACAGCCCCATCACGGCTGCATAGACGTAGAACGTCAGCTGGGCGGTCGCGGCCGACATCCGGTTGATCATTGCGGCGAGGCCGAAGACGAAGATCAGCGGTGCGAACATGATCACCCACTGAAGCGGCGATGCGTAGATCGCCATACCCAGACCAGTGAGCGTGCCGTCATCGTTGACAGCGAGCCCAGAGATGGCCCAAGCCGCAGCTCCCGTGATGAGCATGCCCACGGACATTGTGCCGTAGACCTTGCTCATATGAGCGCGCAGGCCCTCGTCGATCTCTGCGGTGCGGACGCCGGCGTATCCGGCTTGCCGCGCCGTCTGATAGTCAGCCATTCAAACCTCCATATCCATCCGCGCAATCCTGCCCAAGCGAACAGGCCCGCCGGCTGTGGCGGAGCGCTTACCGACGTAATATTGGGAAATGGCGGCGCTGTTTCAAGCGTTGGATTGCCAAAACACGCATCCACGATGCATCATATCGTGGCGTTCTTGGCGTGGGTGCCGTGAGCACGCCACCGGCCGGGGCGCAGCATGGCCGCTTTCGGTGCTATGCTGCGCCTCCCTGCCGATGGCGAGGGGGGCGTCGGGCTCACATTTTGGGCGCGTGCGTCGGCGCGCTCGAAGCCCTAGCGCGACCAGTGATGCGGGACATCCCAAACCGGGCGCTGCGCTTCGCCGACAGCCTCTTGGCGCGTCAGACCAATGTCGCGCAGGGCGCGGTCATCCAGGTTTGCAAGAGCCTGACGCTGCCGCGCCAGTCCCATGAGCGCTTTGATCTGAGCAAAGATCGACGTCCGGCGAACGGAAGGCATAAAGGTCGCGGGGGCGCTGTGGATGCGGGTGGTCATCGGTATCTCCTGTCTGCTGCGATGCAGCGATTGTTTCGAATTGCTTGTGATGGTCTCTCATTCAATCAACATGCTTGATCTATCTGGGGTGTTTCGGGCAATATGTAAAACGAATGATTTTGAAGTGATGAATCACCAAACGTGATGGAGGCCTGATGCGTAGAAACTTAGACATGACGGCCCTGAGGTCTTTTGTGGCCGTGGCCCAGACGGGAGGCGTCACGCGGGCGGCCAGTGGGCTGAATCTGACCCAATCCGCGGTGTCGATGCAGATGAAGCGTCTGGAAGAGAGCCTCGGGCTGGCGCTCTTCGATCGCTCGGGGCGCGGTGTCTCGCTGACGGCGGAAGGGGACCAACTCCTGTCCTATGCGCGGCGCATTCTGGCGTTGAACGACGAAGTGGTTGGCCGGATGACGGCGCGCGAGTACGAAGGGGAAATCACTCTCGGCGTCCCGCATGACATCGTCTATCCGTTTATCCCTCAGGTTTTGCGGCGCTTTGCGGCGGACTATCCCCGGATGCGGGTGAACCTGCTGTCGTCCTGGACGACTAACCTGCGCGACACATTTGCCCGAGGCGCCTGCGCGATGATCCTGACCACGGAGGAGGCGGTCGAGCCCGGGGGCGAGACGCTCGTGCGTCGGCCGCTCGTTTGGATCGGAGCCCCGGGCGGGCAAGTGTGGCGAAAGCGGCCGTTGCGTCTTGCGTTCGAGCGTCACTGCGTCTTCCGCACGGCCGCGCTGCGTCAGCTGGAGCAGGCGGCGACCACTTGGGAGATGGCCGTCGAGTCCGACAGTGGCCGGACGATCGAAGCTACGGTCAGCGCCGACATGGCCGTTACGGCGGTGCTGGAAGGGTCGGAACCGCCGCAAACCGAAGCTGTCCCGCATGGCGGCGCGCTCCCTGATTTGCGGACCTATTGCATCAACCTCTACGTGTCGGATCTGGCGCAGGGCCCGGCGGAGCAGGCGCTGGCGGATCTGATCCGGCATGTCTATCGCGGCGAAAAGCGGCTCGCTGCCTGACCCCATTCGGGGGCCATTGGACGCCGCTGTGTGCGGGGCGGGGGCTGTCGTGAGCAGGAGCGCAAAAACGAGTCGAGATTACGCGTGGGAGCGACCGCGGCTGAAGCCCTCCACCGGTAGTGTCACGACGATCTTGCCCCGTGCCTGACGGTTGCGGATCATGTCGAGCCCCTCGTCTGCGCGGTCGAACGGGACGCGCGCGCCAATTCGGACGTCGAGTGCTCCCGTCGCGATCCAGTCCAGGACATGCGCGAGGCTGTCCCGAAAGACGCCGGGCGCGAAGTGACGGTATCCGCCCCAGTAGAAACCGTAGACGCTGAGGTTCTTCACCAGGAGATGGTTGGCCTTAATCTGGGGCACCTCTCCACCGGCGAATCCGAGGGGGAAGAGACGTGCTTCGGGATTGGCGCTGCGCAGAAGGGCGTCCCAAAGGGGGGTGCCCACGGTGTCGATTGCAACGTCGGCCCCGCCCAGCGCTTGAATCTGTGCGCGCAAATCGGGTGCCGCGGCATCTATGAGGTGAGTCGCTCCGGCCTTTTGGGCGAGGCGCAGCTTCTCCGGCCCGCGGGCAATGGCAACGACCTCTGCGCCCAGGAGCGCGCCGACCTGGACACTGGCCAATCCCGTCCCGCCGGCCGCCCCTGTTACGACGAGCCGTTCGCCGTGGCGCAGTCGCGCGCGATGCCAAAGCGCCAGATGCGCGGTGCCATAGACAACCTGGAACGCGGCGCCGGCGTCAAGATCTACGGAGTCTGGCAGGAGCACGCAGGCCTCGGCAGGGGCATAAACGTAGTCTGCAAGCCCGCCGCTGCCGGCAAAGACGGCAACGCGCGCGCCCTGTGCCAGGCCAGCGACCTGAGGCCCGAGGGCGTCGATCCAGCCCGAAATCTCCATGCCCGGGACAATTGGAGGTTGCGGCTGTTCCTGATAGCGCCCGGCCAACATGAGCGTGTCGGCAAAGTTGAGACCGCAGGCCGCCACGCGGATCCGGACCTCCCGGGCCTTCGGATCGCGGATCGGGACGCTCTGCCGTTCGAGCGGCGCCCCGGCAGACAAGGCCTGCCACTGCGTTGATTTTTGTGCTATCATCCTAAATGCACTTTTATGCGATGCCGTTCTGACACGCCACTTGCAATTGGTGGATCGGGATCTTCGCAAGATGCAAAGTTTGCGCCCGTAAAATTCGCAAAATGCAACTTCTCGGGTGTTGTGGTGCACAATCGTAAGGTGAGTGTTTGTTTGCGTGTGTGTAGATCCGCCGTTCGCGGTCGCCTTCCCGTTCAAGTGGCCGAAATTAAAGAGACTGAGTCATCGCGTCGAATTGATCTTGCGTCCTGTCGACTTTGGCACGCAACTTGCTACGTAGTAGGCATAGAACCTTAGGGAGAAACCATGTCCCATCCAGTAGATGTTCATGTCGGAAAAAGAGTGCGTCACCGGCGGTGGATGGTCGGAATGACACAACAACAGCTCGCGGAGCGTGTGGGCATTAAGTTCCAGCAGATCCAGAAGTATGAAACCGGGATGAACCGCGTGAGCGCGTCCCGCCTTTGGGACATCGCCGATGCGTTGAGCGTCCCGGTCGCCTTTTTCTTCGAAGGCCTCGACGCCGATGGCGCCGAAACCGAGGCCCAACGCGATATGATGGCGGACAAGGAGGCGATGGAACTCGTCCGCTCCTACTATGCGATCCCAGAGCACCAGCGGCGTCGGCTGTTCGATCTGGCGCGCGTCCTGAGTGACGCAGCCTGAGAGCGCGACGACGAAGAAACGCCCTGACTTTCCACCCCCGCGCATGACGGGATGGAGTTGACCGGCGCCAAAAACTGCGATTGGTCCCCAGAACACAGAGTGAGCTGGGGGCGGGACCGGGCATGCGCATATCGGACGAGCGTTTGGCGGAGATAGATACGCGCGACCTCTTCGAGATCGCAGACACTTTGGCAGATGCGGCGGCGCTCGAGACGCTGGCGCATTTTCGGTCCGCGGCCCTGGATATTGCCAACAAGCAAGCCACGGCCGGGACATTTGACCCTGTGACACAAGCAGACCGCGCGGCAGAAGCCGCAATGCGGGCCGTCTTGGAGCGCGCGCGGCCCCGCGACGGGATCCTGGGCGAAGAGCTTGACCGGGTGGAGGGCGCATCCGGGCTGACATGGGTGCTCGACCCCATCGACGGGACGCGCGCGTATATGATCGGCGCGCCAACATGGGGCACGCTCATAGCGTTATGCGATGACGATGGGCCGTTGCTTGGCCTCATCGACCAGCCCTTTACGGGCGAGCGGTGGTACGGAGGCCCGGGACGAGCGGATATTCGGCGCGCCTCTGGCACGGAGCCGCTTGGCACGCGGCGTGGAACGGTTATGGAAGATGCGTTGCTTTGCTCCACCTTTCCCGAGGTGGGGTCCGATGAGGAACGGGCGGCGTTTCAGCGCGTCTCCCAGGCTGCACGGCTCACCCGGTATGGGATGGATTGCTATGCCTACGGTTTGGTGGCGGCTGGGTGCGTGGACCTAGTCGTGGAGGCCGGGCTCCAGGCCTATGACGTGTGCGCGCCGATTGCGGTGATTGAGGCCGCAGGCGGGATCGTGACCGATTGGGAAGGGGGCCGCGCCGATGGGGGCGGCAGGGTACTGGCGGCCGCGAACCCGCAAATCCATCAAGCGGCGTTGGAGCTGCTCAACGCGGCCTAGACTGATCTCGGCAAGCCCCTTTCTTGGAATGGGCGCGCCGCCCGGCTCGTGTCGCGGTTTGACGATACGAGGGCGGCCGTTGGCGGAACCGGGGCCTAGAGCGCAGCAGCCACGTGACGCCGGCCGGCGAGCCAAGTCGCCGTGACCGCGCGGTCATCTCCCATCATGATCGTCGGAAAGACCGCTTCCCAGATGTCTTCGGCGCGGCCGCTGCGTTGCGAGATGGCCGGGGTGGAGGCAAGGTCGAGCACGACGAGATCCGCGACCGACCCTTCCGACAGGGTCCCGATCTCATCATCGCGACGCAGGGCCTGGGCGGAGCCTTCGGTCGCCAGCCACAAAAGCTGTGCGGGGTGCAGGGCCGTCCCCGAGAGCTGCCCGATTTCATAGGCCGCAGCCATAGTGCGCAGCATCGAAAAGGAGGATCCACCGCCGGTGTCCGTTGCCAGACCCACGGACATCCCCTCTCGCACGGCCCGCGCCGTGTCGAAAAGGCCGGATCCGATGAACGTGTTGGACGTCGGGCAATGCACCACAGCCGCACCCGTTTCCACAAGGCGTGCACGCTCGCGCTCCGTCAGCCAGATCGCGTGACCGAAGAGAGCGCCGGGACCGATCAGCCCATGACGCTCGTAGGTGTCGAGGTAGTCGCGGGACTCAGGGTGTAATGTGTCCACCCAAGCGACCTCGTCGGTCTGTTCGCTCAGGTGGGTTTGCAGCGCACAGGTGGGATTGGCCGCCCAGAGCGCTCCGAGTGCTTCGAGCTGCTCCGGTGTTGAGGTTGGCGTGAAGCGCGGCGTGATCGCGTAGCGCGCGCGCCCGACGCCGTGCCAGCGCGCAAGGAGGGCCGCGCTCTCGTCATGGGCGGCCTTGGCTGTGTCACGCAGGCCGTCGGGAGCGTTGCGGTCCATACAGGTGCGCCCCGCTGTAACGGCCATATCCCGCGCCGCGGCGGCCTCGAAGAATGCGTCCACTGAGGCGGGATGGATCGTGCAGAAGCTGGCGACGGACGTTGTCCCGTGGGCGAGGAGGAGATCGAGATAGGTTTCCGCCTGCGCTTGCGCATAAGCCGGATCGGCAAAGCGCATCTCCTCGGGAAAGGTGTAGATCTCGAGCCAGTCGATGAGGCGCTTGCCCCAGCTCGCGATCATGCCGGTCTGGGGATAATGCGCGTGCGCATCGACGAAGCCGGGAAGGATCAGCCCTTCACCATAGTTGATGCGGGGCGCGTCCGGAAAACGGTTCTGAAGATCGTCAGCGGGCCCCACGGCCCGGATTTTACCGCTCTCGATCAGGACGGCGCCACAACGGTCGTACTGCACCGCGTCCGCCACCGCAGCGTCAAAGGGCGAGGAGCGGAACCGAAGGGTCTGGCCGAGAAGCAGCGTCCTGTCTGTCATGGGCGCACCTTATGAGGCCGGGCGGGGTGGGTAAATCCACGCCAAGCCGGTTGCGTCCCTGCGGCGCCCGCTTATCTTCGCTCCACCGGCAGAGAGGAGACGGGCATGCCCGCCGATCATGACGACCCGCTGAGCGCGACACGCGCCTCTCCGCCCCAAGCCGACGCGCCCGATCCGAAAGATGCGGATGCCTACGTGCTCCCGGGCGACACGGTCGATCAGATCCTGACCGCCATCGAGGACGGAGATGCGCGCCGGCTGGGGGCACTCCTTGATGGCTTGCACCCGGCCGATGTTGCCGACCTCATGGAGCAGCTCGCTGAGGCGCAGCGGAGCCGCTTGCTGACGCTATGGGGGGCGGAGATCGACGGCGAAGTCCTGTCCGAGCTCGAAGACTCGGTTCGGGCTGATGTGATCGAAGCTCTGCCACCCGATATTCTGGGCGAAGCGGTGCGTGATCTCGACAGCGACGACGTCGTCGACCTGATCGAGGATCTAGACCCGGAGGAGCAGTCCCGCCTGCTGGGCGCGCTGACGCCGGCACGCCAGATGGTGATTCGCGAGGCGCTGTCCTATCCAGAATACTCCGCCGGCCGCTTGATGCAGCGCGAGGTCGTGCGTGCGCCCGAGCATTGGACCGTGGGCGATGCGATCGACGCGTTGCGCCGCGGCGACGACGTACACCTGCCCGAGCAATTCTACCACGTGGTGCTGGTCGACCCGAAGATGCGGCCGGTGGGCTATGCGATGCTCTCGCGCATCCTGACATCGAACCGCGACGTGCCCCTGCGTGACATCACGGAGCCTTCGTTTCGCACGGTACCGGTTGAACAATCCGAAACCGACGTTGCCTACGCGTTCAATCAGTATCACCTGATCACGCTGCCCGTGGTCGATGACGACGAGCGCCTCGTCGGTGCGATTACCATCGACGATGCCATGGCTGTTCTCGACGAAGAGCACGAGGAGGACATCCTGCGCCTGGCGGGCGTGTCCGACGAGAGCTCCCTGTCCGACAGTGTGCGCGACACGCTGCGGCGGCGGCTGCCGTGGCTTGCGGTCAACTTGGGGACAGCGATCCTCGCCTCGCTCGTGATCGGGCTCTTCGACGAGGCGCTGGCACAGATCGTGGCCCTGGCGATCCTCATGCCCATCGTGGCGTCAATGGGTGGCAACGCGGGGACCCAGTCGCTCACGGTGGCAGTGCGCGCGCTTGCGACCAAAGACCTGACCGGCGCGAACCTGCGCCGCGTGGTGGGGCGAGAGATTGCGGTGGGCGTTCTCAATGGGGCGGTGTTCGCCATAGTGATGGGGCTCATTGCGATCCTGTGGTTTGCCGACCCGCGCCTGGGAGGCGTGATCGCAGCGGCGATGATCATCAACCTCGCGGCCGCGGCGATTGCGGGGATCCTGATCCCCGTGGTGCTTGAGAAGGCCGGCGTCGACCCCGCCCTGGCCTCTGGCACCTTCGTGACGACGGTGACGGATGTCGTGGGCTTTTTCGCCTTTCTCGGGCTCGGCGTATGGGTGCTTTTATGACGGGTCCAGCAGATCTCGCGGCGGCAAAAGCCGAAGCTCGCGGCGCCGCCTTTGCCCGGCGCAAGGCGGCGCATGCGCGGCACAGGGAAGCCGCGTCCGGGGCGCTCGCCGCCGCGTTGGACGGTGTCGCGGGACAGGTCATCGCGGGGTATCTGCCGATCCGGACTGAGGCCGACCCTCTGCCCGCCATGGAGGCGCTCGCGCCAGCGAACCGCTTGTGCGTGCCGGTGGTTGAGGGGCCGGGCCAGCCGCTTACTTTCCGGCAATGGTCGCCCGGATGCGCGCTGGTGGAAGGGCCGTTTCGCGTGATGGTCCCGGCGGCGGGCGCTGAGCTCGTTCCCAACTATCTGATCGTACCCATGGTGGCCTTCGACGCCGGACTTTATCGGCTCGGCTATGGCGGCGGGTTCTACGACCGCACGCTGGAGCGGCTCCGGGTGTCAGGTCACGTCCGCGCCATCGGGTTGGCCTATGCCGCGCAGGGTGTGGAGCGTTTGCCACTGGAGCCGACCGACCAGCCGCTCGACGAGATCGTGACGGAGACAGGTACGTTACGATAGCGTGTCCCGCTGGCATCGCCGGCTTGTCTGGAATGTGTCGCGGCACGCTGCCCTGCGCGAAACGATCCAGCGGCAAACCCTTGCCGTTACGCCGCGGCTGAACTAGGCCCGACCCATGAGATTGCTGTTTCTAGGCGATGTGGTGGGCCGAGCGGGCCGGTCC
>JBCCYI010000194.1:0-8874 GCA_039189975.1 Pseudomonadota bacterium
AGCCTTCCCCGGCCTGATGGAGCCCGAGGACATGGCCGAGACCTATCTCTTCCTCGCCAGCCCTGCCGCCCGCAACATCACCGGGCAGAGCTTCACCGTGGACCGTGGGGAGTTGATGCAATGACACGCGCCCTCGTCACCGGCAAGAAAAGCACTGAGGGCGGCCACTTCCTCAGGCTGACCATAGCGTCCGGCGGGGATCGCTGCGACAATAGCGGCGCGCGCCTTGGCGGCATTTTCCGGGTCGGCATCCGCCTCCACCGCGCGCACCATGTCTGTCTCGATCTGACCAGGACATATGGCGTTCACCCGTATCCCTTCGCCCGCGTAGGCGCGCGCGCCGTTTCGGGTGAGGCCGATGACGGCGTGTTTGCTGGCGCAATAGGCGGAGAACTCCGCGACTGCGGTCTTGCCCCACATAGATGCCGTATTCACGATTCGCGCGCCGTCCCTCAATTTGGGCAATGCGGCGCGGATGACGGAGAAAGTGCCAATGACGTTGATCTCAATGATCCGGCGGAAGGTCTCGTCGACCGCCGGGTCGTGATCCGCAATCGGCGTGATCAGTTCCAGCCCGGCGTTGTTGACGAGCACGTCGAGCGGTGGGCAGGCCGCGACCAACCCGGCCACTGCGCCCGGATCGGTGATGTCACAGGCGATGCCTGCCACAGGCCGACCGAATTCGGCGCTCCAGGCCGCAGCGACCTCTGGCGTGCTCTCCTCGAGCCCTGTGATCGTGACCGATGCGCCCGCTGCGATAAACCCGCGCGCCACCCCGGCGCCCAGGCCCATGTTGCCCCCGGTGATCAATACGGATTGGCCCGTGAAATCAGGCATGGGCCCTCTCCGGCGCCGCGTATTCCGCGCGCAGGCGCTCTTGGACATGGCGGCGCAGCGCGATGAAGTCCGCCCTGTCGCGCACGTCCTGATCGCGGTCAGGGCCGAGCTGCGCCCCGACATCCAGGTCCTCGACGATCCGCGCGGGCCGGCTTGAAAACACGATCACGCGGTCGGCCAGGAGCAGCGCTTCATCGACATCGTGGGTGACGAAGATCGTGGTCTTGTGCGCCTCGCGATGGATGCGGGTGAGCTGCGTCTGAAGGTGTTCGCGCGTCAGGGCGTCGAGCGCGCCGAAGGGCTCGTCCATCAGCAAGACGTCCGGATCTGCGGCGAGGGTGCGGGCGATAGCCACGCGCTGTCGCATGCCGCCTGAGATCTGGTTGGGGTAGGACGCCTCAAAGCCGGTCAGTCCGACAAGCGCGATAAGCGTGCGCACGATGTGCGAGCGCTCTGCCCGGTCGAGGCCGGAGCGGTAGCGCAGAGCGAGGCGGATGTTGCCCTCCACCGTAAGCCAGGGAAACGCAGCGTAGGACTGGAACACCATCCCGCGGCGTCGATCTGGTCCGGCCAGCGGCTCTCCGTCGAGCGTGATCGCGCCAGAGGTCGGGCTCTCGAGCCCGCCGACGATCCGCATCAGCGTGGTCTTGCCGCAGCCCGAGGGCCCGAGGAAGACGACAAAGGCTCCCCTGTCGATCCCCAGCGACACCGGGGTGACGGCTTCAACTGCGCCATCGCCCTCGCCAAACGTCTTGGCGACCCGATCAATGGTGAGATAGGCCATGGCTCAGCGTCCCTGGTTGGCGAACGCGCGGCGATGCACGTAGCGGAACGCCTGGTCGGTCAGAAGCCCGATGATACCGATCGCGACGATCCCCGCCATCACCTCAGGCGTCTTGACGAACCGGCGTAGCGACCAGATCACATGGCCGATGCCCGACGACGCGGCGACGATTTCGGCGATGATCAGGTAGGTCCAGCACCAGCCCAGCGTGATCCGCAGGTTGTCGACGATGTTGGGCAGCGCGGCGGGCACGACGATGTCGCGCATCACCTGCCACTGGTTGGCCCCGAACGTGAACCCGGATTCGACGTACTCTGACGGCACCCGCTTGGTGTCGTCGGTAATCAGCAGCACCAATTGAAAGAACGTGCCCATCCACAGAACCGCGATTTTGGAGGCCTCTCCAACGCCGAACCAGATGATCAGGAGCGGCACCAGAGCAGGCACCGGCAGATAGCGGACAAAGTCGATGAAGGGCTCAAAAAACGCTCCCACGGACCGGTAGCACGCCATCAGCAGGCCCAGGGGCAGAGCGACGATCACCGCCAAAAAGAACGCGTACCAGACGCGGCCGACCGAGATCACAATGTCGGCGGCAAAGTTGCGCTCCGTAAAGAGGCCGAAGAACGCTTCCACCACGGCCCAGGGGGCGGGCAGGAACTGCTCGCGGATCAGGCCGGACATGGCCGTTGCCTGCCAGGCGGCCAGAAAAACAAAGAGCCCCGCCAGCCCGAGGATCACCTCCTGCCGGCGGGGAATTGGCTTGCGAAAGGACCACATGCAACGTTAGCGCGTGTGGCCGTCAAAGAGCCCTTCAAGGATCGAGCCATCGATGTACGGGGCATAGGGGAGCGGGGCGTCCTGCAGCTCCAGTGAGATATTGATCTCGTTAAAGCTGTCGAAGACCTCGCGCAGCTTCCCGTCTCCCGTGCCCGGCATGTATTCGAGCGTCTCCTCGTAGGTGGTGTATTTCACCCCCGCGAGCGCCTCCTTCATCTCGGCGTCCGGTACGCCGAACTCCGGTGCGGAGAGGGCGATAAAGTCGTCTGGGTCTGCAACGTAATCGTCAATCGCGCGATAGATCCCGCGCAGGAACTTGGCGTATTTGGCAGGGTTCTCCGTCAGATCATCGGTGCGCACGAGGATGATGTCAGTGATCAGTCCCTCGTAATCGCCTGAATCGAGCAGGACCTTGGCGCCCTCGCGCGACGTGTTCTTTACGATCTGGCTGAGCATCGGCTCCCACGTCGCGACGGCGGCGATGCTGTCGTCCTCAAACACGGCGATGGAATCGTCGGTGTTGATCAGGCGGATATCGAGATCGGCAATCGAAAGCCCCTTTTCGTTAAGTGCGTACTGCGTCAGCACGGTGCCCGGATGGTTGATCTCGCCAGCGAATGTCTTGCCCACAAGATCCTCGACGCTCTCAATGCCTGGCCCCGCGACAACGCCATCCGCTCCGATCGAGATGTCGATCGTGCCGATGATCGTCCCGGACGTCTCGGGCGTGCGCGGGCGGGCCATGCTTTCGCCGATCGTCCGCATTGTGCAGTCGATGGCGCCGGTCTCCAGCGCGGGCAGCACATTGGCGCGGTCATTGTCGAAGGCCCAGGTGACGGTCAGCTCTTCTTCGGCAAAGTAGCCCTTCTTGTCGGCGACAAACACAGGCGCGAAGCCGAACCAGAACGGAAAGACGCAACTGATCGTGTCATCCGCCCGGACTTCGGATGCGGTGGTCAATGCGCCAAGTGTCAGGCCGACAGCCGCCGTAAAGCTTGTGATCTTCATGTGGACTCCCCTTGCTGGTCGCGCCAGACCATAGGCAGGACGCGGCGTGGTGACGCGTTCTGACGACAAACTAGGCGAAAAACCGGAAAGATCGCCCCTTTATTGGTCTGTGAGTATTTCGGCGCTCAATAATCAGGCGTTCTCGCTATGAGCTTCTGCGAGCAGGCAGAGGATCTCGTAGCCCAGCGCTGCCCCGGCGAGAGCGGTAACATATCCCGGATCGAAGGGCGGCGAGACTTCGACAAGGTCCGCCCCGACGAAGTTCAGATGGCGCAGGCCGCGCAGCAGTTCCTGTGCCTGATGGGTGGTCAGGCCACCGATTTCGGGCGTCCCGGTGCCGGGGGCATAGACGGGATCGAGGCTGTCGATATCGAACGTCAGATAGACCGGCCGATCGCCAACAAGCATGCGCGCCTCTTCGGCGATGGCCGCGACCCCGCGCGCGTGGACCTCTTCGCAGAAAACCACGCGCATGCCGGAGGCTTCGGAGTAATCCCATCCTTCAGAGAGGTTCTGCGTGCCGCGAATGCCGATCTGGATCGTACGCGTCGGGTCGATCAACCCTTCTTCCACCGCTCTGCGGAACGGGGCGCCGTGATTGAACTTTGAGCCTTGAAACGTGTCCCACGTGTCTGTGTGGGCATCGACATGGATCATCGCGACCGGGCCGGACCGCGCGACCGCCCGCAGAAGCGGCAGGCTGACGGAGTGGTCGCCTCCAATCGCCAGCGGGGTAATGCGAGCGTCGACGATCCTGCAGGCGAAGGCCTCAATGTCGGCATGGGCGGCCTCCACGTCGAACATCTTGGCGAAGGGGACGTCCCCGAGGTCGCGGGTGCGGGCCAGGGCAAACGGATCGACGCGCGTTGCGTGATTGATTGCGCGCATCAGCGAGGATTGGTTGCGAACGTCCCGCGGGCCGTGTCGTGCGCCCGGTCTGTTGGTGAGCGCGCCGTCATAGGGCACACCGAACATGCCGATGTCGATATCGTCCAGAGACCGCGCGAGTGGCGCGCGCATGAAGGTAGCAACCTCGGCGAAGCGTGGGGCAAACCGGTCTGGCGTGGCAGGGTCGAAGGTCATGGCCGCGTCTCCGCGCAAGGAATGGATGGGGCATGCAGGATCTCGGCGGGTCGGCACGCGTTGCGGTGCCATCATCCGGTGCGGCCGCAGTCAGGTCAATTCAAACGGTTGGCCCGGAGAGGGGCGGTGTCTGTCGACACGTGTAACGCCCGGACGTCAGCGCCAGCGCGTATCCACAGCGACCCGGTCTCTCTGCGCCAGACCGAAACAACTCCGTCCTTGCTTTGCAACGGCGGGCAGGGGACACTCCCGTAACGGGATGTTCGGGGATGTTCGCGTGAGACGGAGTGTGTCGCTCTTTCGGACCGCATTTTCATCGGTGCGGCTTTGTGCCGTGCTCTGCCTGCTGCTGGCCGCTGCGCCTGCGGTCGCAGACACGCGGCGTGCGCTCGTGATCGGCATCAACGCCTACGATAAGATCCCGACCCTGGAAAAGGCAGTGAACGACGCGACAGCGGTCGGCGCGCAGCTCCGGGCTGCCGGGTTCGTCACCGAAGTGCTTCTCGATGCCGGCGGCACCGAGGTCGTCGCTTCGCTTGAACGGCTGACGGCGAGCGTGGAGCCCGGCGATGAGGTGGTCTTTTACTTCGCTGGGCACGGTGTTGAAATCGAGGGCCAGAACTACTTGCTGCCAGCTGATGTGGAGCTTCCTGTCGGTGGCGGCGAGCTTGCGATCCGGCGTCAGTCGCTCCCCGTTGCCGAGGTGACGGATGCTCTGGAGCGGCAAGGCGCGCGCGTCAGCTTGCTGATCCTGGACGCCTGCCGCGACAACCCCTTTGCCCGTCAGGGCACGCGCTCGGTCGGCACCCGGCGCGGGCTGGCGCGGATGGTGGCCCCGGAGGGGACGTTCATCATGTATTCGGCGGGCGAGGGACAATCCGCGCTCGACAGTCTCGGTCCCGACGACGCGAATCCCAATTCGGTGTTCACGCGCGCTCTCCTGCCAAAACTCTCGACACCTGGGATGCGGTTGCGCGACATGGCCGTGGATGTGCGCAGCGAGGTGATCCAGCTGGCACGAGGGGTCGGACACAATCAGTTTCCCGCAGTCTATGATCAGCTTGATGGCCGTTTCGAAGTAACGCCGGCCGCTGTGATGGCAGATGCTGGGGGAGCATTGGCCTTGCTGGGAACGGACGCCTCCGGCGACGGTCCGGAGGACGCCTCCACGTCGCAGGTCGCGCCGGCCGAAACGCCCGCTGCCGCGCCGCTCAGCATGCTGACCCAGGTCGCGCCCGCGCCCGTTCAGGAGGGAAATGCCGCGCCTGAGCCAGGCGGCGACGAGCAGGGCGAGACGGATGTGGCGGTCCTGGCGGACACACAAACGGTCCCTCCTTTTCAGGCGGGCGCAGCGCCGGAGCGGAGCGGCAACGAGCAGCGCGAGACGGACATGGGAGTTCTGACGGAGGCGCAGAGGCGCCCCGCTCCTGGCCCGGACGGTGCCCCGGCGACACTGGAACTGTCCCAAGCCTCTCGCTCCGAGCCAGCCGAGGCGCGGACCGTCGCACCCGCGCCGGTTAAGCCAAGCGCTCATGTGGCACGGGTCGACCCTCCACGGGCCGGCAATCCTGTTTCTGCGCCGGGCGGAGAGGCTGCAGCGGGCGGCAACCCGAGCGGTGCCGCGCTTCAATCCCATCGGGCCGGGGAGACTGTGATCGGTGGGAGCCAGGCGGAGAGGGACGCTGCCGGTCGGGCGATGGACGACGCGACGCGCGTTGGCGCAGCCGCAAGCACGTCGGGTGACCCGTCGCACCCCACAGCCGCATCGGCCGCGCAGCAAGCGGCGCCACCGTCCGAGGCGTCAGGCGAAGAGATCGCGCTCCTCACCAACCCCACGGAAGGCGCCCGTGCGACGCCGCAGGCGGCCGCGCCGTGCGTTCGGGAGAGGTCAATCTGGCGTGGGCTGCGGGTGTTGGACGACACGGAAGCCCTTGAAAGCTTCTCGGACAGTTTGCCGCCTGCCTGCCAGGAGATCGCCGAAGATGTATTGGAGCGCCTCGTTGAGATTACGGTGAGCGCCAAGGACACATGCCGGACGCTCTCGGAGGCGCTGACACCGCGTTCGGGCAAGGCTTCTGTGCGCCTGTCCAGGTTCGACGCGGATCTTGATACGGCGACGGCGGCGTGCAGCGCTTTGGCCTCCGCGTTTGACCCGGACGCCGCGGCGCAAAGTGTCTACGGCACCTTCCTCATCCGCGTGGGCGAAGGGCTTACGGCTCTGCGTCGGGAGGACCCGATGCCTGGCCGGTTCGAGACCGCAGCCTCTCTTTTGCAACGCGCCGCCGCACAGGGTGACGCTGCGGCGATGACCGAAGTGGGGGTCCTGCACTTGCGCGGACGCGGGGTCGCGCGCGACTACGAAGCGGCGCTTGCGCTGTTTCGGGACGCCGCGGCGGCGGGCGACGCACCTGCAATGGTGCTGATCGGGATCCTGCATCAAGACGGGCTCGGGGTACCGCGTGATGCTGCGGAGGCCGTCACCTGGTTTCGCCGGGGTGCCGAGGCGGGCGAAGCCGATGCCATGAAACTGATGGGGTGGATGCTCCTGGAGGGGGCGGGCACCCCGCGCGACGCCGATGCGGCCTATGGCTGGTTCCGGCGGGCGGCAGAGGCGGGCAGCTCGGATGCCATGGCATTGCTCGGGTCGAGTTACCTCTACGGGCGCGGGCTGCCGCAGAGCGACGCCTCGGCATTGCGCTGGTACGGTCAGGCGGCAGAGGCGGGCAACGCATCAGCGATGAACTGGATGGGCTGGTTCCACCGTCATGGCCGCGCCGTCCCGCGGGACGACAGCGCCGCCGTTGCATGGTACGCGCGCGCCGCAGACGCGGGCAACGCGGAAGCCATGGCGAGCGCCGCCTGGCACCGCTCGCGTGGCCTCGGGGCGGAGGCGGCCCCGGATGAGGCGGGGAAACTTTATGTGCGGGCCGCCCGGTTTGGGAAAGATCTGGAGTCGCTGGCAG
Source organism: Pseudomonadota bacterium (assembly GCA_039189975.1). GTDB lineage: Bacteria > Pseudomonadota > Alphaproteobacteria > Rhodobacterales > Rhodobacteraceae > HLUCCA09. The sequence continues at coordinate 7,456 of JBCCYI010000194.1, forward strand.
CGATTCTGGCACAGGAGCGCGAGGAGACACTGCAGGCGGTGCAGGCGCAGCTGCGTGCTGAAGCCGGCTACGAGGGCGGCGCAACAGGGCTTTTTGATGCTCAAACGCGCGCGGCGCTGGAGGCCTATGCGGCCAGGCCGCGGTGAGCGATTTTCCTGGTGCCGCGACTTAGCGCAGGTCTGCCCCGGACGCGTCGCACAGCGGGGACGCGCTGCAAGTAACACGGCGTTTTGCACAGAGAGCATTTGGCGATGCGCGCGGCCAAGCTAGGTTTGGTGCAGCAAGCCCCGTCGTGCAAAGGAGAAGCCCCATGCGTCCGCTGAGCCCAGTCTGGGTGAGCTTGCTTCTCTGCGCGCTGCTGGCGCCGATGCCCGCTTCCGCCCAAGGCGGGCCGGCCGCCGTCGCGACCGACACCGTGATCCAGTCGGAGATGTCGGAGACGATCGCCGTCTTTGGCCAGGTCGTCTCGGGACGCGAGAGCCAGGTTGCGGCCCGTGTGGCCGGGGTGGCGGCGGATGTGCCGCTCCGGGTGGGGGATACGGTGCGCGCTGGCGACATTCTCGCTCGGATGGACACGCAGCTCTTCGAGATCGGTCTTGCAGAGGCAGAAGCCGCCGTCGACGTGGCCGAGGCCGGGATCGCGACGGTCGAGGCGCGGCTCGACCGGGCGCAGAAGGCGTTTCAGAGAGCGGAGACGCTGCGCGCCAACGCGGCCATAGCGGAGGCACAGCTGGAGGACCGGGTCAGCGATTTTCAGGAGGCGCTGGGGGCGGCGGCCGAGGCACGTGCCCGCGTCGATGCCGCCAGGACGGCCCTGCGACGGGCGCGTTACGATCTGGAGAACGCGATCGTGCGTGCACCCTTCGACGGGGTTGTGCTGTCTGTCGCGACCGAGCAGGGACAGTTTGTCGGGGCTGGCAGCGCTATCGCGACACTGCTGGACGCCAGTGCCGCCGAGGTTGAGGCGAATGTGCCCGCACGCTTCATCGAGGCGCTGCAGCCCGATCTGCCTGTCCAGGCGCAGACGGATGTGGGCGGCACGCTCGGCCTGCGTTTGCGCGCCGTACTGCCGACTGAGTTCGCTTCGACCCGTACGCGACCTGTGCGCTTCGATGTGGTCGAGACGCCGCGCCCCCCGGCTGTGGGCCAATCCGTGACACTCAACGTCCCAGTCAGCGCGCCGCGCCGCGTCGCGGCGGTGCCGAAGGATGCGCTGATCCAAGCGCCGGGAGGGTGGCGTGTGTTCGTGGCGGAGGAGGGCAAGGCCGTGCCGCGCATGGTCGAGATCGGGCAGGCTCTTGGAGATCGGTTCGAAGTGGTCTCCGGTCTTGCACCCGGCGACCAGGTGGTGGTGCGCGGCAATGAGCGTCTGCGCCCGATGCAGGACATCGCACCGACGCCCGTGGCCCCCGCGGCGGC
>JBCCYI010000195.1:0-8857 GCA_039189975.1 Pseudomonadota bacterium
AGCACCCCAATGATTTCTCGCCCGAGCAGCTCTATCTGCCCCGCGGCGCGATCATCAACGGGGACCTCAGCGAGGTCCACGATGTCGACCTGCGCGACCCCGAGGAAATCCAGGAATACGTCGATCACTCCTGGTACACCTATGGTGAGCCGGGCAAGGGCCTGCATCCCTGGGATGGTGTGACCGAGGCCAAGTATGAGCTCGGCCCCAACGCGAAGGGCACCCGCACCAACATTCAGGAGCTCGACGAGGCCGCAAAATACAGCTGGATCAAGGCGCCCCGCTGGAAGGGTCACGCGATGGAGGTGGGCCCGCTGGCGCGCTACGTCGTTGGCTACGCCCAGGGCCACGAGGACATCAAGACCCAGGTCGACGGGCTCCTGCGTGAGATGGATCTGCCGCTGGAGGCTGTCTTCTCGACGCTGGGCCGCACCGCCGCACGGGCGCTGGAAAGCGAGTATTGCGGGCGGCTGCAGAAGTGCTTCTTCGACAAGCTGGTCAAGAACGTCATCAACGGCGACAGCTCCACAGCCAACGTCGCCAAGTGGGATCCGAGCACCTGGCCCAAGGAGGCCAAGGGTGTCGGCGCGACCGAGGCGCCACGCGGGGCGCTCGGTCACTGGATCCGCGTGCAGGACGGCCGCATCGAGAACTACCAATGCGTCGTTCCGACCACGTGGAACGGCTCGCCGCGGGACACGGCGGGCAACATCGGCGCGTTCGAGGCCAGCCTCATGAACACCAAGGTGGAGCGCCCCGAAGAGCCCGTGGAGGTGCTGCGCACGCTCCACTCGTTCGACCCGTGCCTGGCCTGCTCGACCCACGTGATGTCACCCGATGGCGAGGAACTCGCCGAAGTCAAAGTGCGCTGAAAGAGGATAACCCAATGAAAAATCTAACAATCCTCGTTACTACTCTTCCCTCAATGGCGATGGCCCATGGCGCGCATCCGCCGGTTGCAGATGCTGCGCACAGCGCCGCGCATACCGGGATCTGGACAGGTCTCGCCATGATTGTCGCTGCAGGGGTGGCCGCCTGGGCCATTCGTGTGCGGTCATGAATGTCGAGGCCAGCAAGGAATACGAGTCGCGTGACCGCCGGCTGGACGTCTACTCCGCCAATCCGCTGACCGGAGACGCGACCGATGCCGACCGCGCAACGATCAAGCGAGCCACCTCTGTCTACGTTTATGAAGTTCCCGTGCGCCTTTGGCACTGGGTGAACGCCGCATGCATCATGGTGCTCATCGTAACCGGCTTTCTGATCGGCGCGCCGCTGCCGTCCATGGAGATCGCAGAGGCGACACACCAGTTTGTCTTTGGGTATATCCGATTTGCCCATTTTGCGGCGGCGATGATCATGACCGTTGGGTTCTTCGGTCGGATCTATTGGGCCTTTATCGGCAACAGCCACAGCCGCCAGATGTTCTACTTTCCGTTCTGGCGTCGGCGGTATTGGAGCGAGGTGTGGCGCGAGGTGCGCTGGTACGCATTCCTCGAGCCGGAGCCGAAGAAGTACGTCGGGCACAATCCGCTCGCGCAGCTGGCGATGTTCCTGTTCATGACCGTCGGCATGGTGTTCATGATCGTGACTGGCTTTGCGATGTATGCTGAGGGGCTAGGGCAGGGCTCCTGGGCCGATACGCTCTTCGGCTGGGTGCTGGGCCTCGTCGGCAACTCCATGGTGCTGCACCAGGTGCACCATCTTGGGATGTACTTCATCCTGATCTTCATGATGGTCCATATCTATGCGGCGATCCGCGAAGACATCATGAGCCGACAGTCCATGGTCTCGACGATGATCTCCGGCACGCGAACCTTCAAGGACGACCGGGTGGACTGACACTTTCCACATCCAGGCCGGACTGAGCGGGCGCTTCGGCGCCCGTTTTCTTTGTGTGGTAAACTGGCTTTCACTTTGGTTTCCAAAATGGATATTTAGCTTCCATGCATGATGTGATCCTTGAGCGGCATACCAAGGTATATTTATTTATTTTCAATAAATTATGTCAATCTCCGCCCGAGTGGTCATTTTTGATCCAATCCCATCCAGCATCGGCCAATCTGATTCCAGCCACGCTTCAGAACACCGTTTCTGGCGCCGCCAAGGGAGGACAATCAATGACGGACCGCGTGCTCATTCTCGGCATCGGAAACGTGCTTTGGGCCGATGAGGGATTTGGCGTTCGGTGTGTTGAACATCTCGCCGCGACACGCGCCTTCGGCACGAACGTCAAGCTGCTCGATGGCGGCACACAGGGGCTCTACCTGCTGCCGTTTCTCGAAGAGGCCGACATTCTCGTCGTCTTCGATGCGGTCGACTATGGCCTCGCGCCCGGCACGATGAAGATCGTCGAGGGAGACGAGGTGCCCCGGTTCATGGGCGCCAAGAAAATGTCGCTGCACCAGACCGGGTTTCAGGACGTGATCTCCACCGCAGAGCTCATGGGCTATTGCCCCGAGACGCTGCTCCTCATCGGCTGCCAGCCCGAGGAGCTGGAGGACTACGGCGGGGGGCTGCGCAAGATCGTGGCAAGCCGCATTCCCGAAGCGGTTGAGATCGCCGTCGACTGGCTAGACGCGCGCGGCATCGGCTCGACGACGGGCCAGACCGCCACGCCGGATCTCGCCGATCAGGCCATCCTGCACGCCGCCTACGAAGAGGGCCGTCCTTCCGAGGAAGAGGCCTGCCGCACCGGCGACGACCGGTTCTTTCCGGCAGCGGAGCGCGGCTGATGTGCGTCGGCGTTCCCATGCAGATCCTGCGGGTCGATGGCATCGCGGCAGACGCGCTGGAGGGCGCGGAGCGCCGGCTGATCGACCTGTCGCTGACCGGTCCGCTGGAGCCCGGCGCCTGGGTGCTCTGCCACCTTGGCTGCGCGCGCGAGGTGATCTCGGCCGAGGAGGCCAGGGCCATCGGGGCCGCGCTCGACGGGCTGCGCGCGGTCATGGAGGGGCGGGACATGGGCGACGCGTTCGCTGATCTCGACGCGCGCACGCCGCAGCTGCCGCCCCATCTGCAAGCGACCCACGCCGCCGGAAAAACAACAGGATAACGGGAGGACCCCATGACGCATCCGCTTGTAACCCGTCTGAGCGACGATCTGGGCTGGCCCCTCTTCGACGACCTCGACGACCTGACCGCATGGGTGTCGCGCCCCGGGGTCCACGTGCTCTTCGTGCCGGGCACGCAGCGGTGGAACCTGGAGGCGCCGGACGTCGCGATCATCCTGCCCGAGCTGCAGATGGCCTTTCAGGGCCAGTTCGACTGCGCCGTTGTGGACGACGCGATCGAGACGGCAGTGCGGACGCAATCCGGCGTGCACAAGACGCCGTCCCTCATCCTCTACCGCAAGGGCACCTGCCTCGGCGGTATCCCCAAGGTCCGCGACTGGGACGATTACATCGCCCGCATGACGCGGTTCCTCGCCCGCCCCATCGCCGCCGAATAAGGAGCCGAGCCCATGGTCCAGAACTTCCATCTGCCCCCCGTCGGCTACGGCCCTGGTTCGCAACCTGCGCCCGAAGAGGGCGGCGAGCTCGAATACATGGAGATGCCCGGCGATATGCGCACCTTCGAGGCGCGCATCCCCATGGTCGACGACACCAACCACCTGCGGCCCGCACTGGCGCTTCTGGCCGAGGTGGCGGACGTGGCCGAGCGAGTGGCGCAACAAGGCGGCACCGAGGTGGTCGACCTCTCCGGGCTCGACGCGGCCAATCGCGGTCTTGTCGCCGAGACGATGGGCGAAGGCGAGGTGGCCATGAAAATTCGCGGGCTGCCAGCTCTTTCGGTGCAGGAGAGCGTCTTTGCCGGTGTCTGGAGCGTCACCGGGGCAGGGCTCGACCAGCTCGAAATCGGGGCCGTGCCCGAGGCCTCCCGCACGCGCGCCTTTGAGCCCTTCCGCCGCGCGGCGGATCTGCCGAAAGCGCCCGGCGTGGTCAACGCCCCGGCGCTCATCGCGGAGCTGCAGGAGAAGAGCGCCGCCGCCCCCGGCCCCCTCCATGTCATCAACCTCACACTCCTGCCGCACACCGAGGCCGATCTGGCCTGGCTGGAGGAGCGCCTCGGCCAGGGCTCGACCGACATCCTCTCGCGCGGCTACGGCAATTGCCGGGTGCGGGCGACAGCGCTGCCCCGGGTCTGGCGCGTGCAGTTCTTCAACTCGATGGACACGCTCATCCTCGACACGTTCGAGGTGACCGACATGCCCGAGGTCGCGCTGGCCGCCCCCGAGGACATCGCCGACAGCGCCGAACGTTTGCGCGAAGTGATCGGAGCGATCCAATGAACCGCCCCGTGACAGGCTTCGAGGGCAGCTACCTCGGCGCCCAGGACAAGATCAGCGATCAGGCCATCATGGAGTGCAAGATCTGTTGGACGCCTTATGACCCCGCCGACGGCGATGAGTACCGCCAGATTGACCCCGGCACGCCTTTCTCGGCGCTACCCGAGGATTGGTCCTGCCCCAATTGCGAGGCGCCCAAGGCCCAATTCATGGTGCTGGAGGACCCGGGCTCCGAGGCCCTGCGCGAGGCGGTGCGCGTCAAGGAGATCGTCGACCGCGTCGTGGCGGACTTCACCGAGGTCTGGAACGGCACGATGCGGGACGTCCCCTTGAGCAACAAGGCGCTGCGGGTCGAAGCGGTCGGCTTTGCCAAGCGCGGGGAGGTCATCCTCGGCGTGCTTATCACGCCTTGGTTCATGAATCTGATCCAGCTGCCCGACGGCGAGGATTGGTCCTGTCTCGTGCCAGGGGAAAAGGAAGTGATCGCGTTCCCCTCCGGCGACTATGAATTTCTGCACAATACCCGCGAGATGACAGGGGGCTACAAGGCCTGCTCGCTCTTCTCGCCGATGGGGGACTTCACCCGGCAGAAAGACGCGGTGGATGTGGCCGAAGCCGTGTTGGTGGCGCTTTTTCAGGAGGAACATCGGGCCGAAACAGACCGGGCCGCCGACATTCGCGCCGCTCGGGAGACGGAGGCTGCGGCGGAAGAGGCCGATGTCGAGGAAGACGCCGTCGCGATTGACCCCGCGCCGACGCGCCGCGCTGTGCTGACCGGCGGGCTAGCCGCACCGACGAACGGCGAGGCTGAGTGATGCTGGACCACGCCGCTTACGCTACCCGACTGACGGCGCAGGCCGCGCCGCGCCTGCCTATCGACCGGCTCTGCGTTGGGCGCGAGGTGAATGAGGTGCGTGCGCTGGTTCCTCGTATCTTCAATCTCTGCCGTGATGCGCAAGCTGCCGCCCTCGACGCCGCCTTGGGGCGTAACGTTGAACCCGAAGCGGCAACACAAGAGGTCCTGCGCGATCACCTGATCAAGTTCTTTGTCACATGGCCCGGCATGCTGGGCCTGAGCGCGGGGCGCCTGCCAATGGGGTGGACGACCACGCCGGCGGTGCTCGCGGATGCGGTGTTCGGTCCCTCCCGCCGACCACCGCACTCCGCCGCCGCCTTCGATGCCTTTCTGGCCAGCGAGGTTGGGGTCGCGCCGGTCCTGCGGCGGATCGCAGACGCGTTTGGGCCGGGAGAGGCTGTGGCGGATGGGCTTGGGCTCGCCACGCGGGCGAGTGTCTGGGCGGAAGCCCCGATTGAGAACTCCGTGGCGACGCGCCACGCAGACCATCCTGTGATGGCCCATATCGAAGCGGAGTGGGGCCGAGGGCCGCTCTGGCGTGCGGTGGCGCGGGCCTACGACATCGACGCAGCTCTGGCTGGGGCGCTTCCCCCCATCGTCGCGCCGGAGGCCGGCCGCGCGGTCGCAACGGCGGCGCGGGGGGCCTATGCGCTCTGTGTCAAAGTGGCCGATGGGCGCGTGAGGGCCTTTACCCGCATGACGCCGACCGATCATCTGTTGGCAAATGGCGGTGTGCTGGATCGCTCACTTGCGACGCTTCCTTCCGCCAAAATTGCTCTCGGGCCACTGGTCTTGGACATCTTGGACCCGTGCAGCCCGGTGCGCCTGAGGGAGGTGGGACATGCATGAGATGAGCCTCTGCGAGGGGATCCGCCGTGTCTTGGATCAGGCCGCCGCCGCGCCGGAAATCGCGCGCGTAACCAAGGTGCGGCTGGAGATCGGGCGGTTTGCGGGCGTCGAAAAGCCCGCGCTCGAGTTCGCCTGGGAGGTCGTGATGCGCGGCTCCAAGGCCGAGGGCGCGGCGCTCGAAATGATCGACCTGCCGGCGCGTGCCACCTGTTTTGACTGTGCCAGCACAGTGGACATCGAAGATCGTCTCGATCCCTGTCCGAAGTGCGGGGGGGGCAAGCTTTTGCCCGACGGCGGCGATGAAATGCGGATCAAAGACATGGAGGTGGCGTGATGTGCACAGTATGCGGATGCGGCGACAGCAAGCTCGAAGATCGGGGTGCGCCTCACGACCACGCGCACGGCCAGTCCCACGATCATGACCATGGCCATCATCACCATCATGGGAATGACATTCACTTCGGTCAGGGGCCCGCTGGCGTTGCGGTGCCGGGCATGTCGCAAGAGCGGCTGATCGAGATCGAAACCGATATTCTGAGCAAGAATGACCGCTTTGCTGCTGTAAATCGCGCACGCCTTGCCGCGATGGGCGGCTATGCGGTCAATCTCGTGTCCTCCCCGGGATCCGGCAAAACGACACTCCTTTGCGCGACCATCGCAGCGATGGAAGGACCGGTGGCCGTGATCGAGGGCGATCAGCAGACGTCGAACGACGCAGACCGGATCCGCGCCACCGGCGCGCCCGCGATCCAGGTCAACACGGGCAAGGGCTGCCACCTCGATGGGCACATGGTCGGCCACGCGCTCGACCATCTCGCGCCCGAGGACGGCACGACGCTCTTTATCGAAAATGTCGGCAACCTTGTCTGCCCGGCCGCCTTTGACCTCGGTGAGGACGCAAAGGTCGCGATCCTCTCTGTCACCGAGGGCGAGGACAAGCCGCTGAAATACCCGGACATGTTCACTGCGTCGCGCCTGGCGCTCCTCAATAAGGTGGATCTCGCGCCCCATTGCGACATCGATCTGGATCTCTACGAGGCCAACCTCAAGCGGGTGAATCCGCTGATCGAGATCATCCGTGTTTCCGCAAAAACGGGTGAGGGACTTAGTCGCTGGGTCGCGTGGCTCCGGGCTGAGGCACAAGCCAAGCGGATCAAGCAGGCGGCGGAATAATGGTCTCCAAGTCTCTTCCAACCGTCCTGGTCGTCGACGACGAGCCGCATTCCGTGGCCTCAATGCGCATGGCGCTCGAAGACGACTTCATGGTGTTGGAGGCTGGCAGCGCCAGCGAGGCCGCCAACCTGATGGAAGAGCATTGGGTTCAAGTGGTTATCTCCGACCAGCGTATGCCAGAAACGACGGGGATCGAGTTTCTGACCGATTGTCGCGAGCGCTGGCCCGAGACAGTGCGCATGATTGTCACCGGCTACACCGAGACGAACGACATGATTGAGGCGATCAACGCGGCGGGGATCTATCAGTTCATCACCAAGCCCTGGCACCCGGATCAGCTCGTCATGGCCGTCCGCAACGCGGTGCGACTGTTCGAGCTCTCCCGTGACCATGAGCGTATGTCGCTCGAAATGCGGTACCTCTCCTCGACGGCGAGTACGAAGCTCGAAGATCGCCGGCGGCAGCTGCAAGAGGGGCTGGGGTTTGACTCCGTGATCCGAGGCGCAAACTCGCCGCTCAACGCCACGATCGAGCTTGCGCGCCAATACGCCAGCTTCGACGTGCCGATCCTGGTTTCGGGCGAGGCGGGCACCGGCAAGACGGATCTGGCCCGCGCGATCCACTATGGCTCGCTGCGCTCCGACAAGTCGTTCTACCAGCTCAATTGCGCGGGTCTGCCGGATGATGTGCTGGCCGTGGAGCTCTTTGGCCTGCGCAAGTCGGCAGGTGCCGCGCAGACCCGCTTTGGCCTGCTCCAAAAGGCGGACCCGGGCACGATCTTCCTCAACGGCGTCGATGCGCTCTCCCCGTCGATGCAAATCGCGCTCCTGCGTGTGCTGACCGAAGGTGCCTTCCAGCCCGTCGGATCGCACGAAACGCAGACGACCCATGCGCGTGTATTGACCGGGGCACACACCGATCTGCGCGCCGCAGTCCGGCAGGGGATCTTTCGGACCGACCTTTATTTTCACCTTGCTGTGACGGAGCTGGAGCTGCCCCCCTTGCGCAGCCGGAGTTCGGACATTGCTCTGTTGGCGGATCAGTTCCTCGATGCCGCCGCCAAGGAGCACGGCAAGCCGATCCGAGGCATGACCGCCCCGGCGCTGGAGTTTCTGGAGAATTACGAGTGGCCGGGCAACCTGCCTGAGCTGCGCAACGAAGTGCTGCGCATGCTCATCAAGGCGCAGGATGTCACGCTTGGGCCGGAGCTGATCTCGCGCCACATCCTTCAGGCGGTGCCCCGCATCGCCGACACCGAAGGCTTTGCCGATGAGCCCTGCGGGATGGAAGGCACGCTGAAGGACCGTGTCGAGATCATGGAGATGCGCATCCTGCGCGAGACCATGACCCGGCTGAAGTGGAACAAGTCGCGCGCGGCCACAGAACTCGGGCTCAGTCGGGTCGGGCTGCGCGCCAAGCTCGACCGCTACGGGATCGAGCCCCATGCCCTGAAAGTCGTGGAGGAGTAAGCGATGTGTTTGGGAATACCAGGACAGATTGTCCGCCTCACCGATGAGGGCCGGCAGATGGCGTTGGCCGATGTGTCGGGCGTACAGCGCGAGGTGTCGCTCGCGCCCGTGGCGGACCGCCCCCTGGCCGATCTCGTCGGCGAGTGGGTGCTGATCCACGTCGGGTTCGCCATGGCGTTGATTGACGAGAAAGAGGCCGAAGAGACGCTCGAAGCCCTGCGG
>JBCCYI010000196.1:0-8767 GCA_039189975.1 Pseudomonadota bacterium
CCCGCTTTCTCGGCTTCACCGTTCTCGCCATTGATCGCGGCGCGTAGTCTTGGGTCTACCTTGCTCATTGTAAGGTCCTCGTCAGTTGGCTTCGGCGACCAGCGCCTTGGCTTGGGCGGAGAAGGCCTCCTTGGCCAAACTCGTTGCTTTCAAGTCGGTTGGATCGAATGCTTCGGCCCCCGCGAGGCCCGCGTCGCCCACCGCGATCAGCATCGTCATGCCGTACCGGCCGTGACGCGCGCAGGTGATGCCGTAGAGGCCCGGAGTGTCGAAGGTGACGTTGGCCTCGCGCTCTCCGCGAATATCGACGATCTCCACGCCCCCTGGCCACAGCCCGTCCTGGCTCATGACCGTGTGGCTGCCGACGCTGTTGAGAAACCGGACAGTGTCGCCCGGCTCCAGCATCAGGATCGCGGGTTCAAAGCGAAAGATGTGGCGCGCGATCGCGGCCGCGTGGTCGCTCACTTGATGGACGACATGGACATCATGGGCCTCCTGCGCGACAGCTGGCTGCCCCAGGAGGACAAGGGCCGTCGCTGCGCCGAAAATGCCTGTGCGGAGGGTCATGGGCCTAGTTCTGCACCAGCGGCAACGGCTCCATGACCGGCACGTCGGGAAAGTCCGGCAGGATCTCCTCCCCCGAGAGCGTGCCGAGAAACACGACAAGGTCTGCCTTTTCCGCGTCGCTCAGGCCGAGGGGCTGGATCAGCGCTGTCTTGTTGGCGGAGAACTCATTCTCGCCGCCCCCCTGATCGTAGAACGCAACCACGTCCTCCAGCGTTTCCAGCATCCCGTTGTGCATGTAGGGGAAGGTGTAGGCGGTGTAGCGCAAGCTCGGGACACGGAACTTGCCCATGTCGGCCTCCTGCTTGGTGCGGAAGTAAAGGCCCGGATCGTCCTTGAGCTTTCGGTACTTCTCCTCGGTCACGCCCTTTGCATAAAGCTCAAAGCGGAAGGTGATCTGCGCCAGGGCGTCGTCCTCCCAGCCCTCGTACCGCGGGACGCCGATGTTGTAATACGCCTCGTTCGTGAGAAGCGGACCGTTGTGACAGGCGATGCAGTTGGCTTTGCCCGCAAAGAGCTCCAGACCGCGCTGTTCCGCGTCTGTCAGCGCATCGTCATCGCCCCGCATGTACAGGTCGAACGGTGTGTCGGTCTGAACCAGCGTCCGCTGATAGGCGGCGATGGCCATGTAGGCGTGGCGCACGCTGGGCCAGTCGTCGCCGAAGACCTCGCGGAACGCTTCGCGGTACTCGGGCACGAAGGCAAGCCGCGCCTCCATCATGTCATCCTCGCCGTTGCCGGCGACACCGCCGCGCGCGGCGGACCGGGCCTGATGTTCCAGTGATCCGCTGGCCCCAGCCCAGAAGAGCTTCTTGTAATAGGCGGAGTTGATCACCGTCTGGCTGTTGCGCCAGTGGGTCGTCCCAGGATAGCCAAAGCTGATCGGCGCCTGCACGGCCCAGCCCGCCGTGGGCTCGTGACAGGCCGAGCAGGGCATCGCGTTGTTGCCCGACAGGATCGGATCGAAGAAGAGCTTCTCCCCCAGCGCGACCTTTTCGGGCGTCATCGGATTGTCCGCCGGAACCGGCGGCGGTCCGAGCGGGGCCAGACCCTCTGGCCGGGGTGTCTCCTGGGCGCTGGCCGGGAGGAGCATGGATGCGACGGTGAGGGCGGAGAATGTCATGCGTAGGGTCATCTTGGCCTCCCTCAATTCGCGACGTTGAGCCAGTCGTCGATCAGCTCGTACTCGAAGTCGTCCGCGCGCCAGACGTAGGCGTCGATGTCGAAACTCTCGCCGGAGAGGCTTTCGAGAAAGGCGATGAGATCGGACTTTTCGGAGGGCACAAGGCCCAGAGGCTGCAGCCGCCCGTCCTTCAGAGGATCGGTGCCCCCGCCCGCGTCATAAAAATCGACGACCTCTTCCAGCGTCGCAAACACGCCGTTGTGCATGTAGGGCGCCGTGTAGGTCAGCTCCCTCAGCGTCGGGGTGAGAAAGCTGCGGCGGGTGTCATCCTCATGGGTGCGGATGTAGGCGCCGAGGTCCTCGCGCAGGGTCATGTAGGCCGGAACCCCCATGAATTTGGCATAGGTCACAAAGGCCGAGTGCCGCTCCGGATCCGACCAGATGTCGGGGTTGGAGGGCACGCCGGTGTTGTGGGGCCGATCGTCGGTAAAGCGGGTGCCGGTGTGGCACACGGCACATTGCCCCTTGCCCTCAAAGATGTCCTGACCGCGCAGCGCTGCGGCGGACATGTCTCCGGTGTCGTAGGGCGCGTTGCGGGACTGAATGGTCTTCATGAAGTCCATCAGCGCGTTGCGGGCCCCCCCGTTGGAGGGTTCGCTCATGCCCGCCGCAGCGAACATCTCGACATAGACGGGGTCTTGCTTCAGCCGCTCCTGCATGATGCGCATGTCCATGTTCATCAGGTAGGTCTCGGTGATCATCTCCCGGGCAACGTCGTTGAGGTTGGTCCCCAGGCGACCGTCATGCATCCAGGCATCCCGGTAGCCGACATTGGCCAGCGTCGGGGCGTTGCGGAAATGGGCCGCACCGGAATAGGCGTCAGACAAGGGCTGGCCATCCGTGAAAGCCAGTTCGGGCTGGTGGCAACTTGCGCAGGCAAGCGACGTGTCTCCAGAAAGCCGGTAATCGAAGAAGAGCCGCTTGCCGAGTTCGGCGCGTGCAGCGTTCACGTCGAGGGGCGCTTCGGGTGTCACCGCCTCCTGTGCTGCCGCGGGGCCGCTCAGTACAAGCGCGCCCACGAGCACGATCCGTGGGACCATGATGGTTCTCCTTCCTGGCTTGGCACGCCACATCAGCGGATGCGACAGGCCACTTGCTTGGAGCGCCTTGCCCGAGACCGGGAGCAGACGACGTCGCCGGGCCCTGATCCGATGCGGGAGGCGTCGGGTCGGGACATGGGCAACTGCCTCAAAGTGCAGGGCAAACCTGGAAACGGACGACCCTTCGTCGTCTGGACCAGTGAATCAGAGGCGCTTGGCGTGAGTTAACCAACTCATGGAAAAGCGTGTGTTGCGCGAGTCTTTCGAGATGTTGCGAGATGTTGCGGCCGCGTCCTGACGCGGCGCAAATCAAGGCTGCTGCGCGGACGCTTCGTCCAGAACTGTGCGCACATGTCGCGCCAGAACATCGGGGTAGACCGGCTTGTCCAGCATGACCGGCGGCGCGCCGTCCAGCCCGACCACGTCCGGACCGTAGCCGCTGCAAAAGATCACGGGCAATTCGGGGTTGTGAGCACGCAAACGCTGCACCAGCTCTTCTCCCGTCAAGTCCGGCATCACCATGTCCGAGATCGCCAGGTCGAAGCTGTCGGGCGCATTGCGGAACCGCTCAAGCGCGACGAGCGGCGATGTGTAGGCATCCACCCGGTAGCCCAGCCGAAGGAGCAGACGGCGAAACGTGCCGGCAACCTCGGCCTCGTCGTCGATCAGGATGATGCGCTCGTTGCCGCGCGGGAGCGGATCGGACGGGATCAGCTCCGAGACAGCCGGCTGCAGCGTGGCAGGCAAAAAGACCGAAAACCGAGCGCCCGCGCCCAAGCTGCTTTCCACACGGATCGATCCGCCGAGCTCCTCGACAAGGCCAAAAACCACCGCGAGCCCAAGGCCGGACCCCTTGCCGATCGGCTTTGTCGTGAAGAACGGCTCGAAGAGGCGGCGCTTGGTGTCCTCGGACATGCCGGGGCCGTCATCCGCCACATCCAGCCGGACCCAGCCTTCGGGCGCCGCGGGCAACCCGTCGGGCGCGTTTTCCCGGCGGATCGAGAGCTGGATCAGCCCCGGATCTCCGCCGATCGCTTCGGCTGCGTTGCGGCAAAGATTGAGGATGATCTGGTTCAGATGCGTCGGGTCGCCCACCACATTGCACACTCCCTCGGGCTCCGAACACGCAATGCGGATGACAGGGGGCAGGGAGGCTTGGAGCAGGTTCGACACCTCCATCACGACATCGTAGAGCGCGACGGGACGCGGCGCCCCCGGTTCGCGGCGGGCGAAGGTGAGAAGCTCGCGCACGAGCGCTTGCGCCCTGCGTGCCGCGATGCCGATCTGTTCGACTTCGCCGGCAATGTCACTGCCCTCGGCGGCATCCATCGCCGCGAGGTGACAGGAGCCCATGATGGTCGTGAGGATGTTATTGAAGTCGTGGGCAACACCGCCCGCCAGCTGACCGACGGCCTCGAGTTTCTGCGCGCGCACCACCTGTTCGCGCGCCTGCCGTGCCTCGCTGATGTCCTCGCCAATGCCCACGTAGTTCTGGACCGTCCCGTCCGGCGCCTTCAGCGGCAGAAGCGTGGTTTCCGCCCAATAGCTCGACCCGTCTTTGCGCAGGTTGCGGAACACGCCATGCCACGCCTGCCCGCCCTGCAATCGCGCGCGGATCGCCCGGTACGTGGTCTCGTCTGTCTCGCCGGATTGAAGAAAAAGCGGGGTTTGCCCGCGGATCTCCTCGCGGGACCAGCCTGTTGCGTCTTCAAACTTCCGGTTGGCATACTCAATCCGCGCGTCGGTCCCGGTCAGCAGGATCGTGGCCGGGCTTTGCTCGACAATGGTGGCCAGACGCTCGCGGGCGTTTTCGACCTCCTGACGCTTGGTCAGCTCATCCTGCAGATCGCTGATGGCACGGCGCAGGCCCCGGAACAGAACGAAGAGCAGGAGGCCAACCGTCAGCGATGCGAATGTCAGCGCGACAATCGACCAGAAGCCGATCCAAATCAGCGTCCTGCCCTGTGTTATGGCGGCAAAGAGCCGGCCGGTGCTGCGTGCCTGATCCTGCCGCCAGGACCGCTCCAGCGCGGCAAGTGCTGCGATGGCAGCGGTGTCGTCCACCCGGACAAGGGCATCCGTCGCCGCGGGCGGCCAGCCCTCCGCGGCGGCCTGAACGGCAAGTGGAAGCTTGCGTTCGTACTCCGCGACCGTGCTGCCGATCGTAGTGACCGCCGCACGCTCCTCGGGCGTCAGCGACAAGCCTTCGAAGGCCACCAGGGTTGCACGAAACTGTGCCAATTGCGCTTCGGTCGCCCGAAGGTATTCCGGATCCTGACGCAGCACGTAGTTCTTGAAATTGTGGATGATCCCGCCAAAGCCAAGATAGCCTCGGACCTCGCTGATGAGGGCGCCTTTGCGCTCGGCGCCTTCCGCATAATCCGACCAACTGGCCGCAACTTCGCCAAACTGGGCGCGGGTCTTCAGCCCGAGGGTTGCGCCGAGGGTGACCGTGACGATCAGCAGGGCCAGCGCCCCGAGCGCAATGGTCAAGGGGCGCGCGGGAAGCCCGTATCGCGTGAACGAATCCATGGCGCCCATGATCGTACCGGCTTGTTCGGATACGCAAGGCACCATACCTTGTCGCGAGACGCGCGAGGGAGTGTCGGTGCAGGAACACATATTGATCGTCGATGACGACCGACAGGTCACGTCATTTCTCGGCCGTTTCTTTCAGAAGAACGGCTATCGTACGACGGCGGCGGCGTCGTCGCGCGAGTTGTTCGCGGCCCTCGATCACGACGATGCGGATCTTGTCGTGCTGGACCTTATCCTGCCCGACGAAGATGGGCTCGACGCAGCCAGGCGGATCCAGCAGACGCGCGATACGCCGATCATCATGTTGTCGGCCAGGAACGAAGCCCATGACCGGATCGTCGGACTAGAGCTGGGCGCGGACGACTACGTCACCAAGCCCTACGACCCGCGAGAGCTTCTCGCGCGGGTCCGTTCGGTCTTGCGGCGGCACCGGCACATGCCGCAGGACGCGCAGGCGGAGGACCACGTCACCCTGTTTCGCTTCGACGGCGTCGAAGTCGACACGGTCCGGGCCAAGGCCACGCGGCTTTCGGATGGCGCTGACCTTGGCCTGACGACCACCGAATTCACGCTGCTGAGGTGCCTTGTCGAGGCCGGTGGCGAGTTGGTCGGGCGCGACAGTATCCTGAACGCCGTCTACGGCGATTTCGTCGAGATCACGGATCGGGCTATCGACGCCCATATGGTGCGCCTGCGCCGAAAACTGGCCGGGGCGACGGGCGACCGCGGCGTGATCTCGACAGTTCATGGCAGAGGCTACCGTCTTGCGTCTCAGCTGAGCAGTCTGTCCTGATCCGATACGCGGGGCGTTCGATCCCGAAGTGTCCGACCCAAGCGGCTCGTCGATGGAGGGGGGCCTCGTTCCACGTGTTCACCGCAAAGGCTCCGAAGCTCCGCGTGTGTGCTGATCGGAAACGCATTTTTCCGCGTCTTGGTTGCCGCGCCTGTTGCTGTCGAGGTCGGGGCGCATGGGGAGGGTCAAGGCCTCTCGTTTCTCAGAGTTTCAAATCCGATGCCGCATCCCTTCTTAGGGCAGACCAGTGTGTTGGCCACACCCGCCTTGCCCCTCGGGGGCCGCTTCCGATGCTGAGACGTCAAGGGCAGACGATCGCCCAGAATGTGCCGGGCGCCGCGATACGCGCAGAGGCCATACGGGCATGCACCACGGAGCGCCGACCCGAAGAGCGCCGCCAACATCCGCGCCGGTAGAACACCCGCTGGACGCCGCGTAGGAACGCTTGGGGCGCTGCCCCTCATGGCGCGTATCTGCTCCGAGAGCACGCGCGAGACCCACCCCACGGGGAGAGCCTCGGACCGCTTGCACGAGGGGGGCGCTGTCCAAGGGCCTTGCCAAGTTGGTCCCGTCTCCCAAATGCGCCTTGGGCCTAGCCGCGCCCGACATATGGCATCGTGGTAGCCATCAGCGTCATGGACAGTACATTTGCCTCGGGCGGGAGGGTCGCCATATGCCACACCGCACGCGCGACCTCCTCAACATCGAACATCGGAGGGGGCGTCGCGCCGGTTGCCCGGGCGCGGTCGACGATCGTGCGCAGGATCTCCGTCTCGGCATTGCCGATATCAATCTGGCCGCAGGCGATGGAAAACGCACGCCCATCGAGCGCGATCTGTCGGGTCAGCCCGGTAATGGCATGTTTCGTAACAGTGTAGGGGCCGGCACCCTCTCGCGGCGAGGTCGCCGAGATCGACCCGTTGTTGAGGATGCGGCCGCCCTGAGGGGACTGTCGGCGCATCTGCGCAAACGCGGCGCGGGCCGTCACCCCCATGCCGCGCAGGTTGACGGCGAGCGCAAGGTCCCAGTCGGCCAACGGTATCTCGTCGGGCGGGCGGGGCGGCGTAAAGACGCCGGCATTGTTGAAGAGCACATCGAGGCGTCCGGTGGTCTCGGCAAAGGTGGCGATGGCGGCTTCAACCTGGGCCGCGTCGGTCACGTCGCCAGGCAGGACATGCGCATTCGGTGCACCGCCGGCCACGTCGGCCAAAGCTTCGGCGCGCCGCGCAAAGAGGCCCACATGCCAGCCCTGGGACAGAAAGTACCGGGCAGTGGCGGCACCGATGCCGGAAGAAGCGCCCGTCACGAAGAGCGTGCCCAGGTTGGAATTTGGAGCGGTCATGGGGAGGGGGCCTCTGGATTGGAGCTTGAAGCAGGGGGCGTCAGCCCGATGGCGGGCACGCTGCTCGGCAAATCCTCAATGCCCAGCGGTGTCTTGGGGCGTCCAAGCGCATAGCGCCGGACCCAGATCAGCCGCTCCTCGGCGCGGGTAATCGCGACGTAGGCCAGCCGCTTCCACAGCGGTTGCCCCGCATCCATCCGTCCCGCGCGGGCGGCCGCGTAGAGATCGGGGGCAAAGACCTGGACGGCAGGCCATTGCGAGCCCTGAGCCTTGTGGATCGTCACCGCCGCGCCATGCAGAAACGTTGCCCCCATGCGGGCAGCGGAAGGGATGAAAGGCTCCTCCTCGCCAGGGCTCTCGATACGGATGATCGAGGCGGCGGACAGACGCGGATCGTCCGAGCCCATCAGATGCAGTCGCGCGAAGCCCGGAGACTTGCCGGGGCCGAGGTAGATCGCCTGCGCCCCCTTGATGAGGCCGCGCGCCTCCAGATCGAGACGCTTCTTGCGGTGCTTCAGGGGCAACTCGATCCCGTCGCACATCAGCGGCTCGCCGGGCAGAAGATCGTCGTCGGGCGCATGATGCGCGGCGCGAAAGGCGGCGATGAGCCGGATGCGCGTGGCATTGCGCCAGACGAGAACCGGAGAGCGCGCCATGAGGTCACTGTCGACACGCTGCGCCAGAACGATGCGGGGATCGTCGGCGGCGGCTGCCTCGACCATCCGCTCGAACTGCTCGAATGCGAGGTCGGGATCGGCCAGCGCGTGGGCAAGATCGAGGATCGGATTGTCACCGGATTGGCGGTGCACCCTGTGCAGGATCAGCTTGCGCTTCTCCGGTAACTGCTCAAACACCATCGCGGCCTCGCCCTCGCCTGCGCTTTTGACAGGGGCAAGCTGCGCTGGATCGCCAAAGAGCACGAGCATCGGGAAGATATCGCGCAGGTCGTCGAGCTGGCGGGCGTCGAGCATGGACGCTTCGTCGATCAGGCCGATGTCGAGCGGCTCCTCACGGCGCTTCCAGCCGGTGATGAAATCCGATCCACGCAAGCCAGCGGCGGCGAGCGCGCCGGGAATTGACGTATGCTGCCGGTAGAAGGCCTGTGCCTTGTCGAGCGCTTCCTCCGGCAGGCCAAGCTCGGCCACATCCGGGCGTTCCCCCTGTCCGGCCAGCCACTCGGCGATCTTCTCGTACTCGGGGGCGTAGACGGGCGTGTAGAGGATGCGATGAATCGTCGTGGCCGCCACACCGCGCCCGCGCAGAACGGAGGCGGCTTTGTTCGTGGGCGCGAGGATCGCGAGCGTGCG
>JBCCYI010000197.1:0-8743 GCA_039189975.1 Pseudomonadota bacterium
ATCGGCGGCGATCAATTGGTCGTGCAGGGCATCCACGAGCGCCCGCAGATCGCCGCGCGTGGCGCCCTGGTAGACACGGGTTGAATCGGCAAATCGGTCCGTGACCACGGTGCGGCCCGCCGCCAGCGCCGGGGCTATCGTGCGCTCCAGATGGTCCCGCCGCGCCGCCGTGAAGAGCAAGATCTCCGTCTGCGCAGACCAGCGCCCCGGATCGCCCTCCACGAGGAGTCGGCGGATCTCCTCGGCCCCGTCCGAACCTCCGGGCTCGCGCGTCAGGAGTGCATCTTTGCCCGCCGCGCGAAGCGCGCTTGCCAGCCGACGCGCCTGGGTCGACTTTCCCGAGCCATCTATCCCCTCAAAGCTGATAAAGGCACCCTGCCCCGCCGGCTGTGCAGCGCTGTCTTCCGGATCGGACATGCGGCAAGCCTCAGAGCGGCGACGCACGGCCCACGAGGTCTCGAAGCAACACTCCGGCGGCCGTCCGCATCCGTGGCAGAAACCCTCCTGTGGGCACGTCCGTTTCGGCGGTCAGCGGCAGCTCGGCGGGCGGCAGGTCGGGCAGGTTGAGCGTCAGCGTGCCGATCTGCTGACCAGCCCGGATCGGTGCGCGCACCGGCGTTTCAAAGGAGATCTCTGCGTCAACCGCGTCCCTGACCGTCGCGGGAACGAGCATGTCGACATCTTCGGGTACGATCATGCCGACCGTCCGCTCAGCACCCAAATGCACCGGCACATCCGCAAGCTTCGTGCCCCCTGAAACCACCGTGCGCTGGACGAACTGGCGGAACGCCCAATTGACGATGCTCTCGGATTCCTCGGCACGCGCGCGCTGGCTGTCGAGCCCCGTGATCACGAAGACAATGCGCCGGTCGCCCTGCTTGGCCGAGCCGACAAGGCCGTAGCCCGCCTCCTGCGTGTGCCCCGTCTTGAGCCCGTCGGCGCCGATCCCAAGCCCCAAAAGCGGGTTGCGGTTGCGCGTGTTAGAAGGCGCGCGACCGTCAAACTCGTACTCCGCGAGGTTGAAATACGTATAATACTCCGGGAATTCCTCGATCAGACGCACCGCCAGCTTGCCGAGGTCCGACATCGACATCACGTGCCCCGGGGCGGGCCAACCGGAGGCGTTGACGAATGTGCTGTCGGCCAGACCGATGGCACGGGCGCGCTCGTTCATCAGTCTGGCAAAGGCGTCCTCGGTGCCGGCAAGCCCCTCGGCCACCACGACACAGGCGTCGTTGCCGGACTGCACGACGATGCCTTTGATCAGCTGTTCGACGGTGGGCCGGTCCGTCTGGTCCAGGAACATCGTCGAGCCGCCCATCGCCTGCGCCTTGGCCGACACGGAGAATTGCGTGTCGAGCGTCACACGCCCGTCGCGAAGCGCCTCAAAGAGCATATTGAGCGTCATCAGCTTCGACATCGACGCCGGAGGCAGCTTGTCGTGGGCGTTCTTCTCCAGCAGTACCGCATCTGTCGTGACGTCGTAGATCCACGCTGCGGTTGCCCGCGTCTCGAAGAGCGCGAGCGCCGATGTGGCGGAGAGCAGCGCCGCGCAGCTTGCAGCACAGAAACGGGCAAGGACGCGGGACAAGGGACGGGGGGGCGTGGCCATGCTGGGCTCCCTATCGACGGACGATGGACGCGTCTTCGTACCCCAAGCCTTTCACTTTGTGGAGAAGCGCTTTGCGATCCTCAAGCGAGGTTGCAGGGCCCACAAGAACACGCCACGCGCTTGCGTCAGCGGTTTCCCGCTCATCGATCAGCGGGATGACCCCGGCCGCGCGCATGGAGGCCGCAGCTTCATCTGCATCGTTGCGCGTGGGGAAGACACCGACTTCCAGGTAAGCGCCACGTGTTGCGGGCGCGGGCGACTGGTTCTCGGGCGTGGGGGTGCCGCTGGTCAGGCTGGGGTCGATCGCGCTGAGCGGGGCGTTGCTGCGCGGCGCGAAAAGCCCGCCGAGGAAGCCTTTGCGCTGGCGCGGCGCCTCTGTTGCGGGCGCGACGATCTCAGGGTCGGTCAAGGCCGCTTCCTGTGCAGCCGCTGAGGGCAATGCCTCTGTGGCGATCACAGGCTCGGGCGCCGCTTCTGCGGCAGCCTCGGGCGCATCGAGCGCCACCGTCGTGACCTCCGGGCTCTCCAACGCGGCTGTCGTAGCGTCTCCAGCTGAGGCGGCTCCGGTGGCGCTCAAAGGCGCGCCCGCCGCGCGCGATCCGAAGAGACCTGCCAGGAAGCCCCGCCGGGCCGTGCGCGGTGCAGGCTCTGTCTCGTTGGCCTCGGCCTCCGCAACGGCAGAGGCCTCTGCCGTCACCCCGGTGGAGGCTTGCGCGGGTGTCGTCTCACCCGCCTCCGCCCGCGCGATGGCAGCGCTGGCCCCGGCAATGGCGTCCTCCGTGTCAGACGAAGCGTCTTCGGCCGTGCGCACCGGCTCCGTCTCGGGCGCTGCGTCGTCGGCTGCGGCCGGTTCCGGCGCGGGCGGCTCTGCGCGTTTCAGCGCAGTCACATTGAGCTGCGTTGGCGCGCCGGCGATCAGGCCGAGGGCCGCCGCCGCGTCCGAGGACACCTGGATCCGGGGGCCCGGGTTCTCCCGCTCGCGTCGGAAGAGAGCCCCGATGACCGTCTGACCATTGGCCGAGTTTCGGATGATCACACGCTCGGGGTCGGTCACGTCCGGGTGAGCCACCCAGATGCCACCCAACGAGGGCCGCCCATCCCACAAGCCCGCTTCTGTCCGCTGAAAGACGTCGGGAGCCTCCACGTCGCTCTCGGTCAGATCCGTCGCCGCGGGCCTGTCGGCGGCCGCGGTGGCGGCCGTCTCCGGCCGGGACGACCCAAGACCGGGGCCTTCGACGCAGCCCGCAAGCCCCACGAGCCCACAGACACTCATAGCAATAACGCAGGAAGACCTGTCCATATTCGCCCCTATCCTCGGGGACGCGCGTGGCACCCCCGTCATGCCGTCCATCGGCAAGACCGCTCGATCGCCCTTTGCGGGCTTATTGCTTTCAGTATACATCGACTGCGGCGTTTGGCAAAGCCTCAGCGCAGGGACGTTGTCGCCCGGTGGCGCCTGTGACATCTGGGCTCCGTCGCGCAGTGCCTGGCCCGATCGCGCCCGACGGCCCCGTCGCTCTGCCTGGCTCCGGTGGAGGCTCGGCCGCCCGGATGTTCGGGGGCGACATGTCGGGGTTGAGGGCTCTTCCAAATCCCACAGCTTTAGGGCACTTGATAGAGGCGTTCACGCCGCACCGGACGGAAGGGTGGCAGAGTGGTCGATTGCACCGGTCTTGAAAACCGGCGATGTGCAAGCATCCGTGGGTTCGAATCCCACCCCTTCCGCCATGCCACTTTTATTATTATTATCAGGCGGATAAGAGCCACCCCTTAAAGGAGACAGTGGCGCGCAAAGCCTGTTTCTGCACCGCATCGAATGGGCGTCTTGGCGCTTAGCGTCCCGCGCAAGCCTTACGGTGACTCGCCGCGCGGCACGCAGAGGGGTCTGCCATCCTGCCCGGCTTGGAACGCCGCGCGATGCGAAGAGATCTAGTGGCCCGGGGCTTCGTCTTCAGTTTCACCGCCGTCCCGATCAAAGCGGGCCGCCCAATCCCTGACCAAAGGGGACTCCCCCGCTTGGCGACGCCACTGGCGGATGGCATTGCGACGCCCTGCGCGACCTATCCGCGTTGAGGGCTCACCGTAACCGCCCGGCGGTTGGCCCGCGTCGAGCGCGGCCCAGGTGGCCCGTTTTTCATGGACGTATTCGTCCATCCCCCAGGCATCGAGCAGCGTCTGAAAGGCCGCGAAGGCCGTCTGGTCGAACGCTCGATCCTCCCCAAGACGTCCAAAGACCGGATTACCGGGGTGAAAGGCGGCACAGGGCACCCAGCCTTCCGGGATCGGCGCATTGGCCGAATGGGTGCGTTCCGCGCGCAGCAGCTTTGGCAGGACGTGGGTGTGCGGTCCCTCGGGGGAAACACCCCCCGTATCGGGGCCGCCGATCTTCTGAAACACCTCCACCCGGCCGAGGCGCGTCAGCGCCACGCGATGCGGATGCGCGGCCAGGATCGCGCCCATGGCAGGGTTGTCCGGCTCAAACAGAGAGCGGCCCTCGCAGGCACGCAGCATTTCCAGCAACGCCGGATCGGCCGTGCGGATGCAAAAATCGACCTGTGGCTGGGCGAGCCCCATGTCAAAAAGGACCGCGTAGCGGTCTTGTGTTCGGAGCGCAGCGGTGTCGGCACCCAGCTCGGTCAGACAGGCGCGGCGGTGCATTGCAGCGCGCTCGGCAGGCAGGCACAGGGCGACTGCCTGCGACCAGCGATGCGGCTTAGGGCTTAGGGTTTCGTAGGCAACAGGACGCGCTTCGTCGAGCGAAGCAAGCCGCACTCCGCCCCGAGAGGTGACGCGTGACAGATGCTCGACGGCCACCGCCGGGGGATCCCCAGCAACGTGGTGAAACTCGGCAATCGCGCCGAAGCTTCCCATGTTCCAGCCCGTCTCCGCGTCGTCGAGCCCGGTGCGCACAACTTCGGCGAGTTCAAGCATATGTCGTCTCCCTCTGATCGGCCGATCTATCGCCCAGTGCGGTGTGCAACGGCACAGAGCCCGCGATACGGCACCTGTCATAACCCGGCTCGGCGCCGCCCAGCGGACCCTTACGCGCAAGGCCGCCGGGCATGGGCTGCGCCATCGCCCTCGGCCGCCCCGTCGCCTGCGGTCGCTGCTGCCCGGGTGCGGTCCGGCACGCCTGCCACCGCCGGGCGTGGGCCCTGGCTGCGGGCTTCATGCGATCACCTCCAGCGGCTGAAAGACGGGGCCATCCTCCGTCTCGCGAAAGTAGGCGCGGATCCCGAAGACCTGCGCCATCAGCTCGAGTGTCAGCACCTCTTGAGGCGGGCCATCCGCGACGATTGCCCCGTCCGACAGCAGGATGAGGCGCGTGCAATGGCGTGCCGCAAGCCCTAGATCGTGCAACGAAACGAGGACGCTGCGGTGCGCGCGCGCCAACCCGGCGAAGGTCTGCATGGTGGAGATCTGATGGGCTGGGTCGAGCCCTGCAACCGGCTCGTCGGCAAAGACCAGCGGCGTGTCCTGGGCCAGCGCCCGCGCGATCAGCACGCGCGCCTGCTCGCCCCCGGAGAGCCGCGTGGCATCGCGGTCACGGTGGGCGCGCAGGCGCATCGCGGCCAGCGCGGCCTCGACCTGCGCGGTGTCGTCAGGCGTCGGTCGCTGGCCGCCGGCCAGGTGCGGAATCCGCCCCAACATCACGAGCGTCTCGACCGTTACCGGCCAGGCGATCTCTCGCTTTTGCGGCATCCAGGCCGCCTGACGCGCGCGGGCGTGCGGAGCAAGCCGGGCGAGCGAGCTCGTCCCCTCGTGCGCGATCAGCCCGAGGACCGCCCGCATCAGCGTCGTCTTGCCCGCGCCGTTGGGGCCGAGCAGTCCGACACATTCGCCTTCGCCGATGGCAAAGGACACCTCGCGCAGGACCTGCCGGTCCCGCAGCGATGCAGAGAGACGGTCGACCGACA
This sequence comes from Pseudomonadota bacterium, assembly GCA_039189975.1. Taxonomy (GTDB): domain Bacteria; phylum Pseudomonadota; class Alphaproteobacteria; order Rhodobacterales; family Rhodobacteraceae; genus HLUCCA09. The sequence goes on from JBCCYI010000197.1 coordinate 5,530, forward strand.
AGAGCGTCATGCCAATTCCCTCCGTGTCCTGTAGATCAGGTGGAGAAAGAGCGGTGCCCCGACAAGAGCGGTGACCACACCAAGCTTGAGGTCGCGCGCGGGTAGGATGAGACGCACCGCGATATCGGCCGCAAGGACCATGATCGCCCCGCCCAGCGCAGACGCCCACAGGAGCCGCGCGGGCCGGGCCCCGACCAGGGGGCGCAGGATATGGGGCACCACCAGCCCGACGAACCCGATGGCCCCGGCCACGGCGGTCGCTGCGCCAACAACGGACGCTGTGCCAAGGATCAGCGTCAACCGGAGGCGGGTGAGGCTGATCCCCATCGCGCTGGCTGCATCCTCTCCGAGCGTCAGCGCGTCGAGCCCCCGCCCCATCGTCGCAAGCATCACCCAGCCGACGGCCATAAAGGGCAGTGCGATCCAGACATGGGTCATGGACCGGTCGGCCAACGAGCCCATCATCCAAAAGACAATCTCGTTGGCGGCAAAAGGGTTCGGCGAGAGGTTAAGAACGAAGGAGGTGAGTGCCGCGGCCAGCGCAGAGATGGCGATGCCGGCCAGGATGAGTGTCAGCGACGAGCCCCGGGGGCCGGCCAGGGCAACCACAAGCAGGACACCGACGAGTGCGCCGGCGAGCGCCATGGCCGGCAGACCCAGCGCGACACTGGCCGCCAGGCCAGTCTGGATGGAGATCACAGCACCCAGCGCAGCGGACCCGGACACACCGATGAGCCCCGGCTCGGCCAGCGGGTTACGCAGGTAGCCCTGCATCGCGGCCCCTGCGAGGCCAAGGCTTGCCCCGACCATCACCGCGAGGATGGCCCGTGGCAGGCGGATTTCGCGCATCACAAGGGTCAGCGGGCCACCATCGCCCACAAGAAGCGCGCGCAGGCTCTCGACCGGCCCGATCTGGGCGGGACCCAGTGTCAGAGCCGCGACGAAAAGCACTCCGAGCACCCCCAGCAATCCGGTGGAGAGCCGCGTCATCGGTTACTCGCCCGTCATGGATCGGCGCAGCGCGCCCATCTCTTCCACCGCCGCGAGCACGCGGGGCGTCCCACAGACCCAATCCCGGTCCGCAAAGCCGCCGTGCGCACGCCCCGCGCGAAGCGTACGGACGACCGGGTGGTCGAGGATCTCCTCGGACCGCGACGCCCCTGGATAGGGGCGTGACGTGATCACTGTGTCCGGATTGGCCAAGGCCAACACCTCAAGCGGCAGCAGCCCGCCGGAGGCGAAGCCCGCGGCGACAGCGACGTTCTCGAACCCTGCCGCGCTCAGGATTTGTCCGGCCAGAGAGCGGTCGCCCGATGTGTAGCCGTTGGCATAATAGAGCGCGGCGCTCGGACGGCGGCGGACCTCGGCGCGGAAGGCGGCGAGCCGCCGCTCGTACGATGCGACCATCTCCTCGGCCGCAGCCGTGCGCCCCAGAACCTCGCCCATCTGCAGCAGGCGCGCGCTGACCTCTTCGAGGCTGCGCGCGGGTTGAAACGTAACAACCGGCACACCGAGCCGGCGCAACATCGCCACCGTCGCCTGTGTCGTGAAGCTGCCGGCAACCACGAGATCGGGTTGCAAAAGGTAGATCTCTTCGGCCAATCCCCGATTAATGGGATAGGCACGCGCCTCCTCGGCCATGGCCGAGCTGCGCGGGTCCACCGCCAGATAGGACACCGAAAGAAGCTGTCCCTTCGCAGCCAGGAGCAGCGCAAGCTGGTCCGTGCAGAGGTTCATCGAGACCACCCGCCGCGGCGGAGACGTCTCCGCTTGGACCGGCTCCTGCGCGCCCGCCGAGGCCGCCGCGAAACAGAGGCAAACCAAGACCAAAAGGGCGCGCGGGAACATCATGGGCACCGTCAGAACGTCGCCACAAGGCCGAGGAACGCCTCTCTGCCGGGCGTCTGATAACCGTGCAGCTCCTGATAGGCCTCGTCGGTCAGGTTGGTCACCGCACCGGTTAGCGTCAGCATGTCATTGAACGCGTGGCGAAACGAGACGTCGACAAGGGTGTAATCGTCCAGCTTCACGCGATCAGCGCCAAAGCTCGGGCTGCGGAAATCGAGATCATAGAGGCCGGATACATGCTGGATACCGAGTGTGATCGACGTGCGGTCGTTTGGCAAACGGTAGGTGGCTTGCAGATAGAGCTCGTGTTCCGGCCGGCGCACCTCGATCTCGCCATCGGGGTCGGTGGCGTCGAGGAACGTGTAGGCCAGCGCGGCATCGAAGGCATCCGAGAAGGCGTAGCGCGCCGTCACTTCCCACCCGCGTCTGTCGCTCGTGCCGCTTTGATTGATCGGGCGGGAGAGCCCGGTTTCGGGGTCACGCGTCGAGGAGATCTCGTCGGTCAGTTCTTCGGAGAAATACGTCACATCCAAGAGGCCCGCGCCATCGGCAAAGCGCTGCTCCACCCCGATATCGAACCCGCGGCTTTGCTCCGGCTCAAGATCGGGGTTGCCCTGGAAATCCGAGAAGAAGCCAAACTGCTCTACAAGCGTCGGGTTTTGCACACCCGTTCCGGCGGAGGCGTGCAGACGTGTCGTCCCGTTGGGCAGCTGATAGGAGAGGCCGAGCGCCCAGGTCGTGAAGTCCTCGAAGGCGTCGTTGTCGTCGAAACGGACAGAGCCCTGCACGTCGAGCCCAAAGTCGAAGCTGCCGCGATATTCGAGCACATACCCGACCTGCGTGCGCTCCCGTTCCTCAAGCTGACCCGGGCCGAACACGACGTCGGGATCGTTTTCCTTGTAGCGCTCGTCTTCGTATTGCACCGCGAAGGTGAGCGTTTGCGCAGCGGTGGCGACGGTCGATGCATCGAGCGCGACGGTCCCGGAATAGGCCAGCGTGCGCCGGATGCCGCTGTTGTCGCCGCTTTTGGCATTGTTGGTGAAGCTCACGCGGTCGGTGTCGGCAAAGGTGAACGCGAGGCGATTGTCGAGCCGGCCGCCGAAGGCCTCGGCCTCCAGGAAGAGCGACGCGAAGAGCTCATCGACCTCGCCGTAATCGCCTGGAGCATCGACGACCAGATCCTTTGTCGTGGCCGCGCCAAAGGTGAAGCCGTCGAAATCCGAAACACGCGATGTCGCGCGTAGGGTCCCGCCGAGCGTGACGTCAGGGGCAAGCGCGTAGTCGCCCGTGAGGTTGAGCGTGGTGTTACGATCTCCGTCGTCCTCGCCGTCCGCGCCCGAGACGTCGAAGCCATCGGAAACCTGGC
>JBCCYI010000198.1:0-8659 GCA_039189975.1 Pseudomonadota bacterium
CCCCCCCCCCCCCCCCCCCCCCCCCCCCCCCCCCCCCCCCCCCCCCCCCCCCCCCCCCCCCCCCCCCCCCCCCGCCCCCCCCCCCCCCCCCCCCCCCCGTCCCGACGCCTCACATCCGCGAGGCGACGTTCTCCCAGTTCACCAGCTTGTCGAGGAAGTTCGTCAGATACGCGGGGCGCTTGTTGCGGAAATCGATGTAGTAGGAATGCTCCCACACATCGCACCCCAAAAGGGCGGTCTGACCAAAGCACAGCGGGTTCACCCCGTTCTCGGTCTTTGTCACTTTCAGCGCGCCATCGGCGTCCTTGACGAGCCACGCCCAGCCCGAGCCGAACTGGCCCGCACCTGCCGCGGCGAACTCTTCCTTGAACGTGTCAACCGAGCCAAACGCCTCGGTCAGCGCCTTTTCCAGCTCGCCCGGCATCGCCGTCGGCCCCATCATCTCCCAGAACTGGACGTGGTTCCAATGCTGGGAGGCGTTGTTGAAGATGCCCGACTGCGCCACGGCGCCGGCCTGGTAGGTGCCCGTGATGATCTCCTCGACGGACTTGCCCTCCCATTCGGTACCGGCAATCAGCTTGTTGCCGTTATCGACATAGGCCTTGTGGTGGATGTCGTGGTGATATTCGAGCGTCTCGCGGCTCATGCCGTGATCGGCCAGCGCATCATGCGAATAGGGCAGATCGGGAAGGCTAAAGGTCATGGGTCTCTCCCGTTGGTGTTGGACTTGAGGCGTATCTGACGCCCACCCCGCCCCGCGTCAAGGCGCCGCGGCGTCGTCGCCGCCCGGCCAGCGGCGCAACACCCCCGCGCCCGTCTCGCCGCCTTGCGCGATTCCGCCACCTTTCCGCCAGATCTTTCGCTATCCTTAACCCCGCAGCGATATGCCCGACGCGGCCCACCCGGCCGCGACCATCCGACACCCGAGGGGGACCCACGCCGCCATGGCCCAGCGCGCGCGCTACACGATCCTGTCCATGATGAAGGACGAAGGCCCCGCCGTCCTGGAATGGGTCGCCTATCACCGGCATATCGGCTTCGACAACATCTGCGTCTACACCAACAATTGCTCGGACGGCACGGATGCGCTGCTGATGCGCCTCGAAGAGCTGGGCGAGGTCCGCCACTTCCGCAACGACGTGCCCAAGGGCAAGAAGCCCCAGCCCCACGCCCTCGCCCTTGCCGGCCGCAACCGCGCCGTCACGACCTCGGACTGGATCCTAACGATGGACGCCGACGAGTTCGTGTCGATCAAGGTCGGGCGCGGATGGGTGCAAAACCTGGTGGAGCGTCTGCCCGACGGCACCGATGCAATCGCCATCACCTGGCGCTTCTTCGGCTCGTCCGATCAGACAGAATGGAACCCCGGCCTCGTCACCGAGGCCTACACCCACGCCGCACCGGACGATTTCCGCAAGGGCTGGGGTGTCAAGACGATGTTCCGCCCGTTCGAGAACATGAAGTTCGGTATTCACCGCCCCAGCGTCCACAAGGCCCGCCAGCACCCCGAGCGCGCCCAGGCCCTGCTCGACCAGCGTTGGGTCAATGGCTCCGGCAAGCCCATGCCCGAAGATTTTCCGCTCTCCGGCTGGCGCTCCACCAAGCCGACGCTCGGCTACAAATGGGTCGAGATGAACCACTACGCCGTCAAGAGCTACGAGGCGTATCTGCTCCGCCGCCTGCGCGGCAACGTCAACAACAAGGAAGACAAATACAACGCAAACTACTTCGCGCTCTTCGACCGCAACGAGATCGAGGCGCCGAACGCCCAGCGCCACCTGCCCGCCGTCAAACGCCGCATCGCCGGCTATCTGGAGGACCCGCAGGTCGCGCGTCTGCACAAGGCCGCCCTCGCCTTCCACGCCAAACGCGTCGAACGGCTGCGCGGCACGCCGCACTACGAGGGCTGGCTGGCCGGGCTGCGGAGCGCGCACAACGTGCCCTATGGCCGGCTCAACGAGGTGCTCTTCACCCAGCACCTGCCCAAGGAATGGCAAACGAAGATCGCCGAGATGCGCGCCCAAGGCGTGCCGGATCGGACCCTCGCGCTGATGATCGCAGGCTCCCAGACGGCCACCAAGCGCGAAACGCGCGCAGAGTTGCGCAAGGCCGCCGAGCAGGCCGATACGCCGCCCGAGGGCGAAGGCTGATGGCCGCGCCCCGGATCCACCTTGTCTCGACGCTGAAGAACGAGGGGCCCTATCTGGTAGAGTGGATCGCCTGGTACAAAACCATAGGGGTGACCGATTTTACCCTCTTTTCCAACGATTGCACCGACGGCTCGAACCTGATGCTCGACCGTCTCGATCACCTCGGCGAGATCCACCACTTCGACAATCCGCTCGGTCCCCGGATGGACCCGCAGCGCCGCGCCTATTCCCACGCAGGCCGCATGGAGGCCGTGCGCGGCGCAGATTGGGTGCTTATCGTCGACGCTGACGAGTTCGTGCATGTCACCATCGACGACGGCACCCTGCCCGCGCTCCTCGCCGCCTGCGCCGACGCCGCGGCGATCTCGCTGGGTTGGCAGCCCGTCGGCTCGGGCGGCGCGCGCCAGTGGGTCGACGCGCCCGTCACCGCACGGTTCACGCGCGGCGGCGCCCTCACCCCGCCGGAAAACGCCATGGTGCCGGGCTTCAAGACGCTCTTCCGGCCCGAAGTCTTCGATTATTTCGGCGTACACCGCCCGAAGTTCGACAAGAAGAAACGCGACACCTTTCCCAAGGTGCGCTGGGTCAACGGCTCGGGCACCGATATCTCCGAACGGGTCACAAAAGGCGGCTGGCGCCTGACGGGCGAAAGTGCCGGCTACGCCTTCGGCCGCGTCAACCATTATGCCGTCAAGAGCCGAGAGGAGTTCCTGCTCAAGCGTTTGCGCGGCTCGGCCAACTCCAAGAACGAGGATCGGCTGAACCTCGACTATTGGTCGACCTTCGACCTCAACTCCACCCCGCTGCCGCCCCTGAACACCGCGCCGCTGGAGGCGGAGATGGCGCGCCTTCTCGCCGATGCCGACCTGTCGGCGCTGCGCCGGGCCTGCCTGGTCACGTCGCGCCATGTTCTCTCCGGGCAGATGCAGGATGCCTTCGCGCGGGACTTCGTCGGCCAAACGGCCCCCATGGCACCCTGATCTCCTGCCCGCCTCGGAGCGGGCCACACCACACCGCATCGTCCTGCGGCGCGCCGGGCATTGCGCGCCCTGTGGCTCTTTGGGTGATTTCGGTCTATTGCCCGCGCAGCTCCATTCGACCCGGCCCCATGACGCACTCCCCTTCCCCAGACGCCACCCAGCCAGACGCAAGCGCCGACCTTCTGCCCGACGTCACCGTTGTGTCCTGCGTGACTGACGTCGCACCGTACCTCCTGGAGTGGGTCGCCTGGCACGCGCTTGTCGGGGTGTCGCGGTTCGTTGTCTACTCCTACGCCTGCACCGACGGCACCGACCGGATGCTCGACCGGATCGCAGAACTTGGCCCGCTCGAACACCACCGGCTCGACGCGCTCAGCGAGGGCAAGCAGCCGCTCCGCGCCGCCGTCAATGCCGCCGCCGAGCTACCGGCGGTCAGCGACGCGGAGTGGGCGATCGCGCTCGGCCCAGACGAGTTTCTGGAGATCAACGTCGGACAGGGCCGCCTGGCCGATCTGTTGAAAGCCTGCGCCGAGACAGCGCCACTGGACGCCGAAGGCACCCGCGCCACCGTCGACGCGATTGCCTTGCCCTGGCGCATCATGGGCAGCAGCCGCCGGATCGACTATGATCCGGCGCCCGTGACGTCGCGTTTCTGCCGCGGCGCGCGTCTTGACCGGACCGACACTGAGGAAATCGTCGGATTTCGCAGCCTTTACCGGCCCGCGAGCTTCACCCGCCCGGGTCCCTCGCGTCCCTGGATCGCGCTGGGACAGGCCGACAAGGGCCCCTCCGAGGGGCCTCCTCCGATCTGGCTGAACGGCTCGGGCGCGGACATCTCCAGGAGCATGAACAACCAGCCGAGGCGCGCGCAGAACGCCCTCCCCGAAGGCGCCTCGGGGGCCAAGCTCGCCTCTGTCCGGCGCTACGCCGTGAAATCGCGGGTCGAGTTTCTGCACGCGCAGCTTGGCGACACTCCCCCCGCGGAGGGCGCCCGCACCCCGCTCGGCTGGGACGCCTGGACGCTGCGCGATATCAATGCGGCCGCCCTGCCGCCACTCGGACCCGGCCCGCTTTGCGCCGCTATTGCCGATCTTGAGCGGGACCCGCTGCTGGCGGCGTGTCAGGCCGAAGCCCGCGCGGCCCTTACCTCGGGTGTGGATGCCCTCGTCGCCGCGCAGCCGGCGGCGCGGCATTTCCGTGAAACGGGCGAGACGTGGGAGCCCGACACGCCGATGCCCCCCGCTCGGTTGCTTTGCGTCGGCACGCACCCCCGCGTCGGCACGCTTTGGCTGCGGCGCACGCTCGACGAGGCAGGCTCCGCCCTCGGCGTCCCCGTGATCCGGATGGACCGCGCCGCTGACCTCGAGAAGCTCCCCGAAACCGGGCCCGCGATCCTCGTCAACTGGCGCTCGCGCTTGCCTCGCGCGCTCTTCGCGCGCAACGATGCCCGGATGCTCCACATCACCCGCGACCCTCGGGATATGTTGCTCTCGGCGGTCACATTTCACCGCAAGGTCATCGAGCGGTTCGACAAGGGCGTGCACGAACCGAGGCCAGAGTTCTCCGGTCTGAGCTACCAGGCGATGCTGAACGCGCTGCCCGACGATGTCACCCGCCTGCGCTTCGAAATGGATCACCGCCACGCCACCACGATGGACGACATGATGGCTTGGGCCTGTGGCCGGGTTCGCAGCATCGAGTTGGCCTACGAAGACCTGATCCAGGACCCGCAATGCCAGCATTTCGGCGCTGCGCTGGCGGAGGCGGACGTGCAGGGGATAGACGTCAATACAGTTTTGTCAGCCTTCTGGAAACACGCGCTCTTCGGCGGCCTTGCCGAGAGTCGCAAGGTCGAGCCACGTCTGCAGGTCCATGTGACATCCGCCCAGCCCGGCCGATGGCGCACCGAACTGCCCCGCGAGGTCGCGGAGGACTATGCCCAGCGCTTCGGAGAGGCGCTCCGGGTTCTGGGCTATGCGCAGGACGACACGTGGGTCTCCGAGTGTCGCCCTGCAGCGGCGCTGGGGCTCCGCTAGGCGAGGCACACAGACCGCACTCCTTGTGGCCAGAGGGACGCGTGCGGCTCGTCCGCGCCGTGCGTTCGGCCAGATGTTCGAAGTCGCGCGTGCAACGCGCCCCCTCGGCCTGCATTCCGCGCCAAGGCAGGCTACGGGCTTCAGTCATCCCGTGCTTTGCCGATCAGAAGTAGCCGACGCGCGCGTCGTCGGCCGCGGCCCGGGACAGCGCGTCGAAAACATAGCGTGCAACAGAGCGAAAGCAGACCAGCGTAAATCCGTCGTCCTCCATCCAGAAGCCGGCGGCGACCTGTGCCAGCCGCGTGCGGCGCAAGTCCCCCGGGCCAAAGACGCCCGGCGCCAGATCGACAGGGCAAAGCTTGGCGAGCGTTTCCCGCGCCGCGATCCCGCCCTCGACCCGAAAGACCGCGCGCATGTCCGATACATCCGCCACCAGCGCATGCTCCCCGGTCAGCGCGGCCTGAAGATCTGCAACCGTCTGGGCGACGGCAGGCCGTGGCACGATCAGAAGCAGCTCATCGGGCGCCATCCAACCGACGCGACACGTCTGCTGTGCCAGGATCGCGCGCTGACCCGGCATAGCGCAGCCTGTCGCCAGGCGTACCGCGTCCGCAAGCTTGGCAGAGGACAGCTCACCCTTCACCGTGATCATTCCCGGCGCGGCTACTTCACGGACACGTGCCGCTCCCTCCGCAACGGCGTTTTCCAAGACGAGCGCGTCAGACATCCTGCTTCTCCCCTTCAGGGTCGTAGAACACCGGGTCGACGATCCGCGCGCGGTATTCTGTGCCATCCGTGCCGGGGAAGGTCAGGACTTCGCCCATGCGATCCGGCCCGTGTTCAACAAGGCCCATGGCGATCCCACGCCCCAGTGTCGGCGAATGATAGGTCGACGTGACACGACCAATCATCCGGCGCTGTCCAAGATCATTGGTCCCGTCGGCGACGGCGTAGGCCCCGTCGGGCAGGACCGTGCCGTCAACCGTTTCGAGTCCGACGAGCTTCCAGCGCGCTGGATCGGTCATGTGCGATCTTTCCTGCGCGCGCTTGCCGAGGTAATCCTCTTTCTTCTTGGAAATCGCCCAATGCAGGCCGAGGTCCTGGGGGATGACGGTGCCGTCCGTCTCGTCGCCGATCATGATAAAGCCCTTCTCGGCCCGCATGATGTGCAGCGCCTCGGTGCCATAGGGCATGGCGCCCAGATCCGCCCCGGCCTCCATCAGCTTCTCCCAAAGCTCCAGCGCACGATGCGCGGGCACGGCGATCTCAAAGGAAAGCTCGCCTGAGAACGAGATCCGGTAAGCGCGGACGGGGATGCCCGCGAGCGTCCCGTCCGCCCAGGCCATGAAGGGCAACGCCTCCTTGCCGACATCCATGCCGCCGAGCTTGTCCAGCACCTTGCGCGCATTCGGGCCGACCACGGCGATCTGGCCGTATTGCTCGGTGACATTCAGGGTGTGCACCTTCCAGTCCCACCACTCGCACTGCAGCCAATCCTCCATCCAGGCGTGGATCCGGTCCGCGCCGCCCGTGGTGGTGTGGCAGAGCCAGGTATCCTCGTCGATCCGGGCAACAACACCGTCATCGCTGAGAAACCCGTTTTCCGAACACATCAGCCCGTAGCGGCAACGCCCCACCTTCAGCTTGGACATGTTGTTGGTGTAGAGCATATCGAGGAAGCGGCCGGCATCCGGGCCCTTCACCAGGATCTTGCCCAAGGTCGACGCATCCAGCAGGCCAAGCGCCTCGCGCGTATTCTTCACCTCGCGCGCCACGGCGGCCTTCACTGTCTCGCCCGCGCGCTGGAACGTGTAGGGGCGGCGCCAGTGGCCGACAGGCTCCCAATGGGCGCCGTGGGCCTCGTGCCAGGCGTGCATCGGTGTGCGGCGGATCGGCTGGAACGTCTCGCCGCGCGCCTCGCCCGCAATGGCACCCATCGAGATCGGCGTGTACGGCGGCCGGAACGTCGTAGTGCCCACGCGCGGGATTTCTTCGTTCAGCGCTTGGGAGAGAATAGCGAGGCCGTTGATGTTGCTCAGCTTTCCCTGGTCCGTCGCCATGCCGAGCGTGGTGTAGCGCTTGGTGTGCTCCACACTCTCGAACCCCTCGCGTGCGGCGAGCTGGACGTCGGACACTTTGACGTCGTTCTGAAAGTCGAGCCACATCTTCTCGCGCTTGGAGATGTCGGCACCCTCCGGCATGATCCAGACGGGGGCCATCGGAGCTTCGTCCGGCGCGCTCAGAGGCGTCACCGGACCGGGCTTCGGCGCAAAGCCCGCGGCCTCCGCGGCGGCTCGGCCCTGCGCCGCGCCATCCTCGGCGCCGGCCGCTGCCGGCATCACGCCATTGGCCACACCCGCGCAGCGCACGAAAGCTTGGCCGTCCTGCCCGGTCGGCGGCAACGCGGCATCGGGATAGAAATGCGCATGGGCGTCCGACCACAGCAGCTTGCCCCCGCAATGGGACCAAAGGTGCACCACCGGAGACCATCCGCCAGACATCGCCACCGCGTCACACCTTACGATCTCGGTGGTGCGCCCCCTGGCCTGCGTGCCGATCTCGATGGCTTCGACCTTTGTGCGTCCCTTCACCTTGGTGATCGCGGCACCGGTTTCCACACGGATGCCCGCCGCGCGTGCAGCGTCCATCAGTGCGCCACCGCCTTCGGGCCGCGCGTCAAGGACCGCCGCGACCGCCACTCCGTGTGCCAGCAACGTGAGCGCCGTACGATACGCATCGTCGTTGTTCGTCACGACCGCGACGCGGCGGCCCGGGGTGACCGCATAATTCACCACATAGTCGCGCACGGCCGAGGCGAGCATGACGCCCGGCACATCATTGCCCGGGAAGGAGAGCGGCCGTTCGATCGCCCCCGTCGCCGTGACGATCTGCTTGGCCCGCACCTTCCACAGCCGGTGCCGAGGCCCCGGCGCGCCCGGCACGTGATCGGTCAACCGTTCGTAGCACAGGGTGTAGCCGTGATCGTAGACGCCAGCGCCCATGCACCGGGTGCGCAGCGACACATTCGGCATCGCGTCCAACTCGGCAACGAGCGCGTCCACCTTGGCGCCGCCCTCGGCGATATCGACGGGCGTGCGCCCGCCGACCTGCGCCGTCTGCTCAACAAGCAACACACGGGCCCCCGACGCCCCGGCGGCCCGCGCAGCCTCCAGCCCCGCAATTCCGCCGCCGACCACTAGGACATCGACGAAGGCATAGAAATGTTCGTAGCGGTCCGCGTCGCCCTCTGTCGGCGCTTTTCCGAGCCCGGCGGACTGGCGGATAAACGGCTCAAACACGTGCTTCCAAAGCGCGCGCGGGTGGATGAACGTCTTGTAGTAGAAACCCGCGGGCAGAAACCGAGCCATCAGGCCATTGACCGCTCCGACATCCATCTCAAGCGACGGCCAGTGGTTCTGGCTCGTCGCTTCGAGCCCATCAAAGAGCTCCGTGGTCGTCGCTCGCTGGTTCGGCTCATGGCGCGCGCCAAAGC
>JBCCYI010000199.1:0-8560 GCA_039189975.1 Pseudomonadota bacterium
CGGGCAGGTACTTTTGACGCTGCGCCTCTGTCCCGTAGGCATGGATCGGATACATCACGAGCGAGGATTGCACCGACATCATCGAGCGATACCCGGAATCGACCCGTTCGACTTCGCGCGCAATCAACCCATAGCTCACATACCCGGCGCCAAGCCCGCCGTAGACTTCGGGAATGGTCACGCCGAGCAGCCCCGCCTTTCCCATCAGGCGAAAGATCTCGGGATCGGCGGCTTCTTCCGCATAGGCGCTGTTCACACGGGGCTGAAGCTCGGCTTGTGCGAAGGTGTGCGCGGCGTCGCGCAGCATCCGTTCGTCCTCCGTGAGCTGCGCTTCAAGGCCCAGCGGATCCTTCCAGACGAAGGGCGCGAGACTGGGGCGGTCTGCGGCGGCGGTTGCGTCGCTGGAGGCTGCGGAAACGGGAGTTTCAACGTTCATGGGACGGGTTCTCCTTTGCAGCGAGAGGTAGCTCACACGGGACCCGCGGGCAATGCCCCGGACGCGCACGAACCGGTCATTGCGGGGCGGCGCAATGCCGCCCGAACCCGGCGCGCGCACCAAAGGGCATGGACCGCCTTTCGCGTCGTGGGCTAGGGATGCGGCGTTCCACTCCTGACTGGAGACGCCCCATGTGTTTGTGCCACGCCCTGTCTCGCCGCCGCCTCTTGCTGGGCGGATCCGCCGCCGCGCTGATGCTACCGCTCGGCGGCTGTGTCGGCACAGCCGCAGGCGCAGGCGCTCCCACGATTGTGAGCGACGATCAGGTGCGCCAGGCAGGGTTGCGCAGTTGGCAGCAGATTGTGGCCAACACACCGGCCTCCAGCAATGCCGCCCATATCGCGGCGGCGAACGCGGCCTCCGGCCGGTTGCTGCGCGCCGCGGGGGAGGCACCGGGCGCCTGGGAGGTGCGGGTGTTTGCGGGCGATGAGATCAATGCTTTCGCGCTGCCTGGGCGCAAGATTGGGATCTACGATGGGCTCTTTCGCGTCGCGGATACGCCTGACCAGCTTGCGACGGTGGTTGGCCACGAGATCGGCCACGTCCAGGCCCGGCACGGCGCGCAACGCCTCAACAACGCGTTGGCCACCAGCATTGGGCTCGACCTGATCGGCACCGCGCTGTCAGTCGGCAACATGAGCGGCGCGCGTGAAATCGGCGCGGCGCTCGGTGTCGGGGCAGAACTTGGGATCTTGCGGCCCTACTCGCGCCGCCAGGAGCTCGAAGCGGATGCGTTCGGCCTCAGGCTCATGGATGCGGCGGGGTACGACGCTCGGGAGGCCATCACCCTGTGGCAGGACATGGCGCGGGTCGGTGGGAGCACGCCCGAGCTGATCTCGACTCATCCCGCTCCCGCGACACGGATCGAGGAAATGCGGGGCCTGATCGCGCAACTCGCCTGACAGCTTCCCGCGGCGACCGTGTCAAAGGCAGGCGCGGCCCTTTGCACGCTTCTGGGCGCTGAGAGCGCGGGCGATGCGACCGTGCGCCGAGCGGTGCAATGCGCAGGGTCGCCAAAGCCATGGTCGCGCCGGGATGAAATGAAAACACCCCGGATGGGAGACATCCGGGGTGCTGCGCATTGATCTTTCAGCGCGGAGCTACTTGGGCAGCGGCCCGATCATCATGACCATTTGACGGCCTTCCATCTTCGGCATGTTCTCGACCTTGCCAAGCTCCTTGATGTCCTCGGCGACCCGCTCCAGAAGCTCGCGGCCGAGGTTTTGGTGCGCCATCTCACGCCCGCGGAACCGGAGCGTCACCTTAACTTTGTCCCCTTTTTCAAGGAACTTCGTGACATTCTTCATCTTGACGTCATAATCATGCGTGTCGGTGTTGGGGCGAAACTTTACCTCCTTAACCTCGATCGTCTTTTGCTTCTTCTTGGCTTCGGCCTCGCGCTTTTGCGTCTCGTATTTGTACTTGCCGAAATCCATGATCTTGCAGACGGGGGGATCCGCGTTGGGGGAAATCTCAACCAGATCAAGGCCGACTTGCTCGGCTAACTCGAGCGCGCGCTCGGGTTTGACCACGCCGACGTTTTGGCCCTCGGGGCCGATGAGCCGGATCTCCGGCGCGCGTATCCGTCCATTAACGCGGGGGCCGGTTTCGCGCTGTGGTGGCGCGTTGTGGGGTCTGCGGGCTATCTCTCGAATCCTTCGATTGTTGCAGGGTGAGCCTCGGAAAAGAGGTGAACAAAATAACGATTTCCCGCCGATCCTTCAAGGCGGCATCGGCAGGAAGCGGCTCGAAACACGCTTTGGTACCGCTACCGTGTCACCAGTGCGCCAGAAGCGGTTCCGCAGGGGCGCTCTATTTGGCAGGGAGGTCGGACAGCCACCAGGAGCAAATGACATGAACCGGACGACTGCCCTGATCATCGCCGCCGCTGCCATTGCGATCGGCGCCGCCCTGTACCTGACCAGCGGGGCCTCCGCGCCGCCCCCCTCCGAGACGCCAACCCAAGCGCCAGCTGAGATCCCAGGCGACGCACCCGCGGATGTGACGCCGGCGCCGGCAACACCGGGCTAGTATCAGCCACGCCCCGGCACAAAGATGGGCCTGCCGCGCCGGCGTGCGCGGCGGCCCGAATGTCTGTGAGGTAGGGGCCAAGGCTGGCGTTCGATTGACGTGGTCGACCTGGGGCAGACCTCTGGGAGCCCCTCACAACCGCCTTCGTCAGCCCACGAACGCCTTTTCAACGACGTATTCGGCAGGCTCGGAATTGGCGCCTTCGCGCAGACCGTGCGCTTCGAGGATGGTCTTCATATCGACGTTGAATGGCAAGGAGCCGCATACCATCGCGCGGTCCGTCTCGGCGGAGAGGCCGCCCTCCAGCCCGAGATCGGCAAAAACCGTGCCATCCTCCAGCAGCGTCGTGATGCGTCCCATCTTTGGGCTCTGCTCGCGCGTGGTGGTTGGGTAATAGACGAGCTTGTCGCCGATCAATTCGCCAATAAGCGGGTCGTCCTTAAGGCTGTCGACCAGCTGACGCCCATACTCCAGCTCGGCCACGTCGCGGCAGGTGTGCGTCAAGATGATCTGGTCGTAATCCTCATAGGTCTGAGGCTCGCGGACGAGGCTCGCAAAGGGCGCCACCCCCGTCCCCGTCGCAAAGAACCACAGCCGCTTTCCGGGCAGGAGCGCGTCGTGCACAAGGGTGCCGACGGGCTTGGGCTTCATGATAATCCGGTCGCCGGGCTGGATATGCTGCAGACGCGAAGTGAGCGGGCCGTCCTGAACCTTGATAGAGTAGAACTCCAATTCGTCGTCCCACGCGGGGCTCGCAATGGAATAGGCCCGCAAAATCGGCTTGGCCTTGCCCGTTTTCGGGTCGGGGTCGCCGACCAGCCCGATCATCACGAACTCGCCGGACCGAAAGCGCAGCGACTTTGGGCGCGTGCAGCGAAAGGAGAACAGACGGTCTGTCCAATGGCGCACCTGTGTGACGGTTTCCTCGGGCAGCCCGTGGGCGGGCTTTGCGTCTGCGGCGGGCTTGGGGGCAGAGGCTGTCATCTCGGTCGCGTGGTCTTCTGGCATGGGATCTCTTTTCGAATGATACGGGCCAGCGCGCAGGTGTGGAAGTGCCCGGAGAGGGCCGCGCTTCTGGCCTGTATATGTGTCAGGTTACGTGGACAGGGTGAGGGCCAGCCTCTCAGGTGGCGCGGAAATGCGCTGCCGTCAAGGCGGTGTGTTGCCGTGTCCGGGCTCGACTGACCTCCAGTCGGTCCGGGACGGTAACAAATGTGTCAGGCGAAGTTTACATCCCGCTCGTGAAGGTCAGGGGTTCCGGCCCTAACGGAATGCTCAGCAGGGCAAGGCAGTCGGCGGGTTTTCTAGGCCGCGGCGTGATCGCTCTCGGCGAGACGCTGGGCGACGCCCGACGCCTCAACCACCCGAACCATACGGATGTCCGTGAGGCCCGTGGCACCGATTTCGGCGTCCAGCATGCGGATATCGCCATGGGCTTCGTCGTCGATCAATTCGGCCTCCGCGATGGTCGGGGTCCAGACATCGTCCTCCCCCAGAAAGACCGTCTGGGACCCGTGGCGCCGCCGCGCGGCGATGACACTCGGCTGAAAGGAATACGGCATGTGATGCGCCCTCCCGGCATAGGACCGTTCGATTCTCATTCCAACAGTGTAGAACGTTTGTCTTGCGTTCCGCTAGTCATCCGTAGAAATAGAAACGTATGTTCTGCTGCGGCGCAGAAACCCACTGAAGTATCACACGAATACCGGGAGGACGCCCATGACAACTCGCCTCGATGCGCTGGATCGGAAAATTCTTGCCGAGCTTCAGCGCGACGCCAGCCAGTCGCTCGATGATATCGCCAAGGCCGTTGGCTCCTCCAAAACGCCGGTGTGGTCGCGGGTGCGCAAGCTGCGCGAGGCGGAGATCATCCGGCAGAACACGGTCATTCTCGATGCCGAAGCGCTTGGTCTAGAGGCGTGTTTTTTCGTGCTGATCCGAACCTCGGAGCACGAGGCCGATTGGCAGGCGCGGTTTCTCGAGGCGTTGCGCGCGCGGCCCGAGGTCCTGGAGGCGCACCGTCTGGCCGGCGACATCGATTACATTCTCAAGGTGCGCGTGGCCAACGCGCGCGCCTACGATCGGTTCTACCAGGCCCTCATCACCGAGGTGAAAATCCACAATGTGACCGCGCTCCTGTCCATGGAGGAGATCAAGGCGACGCCGAACTTGCCCGTCCTCGATCCCGAACCGCGATAGCCGCGATCAGTCACGCCTGCACGATCAGCGCCTCTAGCCCATGAAAGTGATAAATGTCCGCGTAGCGCGGAGGCGCGGCGAGCCGCAGCTCCGGGCAGGCATGAAAGAGGGCGGCAAGGGCGCGCTGGAGTTCGAGCCGGGCGAGGGGCGCGCCGAGGCAGAAATGAATGCCGGCGCCGAAGCTGGTGTGAGCTGAGCGCGGAGCGAACGGTGCAAAGCGATCCGGCGCCTCAAAGACCTGTTGATCTCGGTTCGCGGAAGCCAGCAGGCACGCCACCTCATCGCCTGGTTCAAAGACGTGTCCAAAGGCCTCGACGGTCTCACGCGCGATCCGTGTGAAGACGTGGAGCGGCGGATCGAAGCGCAGCACTTCTTCGACCAAAAGCTCCAGACGCGCCTCGGTGCGCGCGACCGTTGCGCCGTGACCACCCTCGATGATCGCCCGAATGCCGTTGCCAAGCGTGTGCACCGTCGCCTCATGTCCTGCGTTGAGCAGCAGGATAATGGTCGTCACAAGCTCGTCCGCGCTGAGCGTGTCCCCGGCGGCCTCAGTTTCGATCAGCTGGCTCAGAAGATCGTCCCCGAGGTGGCGCCGACGCTCGGAGATGACCGCCTCAAGATAAGCCGTGAAGGCTTGTGTCGCTGCGACGGCCGCGTCCTCGTCGGCTCGGGTGCGCCCGGGCTGATACATTTTCACCATAGCGTTCGACCAGGCGAGCAGGTCGTCGGCGCGGCTGTCGGGCACGCCGATCAGCCGGGCGATCACCGTGACGGGAAGCGGGCGCGCAAAGGCATCGAGCAGGTCGAACGGACCACTGGGGAATGCGTTGATCAGGTCTGCCACCAGGGCGTCGATGCTGGGGGTCAACGCCTGTACACGGCGTGACGTAAATGCCCGCAGCACCAGCCCGCGCAACCGCGTGTGCCGCGGCGGTTCCGCCTCGAGCATCGAGTGCGCTTCCACGGCGTAGAACGGCGCGAGCCGTGCGGGGACAGGTGGCTTGGGCAGGTTTTCCGGACCTTCGCGCCCGAAGCGACGGTCGCGCAGGAGCGCACTTACGGCCCTGTGGGTCGTCGCGGCGGGCATGTCATACGCGTCCCACCAGACCAGGTCTCCCATGTCACGCAGCCGCGCGTAAAACGGGTAAGGGTCCTGTACAAAACCCGGATCGGTCGGCGACTGGGAAATCGTTTGCATCCGTGACGGGTGCCCTCACCGAGGAGGAAAGGCAAGATCGCCTATATCTGAGTGTTTTTGTCAGAGATCCTGATCGTTTTAGTCGGAAAGGGGTTGACGCTTTGTCGCAGATGTATACTTGACGCGAATACTCAAACTTTCCTGACAGGGACCACCATGACAAAGAAAACCACGTTTTTCACGGCTGCCAGCGTTGCCGCGCTGATGGCGATTCCTGCCGTGCCCTCCTTTGCCGAGGGCGAACTCAACCTCTATTCGTCGCGTCACTACGATACCGACGAGCGCCTTTACTCTGACTTCGAGGAAGCGACCGGCATTACGATCAATCGTATCGAAGGCAACGCCGACGAACTGATCGCACGTATGGAAGCCGAGGGCGCAAACTCGCCTGCGGACATCTTCCTGACGGTCGACACGGTGCGCCTGACCCGTGCCAAGGACCTCGGTCTGCTGCAATCGGTCGACAGTGACGTGCTCGAAGGCCGGATCCCGGCGTACCTGCAGGACGAAGAAAACCAGTGGTTTGGCTTTTCCCAGCGTTCGCGCATCTTGTTCTACGACAAGACCGACGTGTCCGATCCGCCGCAGACCTATCAGGACCTCGCGGATCCGAAGTACGCCGGCATGATCTGCATCCGATCGTCCTCCAACGTCTATACCCAAAACATCATGGCCGCACTCATCGACCATCTCGGTGTTGAGCCGGTCAAGGATTGGGCGACGGCTGTTGTCGGCAACTTCGCGCGCGCGCCGCAAGGCGGTGACACCGACCAGTTGCGCGGGATCGCGTCGGGCGAGTGCGACATTGCCATGTCGAACACCTACTACTTCGCGCGCGCCTTGCGGAAGGGCGACAGCCAGATGACGCCGGAGCAGCTGGAAAACATCGGCTGGGTCTTCCCGAACCAGAACGATATCGGCGCGCACATGAACATCTCCGGTGGCGGTGTGGCGGCCAACGCCCCGAACCGCGACAATGCCGTGGCGTTCCTGGAGTACCTTGCCTCCGACCAGGCCCAGGAGTACTTCTCCGCCGGTAACGACGAGTACCCGGCTGTTCCGGGCGTGGCTTTGAGCCCGTCGGTTGCCTCTCTCGGCATCTTCCGCCCCGACACGATCGAACTCAGCGATATCGCCGAGCACATCGACGAGGCTGTGGAAGCGCTCAACAACGCGTCCTGGGAATAATCCCTCTCGGAATGTCTAAAGACAGGGCCCTCCAAGGAATTGGGGGGCCTTTTCTGTTTCACCAAGGCGTCGCCGCCGCAGCCGTTACACGGCGTGGGACAAGGATCGTCTGGGATCCGTTCGATGCTGCCGGGCGCTCGGATACCGATTTCAGCGGCCAAGCACCGCCGCCTCCCGCAGATTCTGTCGCCATGGCACGTTGGCCCGGATCCCTCAGGCGGGGCGCTGGTATTTGATAAACGGCGTGACGGTGGCAATCCTGTCGTAGAGCTGGCGCGCGGTGGTGTTGAAGTCCTGGGTCAGCCAATAAACGCTGGGGGTGCCATTGGCATCCGCGGCCTTGTAGACCGCCTCGATGAGCGCGCGTCCGATGCCGGAGCCTCGGACCTCCGGTGCAGCAAAGAGATCCTGCAAGTAGCAGACCGGCTCCAGCCGCCAGTTATGCGCGTGGTAGATGTAGTGAACGAGGCCGACGAGCGTGCCCTCCCGCACCGCAACGAGAGCGTTTTGATCCTGGTGGTCGGGAGAGAGGTTGCGCCGAAAGGTCTCCGCCTTCACAGCGTCGGACACATCGGTCTCGTAGAAATGCAGGTAGCCCGTCCAGAGCACATGCCAGGCGGCTTCGTCCTCCGCGGCCAGGGGACGGATGATCAGGTCTGTCATGGGGTCACTCCGGATCGGTGAAGAACGCCTTCAGCTCGGCGAGATCGGCGCGCGAGACAAGGCCCGGTTTTCCATCAAACACCGCCATACGGCCAACCACATCCCGTGGCGCCCGCAGCCGTTCGACTGCGCTGTACGCAGGACGACCGGTGTAATCGTCCCAAAGGATCGTTGCGGGGGCTGTCAGCCGGTGCAGCACTGTCAGAAAGCAGGCGGGCCGAAAGCGGCCGTCGATCAGGACGACATCGGGCGGCGCAAGGTCGCGCCGGCGCCAGACGGAGCGCGGATAGGCCGGGTACCGCCAGCGCCAGAGCGGGGCCTGTGTCTTGGAGGGCCGGCCCCACTTTCGCGTCGGGCCAATGTAGACGTGGTGCAGTGTGACACGGTGATCGGGATGCGCATGATCGATCCATGCTTTGACACCCTGCGCCCACGGCCCATCGTTTTCCACGGTCATACAGGGCGTCCCTGCGCGCGCGGCAAGTACCGTGGAGCCACCCGAGCCGTACTCCAAGATCGCATTTGCTGTCGCGTAAGTGGCGCGGACAAGGTCGGCGACGTCTTTGGGAAACGTCAGCTGCGGTTCGGACAGGCTGGTCAGGGGAACTCTCCCGGAGCGGCAACAGGAAGGGGCTGCGGCGCGCGACGACCCTTATGTCGCCCCGTATCAGACCCATAGGCCTCATGGCCAGCCCACCGACACGCCCCAGCCCACCGACACGTCCCAGCCCTGTGCCAAGCATGGTCGGTCGACACCTGCCATGCCGTGCGTTCTGGTTCACGCC
>JBCCYI010000200.1:0-8553 GCA_039189975.1 Pseudomonadota bacterium
GCAAGCCCCCTGCATGTGCAGGTACACAACACCGCGGTCAAACCCGTGGAAAGTGATGTCCCCACCATCCTGCGCCACCGCCGGGCGCACCCGACTGTCAAGCAAGACCTTGATCTGGTTTACGATCTCGACGTCCTCGCCATGGTGCTCTGCATGACCGCCCGCCGACGCTGCGGCCCCGTCAGACATCACCGGCGCGCCGGATTGAAAGTGCTCCATCAACGCGCCAAGAATGGCAGGCTTGATATGATCCCACTCCGTCTCGTCAGACTTTGTCACCGTCACAAAGTCGGTCCCGAAAAAGACCCCGGCCACGCCGTCTACGGCAAACACGCGCGAGGCAAGCGGCGATGCCGCTCCCGCCTCCGCACTCGGAAAGTCGGCCGTTCCTGTTTCGAGCACAGTCAGCCCCGGCAGGAACTTCAGCGTTGCGGGATTCGGTGTGGTCTCAGTCTGAATAAACATGGCCCCTGCCCCTTTCTCCGAGCGTCCGCCCTATATGCAAATCCCCGACCGCCCTGTCAACTCTTTGGAACGATTCTAAAGTAATCCCCGATCTTCTTCTTGCCTCAAATACCGTCGCCGAAGGCGCATCGAACCTCCGCCAGTACCGCAACGACCAGCAGGAAAAACTCGGCTCACAAACGCCCCTCCCCTCCGTCCGCCTAGGTGATCTCCTCCAGTCGCGCCTTTGACATTTCCCCGGGAACGATCGTAATCGGCACAGGGAGCTCGCCCGATGACTTGGTCAACGCCGTCACAAGAGGACCGGGACCCCCCTTGCCGGTGCCGGCGCCCAGCACCAAAACCCCAATGTCCGATGCCTCGCGGATCAACGCGAGAATGGTTGGCACCGCCTCCCCCTCTCGGATAACGAGATTTGGCGTCACGCCCTGCCGGTCCCGCATCCACTTTGCGAAGACCTCGAAATGCGCCTCGATGCGCTCGCGAGCCTCCGCCCGCATGACCTCGCCAACTCCGACCCAGTGCTGAAACTCGTCGGGTGGAATCACCGACAGGATCTCAACCCCCCCACCGGTGTTGGCAGCGCGCATCGCCGCAAAGCGCATTGCATTTAGGCATTCGCGACTGTCGTCGAGCACAACCAGAAACTTGCGCATGTCACCCTCCTCTGGGACCCAGAGGATGCAGGTCGACGCTGGCCATTGCAACGCCGAACTGGACAGGCACTCCAGCGCTCAATTGAGAGGTCACGCTGGGCGGTGCGCCCAATCCCAATACAGCGCGCGCGCCCGCCGGGCGATTGGTCCTGTCTGGTAAGGGGTTCCGTCGAACTCCGTGACCGGCGTCACCTTGGTCAGATTACCGCTCAGAAAGACCTCGTCGGCAGCCCTGAAATCATCAAACGTCAGAACACTCTCAACGACTTCAATACCGTCCGTCCGCAGATTTGCGATATGGCGCGCGCGGGTGATACCCGCCAGAAACGTACCGTTCGGGACGGGCGTGAAAACAACTCCGTCGCGCACCATGAACACATTCGCCGTGGCCGTTTCCGCGACATTGCCCATGGCGTCTGCCACAAGAGCATTGCCAAAGCCCTTGGCCCGCGCCTCGGCGAGCATGCGCGCATTGTTAGGATAGAGACATCCCGCCTTCGCGTTGCACACGGCATCGCTCAGGACGGGGCGGTGAAACTGCGTGGTGGTGAGCGTCGTTGTTGCATCCGCAGGCGGCACCGGGACCTCTTCGAGGCAGATGGCAAATCCCGTGGGGCCCGTCTCGGAAAGGACACCAAGATACTCCGACTCAAGCGACCAGTACATCGGACGGACGTAAAGGGGCGTGTCTTTGGGATAAAGGCCGATGCCCTCCCAGACCAATGCGACCATGTCCTGCGTGCTCACTGTCGGCGCAATTCGCAACGCTTCGGCAGAGCGGTTTACGCGGGCACAATGAAGGTCAAGGTCGGGGGCGATCCCATCGACGTACCGTGCCCCGTCGAACACCGTTGTGCCCAACCAGGTCCCATGATCTGCTGCACGCATAATGGGGACGTTGCCATCGTGCCATGCACCTTCAAAATAGGTGCGGATGTTTGTTCCAAAGGCCATCGTGCACTCCCCTCTTGTGCCATGATGCGAGCACCCGCCGGCAGCCGGTTGCCCTCGAGGCTGTTTCGTTCTCGCCAGCTTCGCTTGCAATAGTCAAACAGCAAATGCCCCGCCAGTCCTTGCTTCTTCCGGACGCGAAACGTCTTCGTACCATGCCGCACCTCGCCACAGAGCGCGAATTTTCGTACGAAAATTCGGGCGCGCACGGATCGGGAGGTTTCCTACCCCACCATACCGGCGATGTCGTATGTCCGCTTGAGAATGGGAGAAGCGATCGCGCGCGCGCGTTCTGCACCCCGGGCAAGAGTACGATCGATCTCAGCCGGATCCTGCATCAGACGCGACATCTCGGTCGAGATCGGGGCAAGATGGGCCACGGCGAGGTCCGCCAGGGCTGGCTTGAACGCCGAGAATGACTTACCGCCGTGTTCCGCCATGACCGCGTCGACGGATTGATCCGACAGGGCAGCGTAAATATTCACCAGGTTGCGCGCCTCGGGGCGCGCCCCCAGGGCGCTGTACGCGCTGGGCAAGGGCTCAGGATCCGTCCGCGCCTTGCGTACCTTTTGCGCGATTGCGTCAGCGTCGTCTGTGAGGTTGATGCGCGTCATGTCCGACGGCTCGGACTTCGACATCTTCTTGGATCCATCGCGCAGCGACATCACGCGCGTCGCGGCGCCCTCGATCACCGGCTCTGTGACCGGGAAGAAATCCACACCGAAGTCATGATTGAACTTCATGGCAATGTCGCGCGTCAGCTCGAGGTGCTGTTTCTGATCTTCTCCGACGGGGACATGCGTCGCATGATACACCAGAATGTCAGCCGCCATCAGCGCCGGATAGGCGAAGAGGCCCAAAGACGCGTTCTCGGCGTTCTTACCCGCCTTGTCCTTGAACTGAGTCATGCGCTTCATCCAGCCCATGCGGGCCACGCAGTTGAAAACCCAGGCCAGCTGCGCGTGCTCTGGCACCTGGCTCTGGTTGAAGAGGATCGACCGTTCGGGGTCGATCCCGGCCGCAATGAAACCTGCCGCGAGCTCTCGGGTCGCACGCGACAGCGCCGCGGGATCCTGCCACACGGTGATGGCGTGGAGATCGACCATGCAATAGACCGTTTCAAAGGCGCCTCCCTCCTGCATGTCCACGAAACGCTTCATCGCTCCGAGGTAATTGCCGAGATGCAAGTTGCCCGTGGGTTGGATCCCGGAGAATACACGGGGCACGAAGGTGGCAGCGGGCGTATCAGACATCGGGTCGCTTTCGGTCGACGGAGGGCGCGCATATCCGCGATCATCGCTAGTCAACGCGGCGTGGCTCGCTTATCGGGGAGGCAGCACGGCGTCAACCGACGCTGCCGCCAGAGCCACGAGAGACCGACCCGACCATGTCCCAATCCGACGAATCTCCGTTCAATGCCCTGCCCCCGGTCGTGATCGCGCTCTCAGCCGCGATCTTCGGGGTGGAGCTCATTTTCATGCTCGCCAAGTCAGGGCTGCTCGGGGCTACGCGCGGCGGAGAAGACTGGCGCATCTTTGCGCTTCAGCGATTTGCCTTTTCCGGAGAGATCTTTGGCTGGATGGTCGAGACGGGGCGATGGCCGCTCGATCAGGTGATCCGCTTCGTCACGTATCCGTTCGTACACATGGCATTCACCCAGATGATCTTCGTCGTGGTGTTTATTCTGGCCCTGGGCAAGATGGTCGGCGAGGTGATCTCGCAGGGGGCCGTGCTGGCGATCTTCTTCACCTCTACCATCGTTGGCGCGCTCGTCTACGCGCTACTGCTGAATGACCCGCGGCCCCTCGCGGGCGGCTTTCCGGGCGCCTACGGGCTGATCGGGGGCTATACCTTTATCCTCTGGGTCGGGTACGGCGCCGTCGGGGCAAACCAGTTTCGCGCGTTTACGCTCATCGGGTTCCTTCTGGGCATCCAGCTGATCTTTGGGCTGTTCTTCACTGTCGGCAACGACTGGGTGGCGGAGGTGGCGGGCTTTGTCGTCGGCTTTGCGATGTCGCCGCTGACCGTGCCGGGCGGGCTCGGACGGCTCCTTGCGCGATTGCGCCAGCGATGACACATCGTTTGTCGAACAGCGCGCCCTATATCAGGCGGCAGGTTAAAGGAGGCTCCCATGACGCTTAAGGTATATCTTTCCGGAGAAATCCACACGGATTGGCGCGAGCGCATCATCGACGGCGCGCAGGGCCTCGACGTGGCGTTCGACGCGCCCGTGACCGACCATGCCGCCAGCGACGATTGTGGCGTGGCCATCCTCGGAGCGGAGCCCGACAAGTATTGGCACGACCATAAGGGCGCCATGGTGAACGCGATCCGCACACGGCGTGGGATCGAAGCGGCGGACGTCGTCGTCGTTCGCTTTGGTGACAAGTACAAACAGTGGAATGCGGCCTTCGATGCGGGCTATGCGGCCGCGCTCGGCAAGTCTCTGATCGTGCTGCACCCGCCAGAGCATCAACATGCTCTCAAGGAGATCGATGCCGCCGCGCTGGCCGTTGCAGAGCAGCCCGAGCAGGTGGTCGACATCCTGCGCTATGTTCTGACGTCGGCTCTGCCCTCCTCGTCCGCGGCGGCGGCAGAATAGCCGACAGAAGGCCCGGCCTGTCCTTCGGGCGCGTGCCGCGGGCCTTCCTTGCGCAACCCGCCCGGTCAGACAGGCGCAACGGCTTACGGGCTGCGCGCACGTCGGGGGACGGGGCGGCGCTCTGGAACTGTGCCGCGCCTCTTCCGTAGCTCTCCGGCAGGCCTGTCCAACCTTCGCGCGCGGTACGACGCCGCCGAGAGACCGGTGCGTCAGCTGAGCCCGCGCGCGCCGTATTTCAGCAACACCGGAACGACGAGTTCCTCTTCGTCCGTGAGATGCCTGTCGAGCAATGCTGCCAGCGAGAGGACCTCTCCATGAAACAGGCCGGTTTCGGCGTGTCCGCTCTCGCCTCCCGATGCGTCTAGCACAGCGTTGGCCCGGTCGGTGAAACCGGCGAGTGCTGCCTCGATCGCATGGTGATCCGCGTCCAACAGCGCAAACCCAGCGTCAAGCCGTGCGTCATGCTGGGCCAACACCGGAAAGTAATGCGCATCTTCGACATTGTGGTGGACGTGCAACTCCCCGACGAACGTGCCTCCGAGCCGAGAGAGCACCCGTCGGTAATCCTGTGCCGAAGTCCGACGATCCAGTCGATGCTCCGCGTCCTCCCTGAGCCGCTCCAGGAGCCGACGAAACATCAGATGCCTGTCGAGCCAGAAGCGGATCAGGTGGGAGAACCCGGGATCGCGTTCCCAGGCGTCTTGCGGATAGAGTTCAAGCAGCACGCGCAGCGCATCCGGTAAGGCGCCGCGTGTGCCGAGGGCAAGCGCCGGATCAGTCACGCGCCGGGATCGTGAGGCCGCGCTGCACCGCCGGCCGCTCCAGGAAACGCGCAAGATAGGCGACGGTGCGGGGGTGATCTTCCCAGCCGACCATCTCTCGGGCGCCATAGAACTCAAGGCCGCGCAGCCAGGGTGCGATCGCCATGTCGGCAATCGAGTAGCTGCCCGCGATCCAGTCCTGCCCGTCGAGCTGCCCTTCGATCACGCCGAGGATCCGGCGCGCCTCTCCAACGTAGCGCTCCCGCGGGATGGGATCCTTGACCTCCGAGCCGGCGAACTTCACGAAAAAGCCCAACTGGCCGAACATTGGCCCGACACCGCCCATCTGGAACATCAGCCACTGGGTGATCCGGTAACGGTCCGCCTGGGTTTCGCCCAGGAACTTGCCCGCCTTGTCCGCAAGGTAAAGCAGAATGGCCCCGGACTCGAAGAGTCCGATGGGTGCCCCATCCGGGCCGTTGGGGTCGATGATCGCAGGAATCTTGTTGTTTGGGTTGAGCGATAGGAACGCGTCGCTTTTGACATCGGCATCCGAAAGCGTGACGAGATGCGGCTCATACGCCAGACCGGTCTCCTCAAGCATGATTGAGGCCTTCACGCCGTTGGGCGTCGGGAAGGAAAAGAGCTGAATCTTGGTCGGATCGGTCGGGGTCCAACGCTGGGTGATCGGGAAATCGTCGAGATGTGCCATGAGTCCTCCGTGGTGGAAGGATCATATAGGCATGTCGCACCTCTCCTGTAGCCTGCTCAAAGGAGATACCTGTCCCTGCGTCTGCGCACGCAGAAGCGGGCCAAAAATGCGGCGTTCGCGCACAAAAAAAGGGGCCGAAGCCCCTTTTTCCGTCAATCTGTCAGGATCTTTCGATCACGCCGCTTTCTTGGCGCGGCGCGCACGCCAGGCCAAGAGGCCGAGTGCACCGCCCAGGAGCGGCAGAGCCGGCGGGACCGGGATCACTTCCGGGTCGACCTCTGCCACCTCAATCGTCACCGAATGCAGCAGGAAGCCGCTGTCCGTTGTGGGGATCAGGCCGTTCTGCCAGGAGAAGAACTCGCCCGTGCTACGATCGTCTTCGGCGAGAACAATCTCCGTGATGCCGCGGCCGTAGTCAAATGCCGTCGCACCGCCAAGCTCACCCTGCTGACCGTTGCGTGCGCCCCAGATCTCGAAGGACAGCAATGTCACCGTCGTGTCGAACTCCAGCGTCAGCACGTCGAAGCCTTCGATCTTGGCGTCGTTCGGGGTGTCCGAGTTCACACCGAGACCACCGGACTGGTCGTCGCCCGAGAAGGTGAATTGCTCGTGGTAGACGGTCGCCGCTTCGGTTTCGGAGCCTGGCGGTGTCGTCGTCGCCGTTGCGGTCACGCCCGGCTCACCGAGGCCCGGAGGCTGCGGCAGATAGTCGACGTCGTAGGACAATCCGCAATCCGAGCAGTATGTCAGCGAGTCATCGATGAACTCGTAGGTAAGGGGAACGGCGAATGCCGACAGGGGGGCTGCCGTCATGCCAGCAGCGATCATCATGGTAAACCGATTAAAAGGCATGGAGCCACCTCGTTTGGAGTCTGTTCACCAATTGCTTACCAAAGTGACCAGATCGACTCAAGCGCCTTGACGTAGGGAAGTGCCGCCATGCGTCGTATTGGTTAACTGTTTCTGGTATGGCGACAATTCGCACTTAATTTGCCTCAGATTTGAGCTGAGCCGACCCGTTCGCCGCATTCATGCCGAAAAAAAGAGGCCCCCGCGCGGCGGAGGCCTCCTGAACCTGTTGCACGAATGTCATCGCTCCTCAGAGCAGACCTTCACGCTGTGCCTTCTTCCGCGCGAGCTTGCGCGCGCGGCGAATCGCTTCGGCCTTTTCGCGCGCCTTCTTTTCGGAGGGCTTCTCAAAGTGCTGACGAAGCTTCATCTCGCGAAATACGCCTTCGCGCTGGAGCTTCTTCTTCAGCGCCCGAAGCGCCTGATCGACATTGTTGTCGCGGACAGAAACCTGCATGTGGATGTCACCACCTTTCGAGTTAGAGTTGCGCGTGTGTGCAGGAGGTGGCCTCTTAGCAATGCCGATATAGCTTGTCCAGCTAAGTTACGCCCATCGGCGATGTCGCGTTGCGCCACGGTCCGCTCACATTCAGCCCGGAAAGGGGATGCCAGATGCCCGAAGAGAGCCCGACACCTCCCGAAACCTCCGCCGCGCCCGAAGCGCTGTCCCTGCACGAGGCACGCAGCCAGTTGATCGACGCGGCGCTCCTGCACGTCCCTTTCGATGGCTGGAGCGAAACGACCTTTCGCGCCGCGGCGCGGGACGCGGGCGTGCCGCGTGCGGTTGCGGATGCGGCCTGCCCGCGCGGCGCGGTCGATCTGGCGCTGGCCTTTCACGAGGCCGGGGACGAGGAGATGCAGCGTCGCCTGAAGTCTGCGGATCTGTCGTCGATGCGCTTTCGCGACAAGGTCGCAAGCGCCGTGCGGTTTCGCATTGAGGCGGCAGCCGACCGGGAAGTCGTGCGCCGGGCGTCGTCGCTCTTTGCGTTGCCGCAATACAGCTCGGATGGCGCACGTGCGCTCTGGGGCACGGCGGACAAGATCTGGACGGCGCTCGGCGACCGATCCGAAGACGTCAACTGGTACACCAAACGCGCCACGCTCTCGGGCGTCTATGGCGCCACGGTGCTTTATTGGCTTGGCGACGACAGCGAGGGACACGCGGCGACCTGGGCCTTTCTCGACCGTCGGATCGAGGATGTGATGCAGATCGAGCGCCTGAAGGCGCGCGTCACGGATGACCCGGTGCTCAAGCGCGTCTTTGCCGGGCCGCTCTGGCTCGCGTCTCAGATCAAGGCGCCGCGCCGTATGACAGAACCTCGGCTGCCCGGGTACCTGGGCGCGCGAAGACAAGAGACCTAGGCCCGCGAAAAGCCAATCGCGGTCGATAGGCGCCTGTCCGACCCATTGTTGTTCTGTCCCGGCCTTTGGTGGACCGGGTGAACGATGAAGTGTTCCGGCGCTGCGGTTCGGAGTTTGCAGTTGTGCGCGTACGGCGCGCGGCCGTTGCGCGTCTCCAAACAGAGGACGTCGGTGTCGGGGAGGAAGGGCCAGGGA
>JBCCYI010000201.1:0-8548 GCA_039189975.1 Pseudomonadota bacterium
CAGGTGCGCCTGCACCATCAGGGGGGGCCAAGCCCTCGGCACGCCCCCGGGATCACGCTGCGCCATGCCAATCCGGTATGGGTGCGGGTGACGTCCCGCGCAGGCGGATAAGCAAGCGTTGGCGCTCCCGGCAGATCGTGCGCGGTGCGGCTTCCACGATCTCTCTCCCCTCGCAGCCGTCTCGCCCGACACCGAACCCTGCCGGGGTGCGATGGGCAAGCCGGGGAGACGGCGGATCGTGGGTCAGAAGGGAGAGCATGCGGCCAGCCTGGGTTTGAGCCCGCGCCCTAGCGCCTGGCGCATGGGCATTCAAACGTCCGCCTTGGGCTCTCATGCTTTGCGTCGTGGTCTGCCCAGGCCGGCGAGGCTCGCAGCACCTCGAGGAGTGAGGTGCAAAACGGAGCAGGGTGCCATTTGGTGAGACAGCGTGCGGGATCTGCTAGAGGACACCCTGAGCGGTTCTCCTCACATTGTGCCGATCCGGGCCAGAGCGGCTTTTTGAAGGGGTCCCAGTTCAGTCCGATGCGGCGCCCGACCAACTCAGGAACGTCGTTGTCTCAAAGGTGCCGAATGGGATCGTCTCGCTCCAGTATTCCCGCAACCAGGACAGCCGGATGTTCAGTGCGCCGGGCTGTGAAGCCTCGTCTGGAATGATTGTGGCCAAGCGCGCGCCCGCTTTGTAGCCGACGTAGTTTACCAGCTGAAATCCGCTTCGATCCTCTGGCAAGTAGACCATATAAGCCTTGCAATCCGCGCCACTTGCGTCATCGAACAACAGAAGATCGCCGCGCCACAGAACGCCATCCTGGTGGCTCACTTCTTCGTAGGTCTCACCTAGAATTTCAATCATCGTCCGGCTGTCTGACGTGCATCTTCCCGCCGAGCTATAGGCGATCCCGTCGCGCAAAGCACGGCACATATGCAGGCTGTCCCGTGTATTCGGCTCTTCGGGCCAATCCCGCTGAGGGTCTGGGGTGTCAGACAGCGCTGCACCGGCCCGGTGAAGCGGCGAGCCCCGAGATAGAACCGAGGCCCGGCGGCAGGGTTTGCGTGCGGTACGGGTGCGTGTCCGACGCAGGGGGTGCGCCCCGGATTGACCTGACGCGGGTTGGAACGTGTTCCTTATGACCCGAAGAGCCTCTCGGCGACCCGCTTGATCGAAACCGACTTCAGCGGACCCTGGCGACAGTCGACGGAAGCACCGGCAGATCGGCAGACGGCGTTCAGGGCGCGAATGTGGCTGCGATTGAGGTAACCCCGGCGTCCGCGAAGATCGTAGCCCAAAGCCTGGAGATGCGGCTCGACGACCCACAGATAGGCATTGCGGTTGATCTTGGCCGTCACGACCACGCCGCGTTCTCGCGCTGCCGGAGCCGCGCCATGCACGATCTCCTCGGCCGCGCGCCAGAACCGGTGAGGCTGCAGTTCGGCCGCCAGGTAGAGCTGCTCGGTTACCGAGACTTGCGGGCGAACACCCGGGTGTGTTGTCATGGCTTGCCGGACCGCAAGGCTCCCCGTGCTTGCGCGCCCGGGGCCGCGCAAGTAGGGCAGCAGCGCTTCGGCTGCACGCCCTTCGCCCTCTTCTGCGCGTGCGTGCACCCGCGCCAGGAGCGCGGCCGCATCCGCCAAGGCCACCTGCTGGCGTCGCGCTGCGACCCGCAAGAGGGTAAGCTCGGCCGACGGGTCCCCCGCTTGGGCCAGGGCCTGGAGATCACGCCACCCCGCTTCAGGGCGTGAAAGCGCGCCAAGCCGGGAGAGCGCGTGGGCCGCCGCAGCTTCGGCGGGTGCGCCCTGGATCTGGTCCGCCACGGCCTCCTCGAAGAGAGGTGCGGCGATCTCACCTTGCCCCTGCATCATCAGAACCTTGGCGCGGGAGAGCTTGGACCGTGTGTGCCCCTGTTGCACGGCCTTTTCGTAGAGGGCAGCCGCGCGCGCCGGATCCTCGGGCGTTCCGATGCCGCGGAGCGTGTAATACGCAAGCCGGGAGGTTGCGCGCCCGTCGCCGGCATCTGAAAGGCGGGCCATCGCGTCGAATGCGGCCAAAGCGTCCGTGTCCCTGAGGGCTTCGGCTGCGCTGTAGGCGGCGCGTGCTTCGGCCTTGGTGAGGGCCAACGCCGGGACGCTGCCTGAGATGCCTCCGAGAGCGCCGCAGAGGATCAGGATACAGAGCCTTGCCGGGCGATTTTGCGCTATCTGGGCCATCAGTCATCTCCTTGGGGGGAACGGGGCCCTTGGTTCAGGGCGTGAACGGAGAGCGTGCCTCCGGCGGCGTGATCCGGATCGAACGTAACTTCGATGGCCACGGGGCGGCGTTTGGCGGAGCCGTCGATGGTCATGCGTAGGGGCTTGTCCCGCTCCACCTGCGGCATGCGGGCCGAACGATGAAACATGACCTTCGTGCTCGATCCATTGTCGTAGATCACTCTGCCCCGCACTTTCTGAGCGCCGGGTTTGGCCGTTAGGATCTCGACCAAGTAGGTGTCGGCAGCCTGAGTTGGGATCTCGAGGTCTGCCGTGCCCGTGTCCGGGAGCGACGTTTCGGCGAGGAGCCGACGCGGCGCGCCTGCCCGGAGTGCGCCGAGCAGCTGGCGCAAGCCGGACGCGGAGCGCAAGGCGGTCGTGTAGGGCGCCTCCCAGACCAGGATGTCATGGCTGCCCGCGTCGAGCGCCCCGGATAGAATATAGCTTTCGATTGCCGACAGGGCCCCCCCGCCGGAGACGGAGAAATTGTCCACTTCGCGCCCGGTGGCATAAGCTAACGCGTCCGCTACACGGTACGCATCGCGCTGATTGCGATTGGAAAAGCTCGTCCCGACAAGGGCAATCCTTGGCCCCTCTGGCGTGGTGGTATCGCCCAGCAGGCCCGTCTCCGTAGAGGAGGCAGGAAAGTCGACCGTGGGGACGATTTCAGGTGCCAGTGCAAGCGCGCAAACCTTGGCCACAACCTGCGAGAGGGAGCCTTTTTCCGTATAGGTGTGCGTTGTGCTCAGAGGACTTGCGTGGGGATGATCGGCGACCAGCCCGGGCACGCCAGCCTCTGTCAATCTGCGGGCGAGGGCCACCGCGCTTTCGGCCGCGCCTTCATGGGTCCAGTGAGTGTCGCGCGAAAAGTAGTAGCGCGCGGCAAGGTCAGGCCGGTCCTCCAGCAGGTGCAGCAGGTCCGGCGCGAGCGCTCCAGTTCCGTTGATCTGGGAGATCATGCGGTGGAAGGTACCCGACGCTGCGGCCGCGTCGAACTCTGCCTCGGCGGGCAGCGTGGCGGCCCCAGCAATCCCCGCGGCAACGATGGGGCGCGGCGGTGCGATGAGGATCGCCAGCTCTGCGCCGCGGGCCCGCACCTCCGCAACGACCTGGGTCAGAAGAGAGACGGTGCTGTCGTTCAGGGCATAGTCCTGCCGGAGCTGATCCCTTGCGAAGATCCAGCCCGTGTGGCTGTCCGAGTAGATCGGAGCGATGCGCTTGTAGGCGTTGCCGATCGCCTCGGGATCGGCCAGGGCATCGCAATAGGGGGCCGCGACGACGGAATGCGCGGCCAGGATTGCAGCGGAGATGATAAGCGGAAGGGGGCGCATGGAGCGGTTCCTCTCGGGATGGTTTGGTCAGGGATGTTGGGAAAGGGCGAGATAACGCTCGGGCACTTCCCAGATGATGAGGCGGGGCGGCGTTGGAAGGCGCTCCAGCGCCGCAAGCGCGTGGTCCATCGGCACGAAGGGGCCGAGGCCGACTTGGGCCAGGTTGAGCACGTCAGCGCTCAAGTGGTGCTTGAGAAAGCCCTCAAAATGGAACTCGGCGCGGGCGGAGAAACTTGTGCCGACGAGGACAATCTCGACAGGCGCGTCTCCGAAGAGGCCACCTTGCGTCGTGATCTCGGTTCGAAAGGTCTCGATCCTTTCGACGGGGACGGACGCAAGCGCGATCCAGTGCCCCGTATCCACGAATGCGCGCAGATCGCCCTCGAAGGGCACAACGCCGGTCGCTGTGAGGGCGCTCTTCGCTTTGGTCAGATCCGGCCCGTGCTTTGCAACGGCCGCACCGACCTCTGCCGCCGCAGCCTCTGCACCGGCGGGGCTCCAGTGGGTATCGGTCCTCAGGAAGGGCGTGCCGGCGGCGTCGAGGGCAGGCCGCAGGTCCAGCGCAGGAAGACCCACGGCCTCAATGCTCTCCAGCGCTGCATCGTAGCGCGCGGTGAATGGGCCGGACCGGCTCCGCGCCAGCATTTCCGCCATAATCCGCGCTTTATCCGGGATGATGACCGGGAGCAGGGCCGTGCCACTCCCAAGCATCGCACGGACGCGCAGCAACTCAGACGTCAGATCTCGGGTCTCTATGGGGGCGCTGAATTCTTCGGCCGTGAACAGCCAGCCGTCGCTGCCCAGGATAGCCCCTTCCGCGGCCTCACCCAGCAACGCTAACTTGAGTGCTGCAAAGAGTTGGGCGGCGCTTTGCGCTGTTGGCAGGGCCTCCTCGAAGCGGTTTTCGTAGCCACGCTGATAAGTCCCGTCAGCCCAGCCCCGATCTACCGGGCCGAGTGGTGTTGTCCCGAGTGTGGCAAGGCCCAGCCCACCGAGCGCGAGAGCGGCCGTGGTGAGGAGAATGCCATCCCAGGGCGTACAAGTGTCGGACATTTTAGAGCCTCAGAACTGGAAGTAGAGAAAGGGCGAGTCGGTACGGGCCTGCGCGATGAGCAGGCACAGCGCGAGCGTCGCGGTCGTGGTCGTGCCGCTGCGCAGCAGGACGGCCGCGCGGTCGCTCCAAGAGCCAAGCCGGGCCTTGTGCATGGGCGCGAGTGCGATCCCGACGCCGAGCGTGAGGCACAGCAGTTCGGTCGGTTTGGTGAGGGTGATGAGCTCCGGACGCATGGCCCATCCGTGGGCGCCCGCCATACCGGCGTAGAGGTTGAACGCCGCGCCGACACTACCCGCGCGGAACATCACCCAACCGATCATCACCAGAACCATCGTCAGCGGCCATGCGACCAGAGGCGGCCAGACGCTTGCGCGCGCCTTGGCGCCCATGGCACGCTCCAGCGCCATCAGGCCGCCATGCCACGCGCCCCAAAGCAGAAATGTCCAGTTTGCGCCGTGCCAAAGGCCGCCAAGAACCATCGTCAGCAGCAGGTTGCGGTAGGTCCGGCGCGGGCCGTAACGGTTGCCGCCCAAGGGCACGTAGAGGTAATCGCGCAGCCAATTGGACAGAGAGATGTGCCACCTGCGCCAGAAATCCGTCACGGACGTCGCTGTGTATGGGGCGTTGAAGTTCTCAACGAACCGAAAGCCGATCATCAGGCCCAGCCCGATCGCCATTGCAGAGTATCCGGCAAAGTCGAAGAAGAGCTGGATCGTGTAGGCGAGCGCCGCGAGCCATGCCTCTGCCGCCGTGGGATCGGCCACGGCGAAGAGCCGGTCCGCCAAGGGCGCGACGCTGTCGGCGACGATCAGTTTCATGGCGAGGCCAGCAACGAAGCGCTTCAGCCCCGCGACCATGCGCGATAGCGAGTGTACGCGGTGTTCGAACTGGTCGGCCAGATCCTTGTAGCGCAGCACCGGCCCTGCGATGAGCTGCGGGAAGAGGGTGGTGAACGCCATGAAATCTGACAGTCGGCGGGCGGGCGGAGCATCTCCACGCGCGACGTCGATGATGTAGCTGATCGACTGGAACGTGAGAAACGAAAGACCGATGGGCAGGATGATCTCTGGCACGCCAAGGGCGCCAAACCCAAGACGCTCCGCCCCGTCGGAGAGCATGCCGCCCACGAACATCGCGTATTTGAACCAGCCAAGGAGGGCGAGGTTGAAACTCACGCCCAAGCGCACCGCCCACTCGCGCGCGGGCTTGGTGGGCGCAGCGACGGCGATGCGAGCGGCCAGGTAGCTCGCCCCACCCATTGCGAAGACGAGCAGCAGCACGTCCGTCCGCCACCAGGCGTAGAAGGCGGAGCTGGCAAGCAGGATGAGCCAGCTTCGGCAGCCCGCAGGCACAGCGTAGTACACCGCAAGAAACACCGGCAGGAAGCCGAAGAGGAAGATCGGGCTGGAAAACACCATGGCGCTGTCTCCGCGACGCTTAGGAAAGGTCAGTCCAGAAGGGGTCCGGCGCCAAAGCCGTCTTCAATCACCTCCACATTCCGCGATGTAACGAGGAGCGTGACGTCCTGGCCGCGCCTGAGCACGAGCGTTGCCGTGCCAATCTCGTCTCCGCTGATCGCGTTTACGATGGCCAGCGTGGCCGTCACGGGGTTCACCGCGCGCATGCCAGAGGTCAGCGGATCCGTTGCAGGGATCACTTCCGACCCACCCTCTGCGACCACCATGCGGACGGGCACATCGGTCGCGTTGATAAGGAGGAGATGAACCTTTCCGAGCGCGTCCCGCACGGGTTCTTCCACGAGATGGGCGTGCCCATCGGCATCCGCGACGACCGAGAAATGCGCCCCCGCCGATGCGGTGTCAGAGGCGCTGGCGGGGAAGTGGCCGAACTCGCCAGGCGCTGCGCGCGCGGGCGCAACGTCCACCCCAAGGGCGCGTGGTGTGGCCGACGTGTTCAGCCAGCGGACGAAAACGGCGTCGTCGGGCGGTGGCACTTCATAAAGAGCAGTGTTGGCGGAAACGGAAGCCGGGGTCAGGCCGATCAGGCTCGCGGCGGCTATGCTGAGTAGGGTAATGCGGGTCATGGGACGCTCCTGCAATGGGATGTGGCTGGGATAGGGGCGGTTGAGCCCTCGCGTCCCCCTCGCCTCGGGATAGGGGGGGTGCGCAAAGGGATAGGTGCTCTCCGGACGGCTAGGCGGCCCGGACGCTTCCGGTGCCCCCGTGCGGGCGGATGAGACGCAGCAGCTGAGCGGTCTGGCGTTCGAGTAACTCGGGATCGCCCAGCGTCTCGACGTTGAGGCGCAGGAGTGGTTCGGTGTTCGACTTGCGCAGATTGAATCGCCACGTGTCGAACGCCATCGAGAGACCGTCCAGCCGACAGACTTCATGCGCGCCCATCGCCATGGATGCCTCGACGCGCGCCATGGTGCCGTCAGGGTCTGGGTGCGGCGTGTTGATCTCGCCGGACGAGGGATGCGCCGCGCGCATTTCAGCAACGGCCTGGCCCAGCGTTTGCCCGCTGCGCGACAGATGCGCGATGACCATGAGCCACGGGATCATGCCGCTGTCGCAATACATGAACTCGCGAAAGTAATGGTGGGCCGACATCTCGCCGCCGTAAGCCGCGCCTTCGGCGCGCATCGCGGCCTTGACCAATGCGTGTCCTGTCGGCGCGGCGACAGGCGTTCCCCCCGCCGCTTTGACGATGCGCTGCGTGGCCCACTGCACCCTTGGGTCGTGAACGATGCGCGCACCGGGCGCGCGGACGAGCATAGCCGACGCGATGAGCCCGACGATGTATTCTCCGGGCACAAACGCGCCGGTCTCGTCAAAGAGGAAACAGCGGTCAAAATCGCCGTCCCAAGCGATGCCGAGATCCGCGCCGGATTTGCGCACGGCCTCGGCGGTCGCAGGTTGGTTCTCGGGCAGCAATGGATTGGGAATGCCATTGGGAAATGCGGGGTCGGGGTCGTGATGCAACCGAACGAAGTCGAGCTTTGCACCCATGTCGCGCAGCGTCCGGGCGACCGCGTCGAAAGTGGGTCCGGCGGTGCCGTTGCCCGCGTTGACGAGGACCTTCATCGGGCGCAGCGCCGCGGGGTCGATCATCTCGCAGACGTGGCGGGCGTAGACCATACGGGTGTTGAGCTGGCTGCGCGTGCCGCGCCTGGGTCTGGCAGCCCCGTAGCCGCCCGCCGCCACCATTGCCTTGAGATCGAGAAACCCCTCCTCGGGCAGAATCGGCGCGGCCCCCGGACCGACCAGCTTGAAGCCATTGTAATCAATCGGATTGTGCGAGGCAGTGACCATGATCCCACCGCCCGCGGCTAGGTGGTCGGTGGCGTGGTACACTTCCTCGGTGCCGCATAGGCCGATGTCGATGACGTCGACACCCTCCGCCGTCAGACCGGTCGCGAGAAAGTGCGCGAGGGTGGGCGAACTGGCGCGGGTATCGCGCCCGATCACCACCACGCCTGGGTCGAAGCGGCGGGCGTAGGCGCGGCCCAAGCCATAGGCAACGGCGTCGTTGAGGTCGTGGTCGAGCTGTCCTCGGATGTCGTAGGCCTTGAAGGCGGTGACGGGGGGCATGTCGGTTTCCTCCGGGTTACGGGGTCGGGCGCCGGATACGGCCATTTCCCGAGATGAAGGAAGCGTTTTCAGAGGCTTATACCCCGATGCGCTGCCCCTATCCTTTCGAGATCCCGCCCTATCCCGACGCGCGCTCGCCCCCTCGCCCGCTCCTGCGCCATACACCGCGCGAGATGCCAGCGAGGCCCCACCCGTGAAAATCCGCCACGAACGCCCCATGTCCGATCTGGAGTTCCAGGTCCGCGCGCCGCTCGGCCTCGCGCTTGCGGACGGGAGCGACATGCAGATCACCGATTGGTCGCTGCGGGACTTCGCCTTCCCCGGCAAGCCCGACGTCATGCCCCGGCAAGGCGTGCTGTCGATCCCATTTC
>JBCCYI010000202.1:0-8489 GCA_039189975.1 Pseudomonadota bacterium
CCAGGGGATGAAGAAGGGCCCTTCGTTCACGGCCACGGGCGTCTTCACGGAGGTGATGAGCAGCCAGTAGATCGGGAAGATCACGAAGAGCGACCACCCTAGAAGGATCGTGTAGAGCACGACCTTCGTGGCGGGTGCCATCTCCCCGATTTTGCGGGGCTCAAAGAGGCCGGGGGTGCTCATGGCTTGGCCCTCACCCGTGCGAGAACGACTAGGTTGAAGAAGGACACGCAGATCACCACCGTCACGAAGAGCAGGATATAGGCCACCGCCGAGGCCTGCCCGAGGTCGAGCGCGCGCCAGGCGTAGTAGGCCTGCAGGCTGACGGATTCGGTCGCGATGCCGGGGCCGCCGGCGGTCATGATGTTGGGCAGGTCGACGATCTTGAACGCCTCGATGACGCGGATCAGCATGACCGTCGCGGCGATGGGCAGGACCTGGGGCCAGATGATCTCGCGGAAGGTCATCCAATTGCTGGCGCCATCGATCTCGGCGGCTTCGTTGAGGTCCTTGGAGACGCTCTCGAAGGCCGCGAGCATCATGATGAACACGAACGGGATCCACTGCCAACTGTCGGCGATGACAATGAAAATGCGGGCGGCCCAAGGGTCCGCCGCCCAGGCCCAGTCGCCGAGGCCGACCCATTGCCAGAGGTTGGCAAAGGGGCCCTTCGTGGTGTCAGCCATCATCCGAAAAATGTAGCCGACGCCGATGGGCGTGATCATCATCGGCACGAAGAAGATCACCCGAAAGGCGCGGCTGCCGCGGATGTGCTGCGAGCAGGCATAGGCCAGACCGGTGCCGATCAGGAACTGGATGCCGCAGCCCACGACCACATAAAAGAGGGTCGTGCCGATGGTGCCGAAAGGCCGCCCGGAGAGGGTCGTCGCCGCAAAGAGCCACGCGAGCCCCAGCGCCATGGCGAATGTGATGAGCCGGCCCACGAACCCGACCCATGTGAAATGCGTCCGGCAGTATTTGACCATCCACCAGACGAGCGCCGCGGTGCAGGCAAGGCCCACGATCCACCCCAGGATCGACAGCGCGCCGAATGTGCCCAGCAGGTGAAACTGCTCCGAGCCAAAGAGCTGCTTTTCGAAGTTGCGCCATCCGGCGAAGCGCATCCGAAAGCCGCCGCCCGTGAAGCGCACACGCGAAAAGGCAAGGACGGCGGAGGCCAGCAGCGGAAAGATCGAGAAGACGAGGATCAAGACAACGGCGGGCGCAAGGAAGAGCCGCCCCATATGTCTGTCAAGCCATTGGTCCACGGTCGTATTCTTTGTCTGAGGGGATTTGGAAAGGGGCGCGGGCAGAGAGCCCGCCCGCGCCGAGGAGGATCAGTTCGTGATGCCGAGGGAGAGCTTGTAGATCGCGGCCTGCTCCTCGCGGCCGAAATCGTCGGTGATCTCTTCCCAGCCTTCCTCGATGTTCTCGAGCGCCTGGTCGACGGTGATCTCACCGGCCAGATAGCGCGCGAGCTCCCGGTCGAGCACAACACCGGTGTATTGCTGCGCGCCGGGGATCCGGAAGTCGGACGCCATGTTGGGGTGGTTCAGCGAGTCCTTGATGGCGGAGAGGTAGTTCTCGGCCGAAGCCTCGCTAAAGCCCGCCTCAACCCAGAGCGCCGTGTCGTCGAGCTGCGAGTTGCGGTAAGGGTTGTAGCCCGTCCAGCCCATCGTGACGTCGACGTTCGATTGCGCGGCCTGGTTCATGTACGACAGGAAATCGTAGGCGGCCTGCTTCTTGGTGTCTTCGAGCGTGTTGGAGATCGCCGCCGTCCAGCCGCCAAACGCGGCGAAGGGGGCAAAGTTGACCCCGTCGACCGCATGGGGGCAGTTCGCGTCGGTGCAGGCCTCCAGCTCACCCGAAGCGGTGTTGAGCACCTCGGTCGAGCCCGGCATCATGATCGCGCCGACCTTGTCCTTGATCTGGCTGCCTTCCTCGATGGAGAGCGGGCCAATATCGCCCCAGTCGATCACCATGCCACAGCGACCGGCCAGCGCGAGGGCGCGGGTGTCGCCGATGTCGTGGTTGAGCACGTCGGGCGGGTTGAAGTCGACAGACGCCTTGAAGATCTCAAAGGCCTTCTTCCAGGCGGCGTTGTTGATCTTCGGCGTCATGTCCTCGGGGTTGAAGTAGAGGCCTTCGGCTGTGCCCTTGGACTGCACCATGGACGCCGCGACCGACTGGATCGCGAAATAGCTCTGCGCGTTGCGCTTCATGAAGGTGCAGGAGCCGTAGTCGGCCTCGCCATCGCCGTTCATATCCATCCCGTGGATCGCGGCACCCGCTTCGAGATACGCCTCCCAGGTCGTCGGCGGCTCAAGGCCCGCTTCCTCGAAGACGTCCGTGCGATAGTACATCATTTGGAAGTCGCCATCGAGCGTGATGAAATACGTCGAGCCCTCGACCTTCTGGTTAAAGTCCCGGAAGTAGGGGGCAATATCCTGCAGGTCGATCTTGTCGTCGGCGGCGATGTAGGGGTCGAGGTTTTCGACGAGCCCGGCCGACACCAGCTCAACACCCCAGCCAGAGGCAAAGACACCCACGTCGACGGAGTTGGTGCCCGCGGCCCAATCGGTCAGCAGCTTCTGGAAGATCTCGGCGAACGGCACCTCCGCGACGCGTATCTCCGCCCCGGTCATCTCTTTGAATTCCTCGCCACGCTCGACGATTCGGCCCGCGATCACCGGGCCGGGCCGGGTCAGGATATTGATCGTGACGCCGTCGTATTGGCCGTCCGCCGTGGCGAACGCCGGTGCCAACGCTGCGGTCGCCGCAAGGGCTGATCCCGCAAGAAGCTTGTGTAACATAGATGTCCTCCCTTTCGCTGTGCGGCCCCCGCTGGCCTGCTACGCGCCAGCGACGGGCGCGCCGCCAGTTGTGTCCGGGGCGCGTCTTTCGATGCGGATGTTGTTCTTTGGGCCGTCGCCATTTCGGCTGTGTCCGATGCGGCTTTGCCCTGTCCCGCGGAGAAAACGCTACTTGCGGACGATCAGCCTGTCAACTAACATGTTAGTCGGAATGGCCCCGGTATTCACACTCGCAGAAGCAGACGTCTCCAAGCTGCCCATCGTCAGCGATCTTTCAGGATCGTTGGCCGATCGGGTGTATCAGGCGCTGAAATCCGCGATCCTGCGGCTCGACTTTCTGCCCGGCGCGATGATTCGAAAGTCGGCAATCTGCGAGCAGCTCGGCGTGTCCCGGTCGCCCGTGTCGGACGCGCTGGCCAAGCTTTCGACGGAAGGGCTCGTGGACATCGTCCCGCAATCGGGCACGCGGGTGTCGCGCCTGTCGATCTCCGCGATCCGGGAGGAGACGTTCTTTCGCGAGGCGCTGGAGGTTGCCGCCGCCCGCTACGCTGCATTGCACCGCTCCGAAGAGACGATGGCGCGCCTCTTGCGCAACATCGAGATGCAGAAGCTCCTCGTTGCCGATGCGGATGGCGAGGACTTCATGCGCACCGACATCGACATGCACCACCTGATCATGGGCGTGACCGAGATGCCCCGTCTGCCCACCACGGTGCGGACGCTCTCGGCGCAGGTGGACCGGGCCCGCCAGCTCTTGCTGCCCGAACCAGGGCGCATGGCGGATACGGTGGAAGAACACATCGCGCTGGTGGAGGCGATCCGGGCCAAGGATGTGCCCCGCGCCGAAGACGCCATGCGCCTGCATCTGCGCCAGTTGGCGCAACGGCTAGAGCCTCTCGAAACGGCGCGGCCAGACCTTTTTACCTGACCCGGAGACCCTGATGGACCCGACTGCGACGCAGCTCCTGAACAATCGTACCGTACGCCCCGTGCCGCTGACCCAGATGGGGTGCGGCGGCGCGCCCCTGGGCAACCTCTACCGCAAGATCAGCGAGGAGGAGGCGCAGGCGACGCTCCAAGCCGCCTATGACGCCGGCATCCGCTTTTT
Source organism: Pseudomonadota bacterium (assembly GCA_039189975.1). Classification (GTDB taxonomy): domain Bacteria; phylum Pseudomonadota; class Alphaproteobacteria; order Rhodobacterales; family Rhodobacteraceae; genus HLUCCA09. The sequence continues at coordinate 3,922 of JBCCYI010000202.1, forward strand.
CGACACCGCCCCGCAATACGGGCTCGGCCGCTCGGAGGGCCGGTTTGGCGAGGCGATCCGGCGCTTTGGCCGCGACACGATCCAGCTCTCGACCAAGATCGGCCGACTCCTGGTCGATTGCGAGCCCCACGAGGTGACGCCCGAGGCCTTCGTCGACGTCCCGCAAAAGCGCATCGTTTTCGACTACACCTACGACGGTGTGATGCGCTCCTACGAGGCGAGCCGCGCGCGCATCGGGGTCGAAAACGCCGATGTGCTGCTGGTCCACGACGTGTGCGTCTTCAGCCAGGGCAGCCAGGAGATGAGCGACGCCAAGGTGCGCGAACTCTTCGACGGCGGCGGCTACCGCGCGCTCGACGAGCTGCGCCGCAACGGCGATGTCGCCGCGATCGGCGCGGGCGTGAACGAGTGGCAGGTCTGCGAAAAGTTGCTGGGGCTGGGCGATTTCGACGGGTTCCTTCTTGCCGGACGCTACACTCTGCTGGAGCAGGAGGCGCTCGACAGCTTCCTGCCGCTCTGCGTGGAGCGTGATGTCGGCATCATCCTGGGCGGCCCGTACAACTCCGGCATCCTCGCCACCGGCCCCGTCCCCGGCGCGAAGTACAACTACGCCGACGCGCCCCCGGAGATCCTGGAGCGCACCGGCAAGATCGCCGAGATCTGCAAGGCCCACGGCGTCCCGCTCATCGCGGCCGCACTTCAGTTCGTCATGGGGCATCCCGCGGTCAAGACCGTCATCCCGGGGGCGATGAGCGCGGCGGAGGTCGCCGCCAACGTCGCGGTCTTCCAAACGGAGATCCCCGACGCGCTCTGGTCCGACCTGCGCGGCGAGGGCGTCATCCGCCCCGACGCCCCCCTGCCCACGGAGACAAGCCATGCTGCGTAACATCGACCCTGTCCTCTCGCCCGACCTGCTGCACGCGCTCCGTGCGATGGGGCACGGCGATGAGATCGCCCTTGTCGACGCGAATTACCCCGCCGAAGCCGCGGGCCCGCTGTGCCTGCGCGCCGACGGCGTGTCGAACACGCAGCTTCTGCGCGCCGTGCTGGCCCTCTTGCCGCTCGACACCTTCGTCGACGATCCCGCCTATTGCATGGAGGTGGTGGGCGATCCCACCGCAATCCCCGAAGCGGTGGCGGACTTTCAGACGATCATCGACGAGGTGGCCGACGCCCCGCGCCAGATCCGGTCGCTCGAACGCTTCGCTTTCTACGACCGCGCGCGCACGGCATTTGCTGTCGTCCAGTCCGGCGAGCGGCGGCTCTACGGCAACATCATCCTCAAAAAGGGCGTCATTGAATGAGGCTGGATGCCCACCAGCATTTTTGGGCGATCGCGCGGGGGGACTACGGCTGGCTGACGCCGGAGCTCACAGCGCTCTACCGCGACTTCGGGCCGGACGACCTGGCCCCCCTGCTCGCGGCGCAGGGGATCGAGGGGACGATCCTCGTCCAGGCGGCGCCGACGGTTGCCGAGACGCGCTATATGCTCGCGCTCGCCGCGGAGCACGAGATGGTCAAGGGGGTCGTCGGCTGGGTCGATCTTGAGCAGCCGGACGCGGGCGAGGTCCTGTCGGATCTTGCGGCGGGTGGCGGCCTGGTCGGGGTGCGCCCGATGATCCAGGACATCGCGGACGACGACTGGATGCTCCGGCCTGCGTTGACGCAAGCCCTGAAGCAGGTGGCCGCGCAGGGCCTGGTCTTCGACGCGCTCACGCTGCCCCGGCACCTGCCGAACCTGCGCACGCTCCTCGGCCGCCATCCCGACCTCAAGGTCGTCATCGACCACGGCTCGAAGCCGCAGATCGCGGCCGGTCTCTTTGACGATTGGGCCGGCGACATGGCGGAGCTGGCCCAGACAACGCAGGCCTGCGTCAAGCTCTCGGGGCTGGTGACGGAGGCGGCGACGGACTGGACGACGGAAGACCTGCGCCCCTATGTCGACCACCTTCTGGAAACGTTCGGCCCCCACCGGATGGTATGGGGCAGCGACTGGCCGGTCTGCACCCTGGCCAGCAGCTATGCGCAATGGTGCGATACAACAGAGAAGCTGCTCGGCACGCTGACACAGGCGGAGCGGGCAGCGATCCTCGGGGAGACTGCAATGAAACTCTATGGGTTGGACGAAGCACGGTGACGGGACGACTGACAGGAAAGACAACGCTTCTTACCGCGGCAGGTCAGGGGATCGGGCGGGCCACGGCCCTCGCCTTTGCCGCCGAAGGGGCTCAGGTGATCGCGACCGATATCAACGAGGAGACGCTGGCCTCCCTGGGAGACACCGCCGGGATCACGGTGCACCGTCTCGACGTGACGGAGGCCGAGGCGGTCGCCGCCCTGGCCGCCAAGCTCGACGGCGAGGGTCAGACGGTGGATTGCCTCTTCAACTGCGCGGGGTTTGTCGCCAACGGCAGCATCCTCGACGGGTCCGAGGCGGACTGGGACTTCAGCTTCGCGCTTAATGTCCATGCCATGCACCGGATGACCAAGACGTTCCTGCCCGGCATGCTGGCGCAGGAAAGCGGGTCGATCATCAACATGTCGTCGGTCGCCTCTTCGATCAAAGGCGTGGTCAACCGCTATGCCTACAGCACCACGAAAGCTGCCGTCATCGGCATGACCAAGGCGATCGCGGCGGACTACGTCACCAAGGGCATCCGCTGCAACGCGATCTGCCCGGGCACGGTCGATAGCCCCAGCATGCACCAGCGCCTGCGCGACACCGGCGACTATGAGGCGGCGCTCTCCGCCTTCATCGCCCGCCAGCCGATGGGACGCATCGGCACCGCCGAGGAGATCGCCGCGATGGCGATCTACCTGGCGAGCGACGAGAGCAAGTTTACCACCGGCCAGGCCCTCGCCGTCGACGGCGGCTGGTCGATCTAAGTCAAGGAAAGACACTTCATGAAACTCTTGCGATACGGGGCGCGCGGCGCCGAAAAGCCGGGGCTGCTGGATGAGACCGGCGTGATCCGGGACCTGTCGGGCCATATCGACGACCTCTCGGGCGCTGCCTTGAGCGACGACAGCCTCGCGCGGCTTCGGGGTGTCGACCCCGCGACGCTCCCGGCGGTCGACGCAGGCACGCGGATCGGGCCCTGCGTCGGCAATGTCGGCAAGTTCGTCTGCATCGGCCTGAATTATGCCGACCACGCCGCCGAGAGCGGGATGCCGCTGCCCGAGGAGCCCGTGATCTTCTTCAAGGCGACGTCGGCCATCATCGGCCCGGATGACACGGTCGAGATCCCGCGCGGCTCGGTCAAGACCGACTGGGAGGTCGAGCTCGGCGTCGTCATCGGCAAGGAGACCAAATACGTCACCGAAGCGGAGGCGCTGGATCACGTGGCGGGCTATTGCGTCGTCAACGACCTCTCCGAACGGGACTTTCAGCTCCACCGCTCCGGCCAATGGGTGAAGGGCAAGTCCGCCGATACCTTCGGCCCCATCGGCCCCTGGCTCGTCACCCGCGACACCGTGCCCGATCCGCAGAACCTGCCGATGTACCTGGAGGTCAACGGGCATCGCTACCAGGACGGCTCCACGGCGACGATGCACTTCGGCGTTGCGACTGTGATCTCGCATCTGTCCCAGTTCATGAGCCTGCAGCCCGGCGACGTGATCTCGACCGGCACGCCGCCGGGCGTCGGCATGGGCCAGAACCCGCAGACCTATCTCAAGCCGGGCGACACCATGACCCTCGGGATCGAGGGCCTCGGGGTGCAGCGCCAAGCCGTCGTGGCCAGCCAATGACCCGCATCACCGGCATCACAACCCACGACCTGAGGTTCCCCACGTCCGACCATCTCGACGGGTCGGATGCGATGAACCCGGACCCGGATTACTCCGCCGCCTATGTCGTTCTGGAGACGGACGGCGCCCACCAGGGCCATGGCCTGACCTTCACCATCGGGCGGGGCAACGAGGTCTGCGTCGCGGCGCTGGAGGCGCTGGCCCCGCGGGTCATTGGGCGCGACCTGGCGTGGATCCGCGAGGACATGGGGCGCTTTTGGCGCCACATCACCGGCGACAGTCAGTTGCGGTGGATCGGCCCGGACAAGGGCGCGATCCACATGGCCGCCGGTGCCGTCATCAACGCCGCGTGGGACCTGTGGGCCAAGGACGCAGGCAAGCCCGTCTGGCGGCTCGTGGCCGAGATGTCGCCCGAAGAGGTCGTCCGCCTGATCGACTTTCGCTACCTCACGGACGCTCTGACCCCACAGGAGGCGCTGGCCATCCTGGAGAAACAGGCGCCCCACAAAGCCGCGCGCATCGAGACGCTCACGCGCGAGGGCTACCCCTGCTACACCACGTCCGCCGGGTGGCTGGGCTACCCCGACGACAAATTGCGGCGGCTCTGCCGCGAGACCCGCGACGCTGGCTTTACGCACGCCAAGTTCAAGGTCGGGCGCGATCTCGAGGACGACATTCGTCGCTTGCGCATTGCGCGCGAGGAGCTCGGTGACGACATGACGATCATGATCGACGCCAACCAGGTCTGGGAGGTGGATCAGGCGATCGAGTGGCTCAGCGCGTTGCAGTTTGCCAAGCCGTTTTTCATCGAGGAGCCC
>JBCCYI010000203.1:0-8475 GCA_039189975.1 Pseudomonadota bacterium
GAAAAATGGCCCAAATTGGATGCATAATGACTTGGCGTTGGATTGGAGGGGACGATAGGGGCACATGCCAGTGCCCAGATTAGCAAGGTGGGGATGTCGGCGATCAGATCGCCGTCCGCGTCGCAAAAACGCTCATCCAGGTCGCCGCGCGGGCAATCTTGCGCGGACGCCGTGCCGCCCAGCGACAAGAGCGCAATCGCAGATGCACCGATCAGTAGTTTAATGTCCAATTTCATTTGGTTCCTCCCTTTGGATGCGGATCTTCTCGTCCGCCGATTATGATAGTTCCATGACAGTTATGTGTCACTCGGCAACCACTGTCTCGACCGACGCCGCTTCCAGCGCGCGCATGAGGCCGTCGGTCGGGCGTTTGTCCACGACGATAGAGCTTAGATCGCCAAGGTCGCCAACATGGGCTAGGCCCTTGCGCCCGAATTTCGCGGAATCGATCAAGAGATGCCGGTGCGTCGCGCGATGCAGCATGCTGCGCTTGACGGCGGCAAAGCCTCGGACCGACTCCGATGGCCCCTCCTCGGAGAATCCGGAGGAGCCGATGAAGCAGCGGTCCACGTTGAAGCGGACCAGGAACTCAAGCGTTTCGGTGCCGACGACCGCCGATTCCGCCGCGAGGTATTCGCCCGGGCAGAGCAAGACCTGAGCTGATCCGTGCCCAAGGGTCATCGCCACCGGGATCGAGTTGGTTATGGCCGTGCACGGCGTCCCGAGATACGCGAGTGCTCGCGCCATCTGAATGGTAGTGGAGCCGGAGTCGATCATCACCGTCTCCCCCTCGCCCACAAGCTCGGCCGCGCGCACCCCTATGCGTTCCCGCTCCTCGATGCGAGCGCTCTCACGCTCATCAAGGGTCGGGTAGTGCCCCTGTGCCGGGGCAGACGCGCCCCCATGGGCACGCGCGACGAGCCCTTCGTCGGACAAGGCGTCGAAATCGCGTCGCACCGTCTCGGTTGAGACGCCGAACCGGGTGGCAAGCTCGCTGATCCGCACATGCGGACGCAGCTTGAGCTCCAGCAGGATCTGCCGCCGCCGTTCGGTCTTCTTGAAGCGACCCTTTTCCTTGTACTTCGTCTTCGCCATTCGCCTTTCCGACTCTTCCCCCAAAGTGAGACTGTGGGTATTCTGGCAAAACTGCAATTATTTTGTTGCATAGCCCACGTCTGAGTGTGAGATTCCGAAGGAAGACCTCGGAACGACAGTGAAGACTCAAGACACATACCGCTTCGCCGGGACGGGCCCGGTGCATCCATGATCATGCTGGCCGCACATCTGGCCGCCGCCGTTGCGCTGCTGATCTGGTCCGTGCGGCTGATCCGGACAGGGGTGGAGCGGGCGTTCATGCCGGAGCTGAAGCGCCGCCTGAAGGCGCTTTCCGGCAGCCATGTCTCGGCCGCGTCCGGCGGAATGCTGGCGGCGATGGTCATGCAAAGTGCGACGGCGGTCGCGCTGATCGGGGCGGGCTTTGCAGTGTCGGGGATGCTGTCGATGCCTGCTGCGCTGGCGTTGATTCTGGGGGCAGATCTGGGCTCGGCATTGATTGCGCAGGTGCTGTTTCTACCGGTTCAGGCGGCGGTCCCGTTCATTCTGCTGGCGGGCGTGGTGACGTTTCTCAGGGCGCGGAGCTTCAAGGCCACGCAGATCGGGCGGATGCTGATCGGGCTGGCGCTGGTTTTCATTTCGCTGGGGATGATCCGCGAGGCGACGGCGCCGATTAGTGACAGCGCCATCGTGCAGGCCATTGCCGCGTATTTCCAAAGCGACCTGATCAGCGCGTTTATCCTTGCGGCTTTGCTGGCGTGGGTCATGCACTCCAGCCTCGCTGCGGTCTTGGCCTTTGCGACCTTCGCCGCGACGGGGCTGATCGAAGCACCCGTTGCCGCGGCCCTGGTCATTGGCGCAAACCTGGGCGGGGCGATGATCCCGGTCGTGCTTCTGTCAGGCGCCGACCGGCCCGCGCGGATCGTGGCGCTGGGCAACCTGGTTGCGCGCGGTGGCGTGACGCTCGCGTGCATGGTGGCGCTGATCTTTGGGGCATTCGAGCCACTGTTTGCCGCCATGGCCGCCGGTCAGGTGGCCCTGGTTTTGCATATCGCTCTGAACGCCGCCGTACTGGCGCTCGCGCTGCCGATGGCAGGCGTGTTGGTGCGCGTGTTGGAGCGGCTTGTGCCCCAGCACGAAACGGCCAAAGCCCCCGTCACCGCATTGGATGAGACGGCGCTGGATCACGCCCCGCTTGCCCTGGCCTGCGCACAGCGGGAGTTGCTGCGGATGGCGGAGACGGTGCAGGCGATCCTGCTTCCGGTGATGACGCTGTTCCGCGAATGGACACCCGAGACGGCCCGGATTATCGAGCTGCGTGAGGACAAGATCGACCGGATGCACTTCGAGACGAAGATCTACATTTCGCACCTGCGGGAACGGGACCTGACGGAATCCGAGCAGAAGAGAACGCTTGAGGTCGTGGCCATGGCCAACAACCTGGAGGAGGCCGGGGACCGGATCGCCGTCAACCTCGTCGCTTTGGCGGCGAAGATGCGCGACGACGCGCAGTCGTTCTCGGATGAAGGCGCGCGCGATCTGGAGCAGTTTCACGATCAGGTCGTCACCAACGGCCAACTCGCGCTGCAAGTGCTCACGACCGGAGACGCGGACGCAGCGCGGCAGCTTGTGGCCGAAAAGGATCGAATCCGCGTGGAAGAGCAGCGTTTACAAGAGCGCCACATCAAGCGGTTACAACAAGGTACGACCGCGAGTATCGAGACGACGAACACGCACCAGGAGGTGCTTAGGCTTTTGAAACAGGTGAACGCCGCGATCAGTTATGTGGCTTATCCGATTGCCGAGGAAACGGGCGACCTTCTTGGCAGCCGCCTTGCCCGGCCCAAGCTGGCGGGCTTGCCGTGAGCGGAAAGAAGAAGCTGAGGAAGGCCGATCAGATCGCGGCTCTGCCGGTCTATTGGGACACGAAGGGCAAGCTGCGCGTTTTGATGGTCACGTCCCGCGATACAGGGCGGTGGGTCATGCCGAAGGGCTGGACCATGGACGGCAAGAAAGACTGGCAGGCGGCCAAGATCGAAGCACTGGAAGAGGCGGGCGCGGTGGGCTTTGTGTCGGACCAATCGATCGGCAAGTACCGCTATAAGAAGCGGCTGGCCGATGGCGAGCAGGTCAGGTGCAAAGTAACGGTGTATCCGATGATCGTCGACAAGCTGAAACGCCGCTGGAAAGAGCGGAAACAGCGCAAGCGCCATTGGTTTTCGCTGCACAAGGCCGCCCTGCTTGTGGATGAGCCGGAATTGGCGGTTCTGCTGCAGAGGCTGTCCAAGAAGCCGAAGAAGCTGGTGAAGCTTGAGGAAATGCGCGAGGCGGCCTGAGCGGGGCTTAACGTCGGACACGCGTCGGTCGTAGACTTTGGCCGGGAGCGCCAAAGCATGAAGGCTACGATCTTATCCGCTGAGACTGAGGCAGACGTCATCGTCTGTCCTGAAGGCCTGAGCTTTTGGGGCGGCGTTGACCCTGGGACGGGCCGGGTGATCGACGCGCATCATGCGCTGCACGGGCGGTCGCTGGCGGGCAAGATCGTTCTGATGCCGACGAGCCGGGGATCTTGCTCGGGCAGCGGGGTGCTGTTGCAGCTTGCCTTGAACGGGCGTGCCCCGGCAGCGCTGATCTTTCGGGAGGTTGAAGAGGTCCTGACGCTCGGCGCCTTAATTGCTGCGCGCATGTTTGATCGGACCGTCGGCGTGGTTCGGCTTGGGGCGACAGACTACGCTGCGTTGAGCGGGGCCTCGCGGGCGCGTTTGACTGAGGGCAGCATTTCGTTCGACGGGGGCGAGATTCCCCTTACTCCCGTTTCGCGGAGAGAGCTGCAGCTCTCCTCAAGCGACCGAGCGGCGCTGGACGGGACGGATGGGCAGGCCGTGGCTTTGGCGATGGATGTGATGTGCACCATGGCTGCCATACAAGGCGCGCCCCGGCTCATCGACGTGATGCGGGGACATATTGACGGCTGCATCTACGCGCATGACGCGAATCTCATATTTGCCGAGGCCATGGCCGAGATGGGCGCGCGAGTGACGATCCCGACGACGCTGAATGCCATCTCGGTGGAGCGAGACAGGTTCGCGGACCATGCGCTGCCCCCGGACTTTAGTGAGGCGGCCCGCCGCCTCGCCGACGCCTATGTTCGCATGGGCGCCCGCCCCTCATTCACCTGCGCGCCGTATCAGTCGGATGCCCCAGAGATGGAGGAGAACATCGGTTGGTCGGAGTCGAACGCGGTGATCTATGCCAACAGTGTGCTGGGGGCGCGGACGGCGAAGCACCCGGATTACCTGGATCTGTTCATCGCCATGACTGGTCGAGCGCCGGAAACCGGTGTGTATCTGACCGAAAACCGGCGACCCGGTTTGGTGATCGACGTCGAGATCGCGCTCGGATTTGATGACGCTCTTTGGCCGTTGCTTGGCTGGACGGCCGGCCATCTGGCCCCTGATCGGATCCCACGTCTTGACGGCTTGGAAGCCACCGCCCCAACCCAGGATGACCTGCGCGCACTCTGCGCGGCTTTTGGCACGACGTCGGCGGCGCCGATGCTGCACGTGGCTGGCATCACACCGGAAAGCGATCTCGCGCCATCCGACACGGCCCGCGCCGCGATCACGCAGGCTGACCTGCGTGAGGCTTGGCGTACCCTGAACTCGGGTCCAGAGCAGGTCGATCTGATCGCGCTTGGCAGCCCGCACTTTTCGTTGGAAGAAACTTACAAATTCGCGGAGCACCTGGACGGCGAACATCCCTCGGTTCCCGTGATCATCACTTTGGGGAGAGATGTTTTCGCACGGGCGAAGGCTGAAGGCTTGGTCAAACGCCTTCAGCATGTCGGGGTCCTGGTACATACCGATGTTTGCTGGTGTTCGATGGTGGAACCGATGTTTCCTATGGCCGCGAAGACCTTGATGACGAACTCAGGCAAATACGCTCACTATGCACCGGGCCTAAGCGGCAGAGCCGTGCGCTTTGGAAGCCTCGCCGACTGCGCCAAGGCGGCGACGCGGGGTGTGGCGCCATTGAACGTGCCCGAGTGGCTTCGCTAGAGCGCTTTCTCCAGCACGACACCCAGACGCCGGGCATATTCCGCAGGGTCAATCGGGCCCGCGCCTTCGATGATGCGGGCTTGATCGAGCAAGAGGTGCGCGGCGTCTTTGAGGAGCGCATCCGCCATGTCGCCCTTCGCGCGCTCAGCGAGTTTGGTGATCACCGTGTGGGTCGGGTTCAGCTCCAGCACGCGGGGCATGCCCTGATCCAATTGTCCATGGCGCTTGAGCAGGCGTTCAAGGTTCACGTCCATGTCGCCGTCGTCGGCGATCAGGCAGACCGGGCTGTCGGTCAGGCGCTTGGAGGGGCGGACGTCTTTGATGGCCTCGCCTAGTTCGGCTTTCAATGCGGCGATCAATTGGGTGAGGTCGGTCTCGTCCTTGGCGTCGTCCTCCGCATCGTCTGCATCGATCTGGTCGAGTTCGGCAGCACCCCGGGTGATGGATTTCAGCGGTATGCCCTCGAACTCCGTGATGTGCTGTAGCCAGAATTCGTCCACGTGATCCGACAGCAGAAGGACCTCGACCCCCTTGGCCTTGAAGCCTTCCAAATGAGGCGAGCGGGTGAGCGTGGTGGCGTCGTCGCCGGTGATGTAGAAGATCACCTCCTGCCCCTCTTTCATGCGGGCGACGTAGTCGGTGAGGCTTGTGAGGTCGCTGGAGGCGGTGGAGGCAAAACGGCAGACCTCAAGGATGCGGTCGCGGAGGGCGGCGTCTTCGACGAGGCCCTCTTTCAGGACCGCCCCGAAGTTGTTCCAGAACGCCGCGTAGTCGTCCGTGTCCTTCTTGGCCTTTTTCTTCAGCTCGCTCAGCACCTTTTTGGAGATCGACGTCTTGACCTTGGCGAGCGTCGGGTCGGTTTGCAGCATCTCGCGCGAGACGTTCAGCGACAGGTCCTGGGAGTCGACGATCCCGCGCAGGAATCGCAGGTAGGCGGGGATCAGGTCTTGCGTGGTTTCCGAGATGAAGACGCGGTTGACGTAGAGCTTCACGTGGCTCTTGCGCTCGGCATCGAACAGGTCGAACGGCGCGACGGAGGGGACGAAAAGCAGGCTGGTGTGGTTCACGCTGCCTTCGACCTTGTTGTGCATCACGTGCCACGGCGCGTCGAAGGCGTGCGCGGTGTGGCGGTAGAATTCGGTGTACTGGTCCTCGGTGATGTCCTTGGCGGGGCGGGTCCACAGCGCTTCGGCGGCGTTCAGGGTCTCGTCGGCGAGGGTGACGGGGAACGAGATGTGCTCGGAATACGTCTTGATGATGTGGCGGATGCTGGCGTCGTCGGCGAATTCCTTGGCGTCCTTCTTGAGGTGCAGGGTGACGGTGGTGCCGTTGGTCTCGCGCTCGGCGGGGGCGATGGTGAACTCCCCCTTACCGTCCGACGACCAAAGCCACGACTCGGCCTCGCCCGCCTTGCGGGTCAGGACGTCGACGCGGGCGGCGACCATGAAGGCGGAATAGAAGCCGACGCCGAATTGACCGATAAGGCCGGGGGCGTCTTTCTCGTCAGACTTGAGCGCTTCGAGAAAGGCGCCAGTGCCGGACTTGGCGATGGTGCCGAGGGTATCCAGCAAGTCGGCGTGGTTCATGCCGATCCCGTTGTCCGAGATGCTGAGCGTTTTGGCTTTGGCGTCGAAGTCGAGCGCGATGGCGAATTCCTGCGACTGCGCCAGAGAGGCGTCGGTCAGCACTGCATAGCGGAGCTTGTCGCAAGCGTCGGAGGCGTTTGACACAAGCTCTCGCAGGAACACCTCGCGGTTCGAATAGAGCGAGCCCGCGACGATATCCAAAAGCTGGCCGACTTCGGTCTGGAAGGAAAACGTTTCTTTTTCAACGGTGTCTGTCATGGTGTCACTCTTCTTTGCTTCAACCGCCCCAGGGGCCAGATTTGCCGGGAGCCAGTTCGCGCAACTTGGCGATCCGCTTTTCGATGGGCGGGTGCGTGGCGAAGAGGCTGTCGACCGCCTGCATGTGCAGCGGGTTGACAATGAACATGTGGGCTGTCGCGGGGTTCCGCTCGGCGGCGATGTTGTCGATGCGGCCCGAGAGGACGCCGAGGCGGTTCAGCGCGGAGGCGAGCCATTCGGGATTGCCACAGATCGCGGCGCCTTCTGCATCCGCCTCGTACTCACGGACGCGGCTGATGGCCATTTGCACCATGCCGGCGGCGAGAGGTGCGAAGATCATCATGGCGATCATGCCGATGAACCCGAACGGGCGGTCCCGCCCGCCGCCGAAGAACATCGCGAAGTTGGCCAGCAGCGACACGGCCCCGGCGAGCGTCGCCGTGATGGTCATCGTCAGTGTGTCACGATTCTTGATGTGGGCAAGCTCATGCGCAACGACCCCGGCGACCTCTTCGCGGGTCATGTTTCGGATGAGGCCCTGCGTGACGGCGACGGCGGCGTTTTCGGGGTTGCGGCCTGTGGCAAAGGCGTTTGGTTGCTCGCTTTCAATTATGTAGAGCGCGGGCATGGGCAGGTCCGCCCGCTGCGCCATCTCTTCGGTCATCCGCCACAGATCAGGGGCGGAGTTTTGGTCAACCGGCCGCGCGCCGTGCATGCGCAGAACGGCTTTGTCGGAGTTCCAGTACGAGAACACGTTCATTCCCGCCGCGGTAAGCAACGCGATGATCAGCCCGGCCTCCCCGCCAAGCAGCAGGCCAATCACGCCGACAAACGCCGTCATGGCGGCCATGAGAATGAACGTTCGTGCCATCTGCACCACCCCAGAACCTGAATTGCAGCGGATATAGGAGCCGGATGCGCGGCCAGCAACGGTCAGCGTGTCAAAGCGCCTTCGCGTAGATCTCGCGCGCCGCATCGAGGGTCATCTCGCGCGGGTTGTTGATAAGTAGACGCTCTTGCTTCATCGCATCTTCCGCCAGCATCGGCAGGTGATTGTGGCTGACGCCAACCTCGGACAGCCTCGATTGCATGCCAAGTTCCGGCCCGAGCCGGAGGAAGCAATCAACCATGCCGTCTGCCCGCGCAGCCTCGGGTTTCCCCGCGAGGTCGGGGAAGATGATTGGTGCGAGTTCGGCGTACATGCCTCGGGCAGCAGGCATGTTGAACGCCAGCACATGGGGTAGGACGAGCGCGTTGGATAGCCCGTGCGGGACGTGGAAATGCCCGCCCAGTGGGTAGGCCAAGGCGTGCACCGCCGCGACAGGTGCGTTGGTAAAGGCCATGCCTGCGAGCATGGAGCCAAGCAGCATCTGGCCCCGCGCCTCACGGTCGCCGGGCGTAAAGCAGGCCTTGCGGATGTTGTTGCCGAGCAGGTCCAGCGCCTGTTTGGCAAGGCAGTCAGACACCACGTTCTTCAACCGCTTCGAGGTAAACGCCTCAATCGCATGGACCATCGCATC
>JBCCYI010000204.1:0-8379 GCA_039189975.1 Pseudomonadota bacterium
CCCGAGCTCCTTTGCCGAACTGACCTCAACGCCGAAGGGTGCCAGAAGGACGCCGATCTCGCGCACCTTTCCAGCATTGTGGGAGGCGATCACCAGGCGATCATTGTCAAATCGACGCCCCATCGGTTCAACCAACGGCGTTTGCTTGCGCCTGCGCGAGCTCGGCCACGCCCTTTTCCGCAAGATCGAGCAGCGTGTTCATCTCATCTCGTGAAAACGTGGCACCCTCGGCTGAAGCCTGCAGTTCAATCAGGCGTCCCTTGCCCGTCAGAACGAAATTTCCGTCCGTGCCCGCCTCGCTATCCTCGGCATAATCCAGATCGAGGACAGGCTGCCCGGCATAGAGCCCGCAGCTCACGGCAGCGACATGATCCGTAATCGGGTCGCTCTGCACATCGCCTGCGTTCATCAGTTTGGCCACGGCAAGCTTCAGCGCCACCCAACCGCCTGTGATCGAGGCGCATCGCGTACCGCCATCCGCCTGAATCACGTCACAATCAATTGTGATCTGCCTTTCTCCAAGCGCACGCCGGTCCACCCCTGCCCGGAGCGCCCGTCCGATCAGGCGCTGGATTTCCTGCGTACGGCCGGACTGACCGCGCTTCGCCTCCCGATTGCCCCGCGTGTGCGTCGCACGGGGCAGCATGCCGTACTCCGCCGTGACCCATCCTTGTCCGGAATTCTTAAGAAAAGGCGGCACGCGTTCCTCAATGCTTGCTGTGCAAAGCACGCGCGTCTCGCCGCAACTGATCAAACAGCTGCCCTCGGCATGTCGCGTATACCCAGTTTCGATCTTTATCTCGCGCATCTCATCAAGTGCGCGTCCTGACGGGCGCATGTCGGTCTCCCTTTTGACTCTGTCGCGCTCTTGTCTCGCGGCGCTCGGCTTTGCAAGGGGCTCTTGTCCCCTGTGCAAGGGTGGATCGCGCCCCGCCGTTGACCAGGGCCGATGACAGGACTTTATTGTATCCCAGGCAATCGGGTACCCCAAAGCATGACTGACCGAACCCAAGCTCTGGATGCGCTCAACACCCGCTCCCGGGAGGTGTTTCGCCGTGTGGTCGAGGGGTATATCGACACCGGCGAGCCTGTTGGGTCCCGCACGCTGACCCGCGATTTCTCCGAGAAAGTGTCCGCCGCCACGATTCGCAACGTGATGCAGGATCTGGAGTATCTCGGCCTTCTCGACAGTCCCCACGTCTCAGCGGGGCGCGTTCCGACGGAACTGGGTTTGCGCATGTTCGTCGATGGCCTGCTCGAAGTGCGGGATCTGGGGGAAGAGGATCGCGCGCGTATCGACGCAACGCTTGGCAATAATGAAAATAATATCAATACCTTGATGGGTCGAGTCGGTTCGGCTCTCACCGGAGCGACGCAAGTGGCTTCGCTGGTTTTGACCCCCAAGCACGAAGCACCGATCAAGCACATTGAGTTTGTCCCACTGGCGACGGATCGCGCGCTCGTCGTGCTGGTCTTTGACGATGGTCATGTGGAAAACCGTGTCTTCACCCCGCCGCCCGGGCTTACCCCGTCCGCGATGCGCGAAGCGGCGAACTTTCTCAACGCTTTGGCCGAGGGGAAGACCTTGTCCGAGCTCCGCCGGTCCATCCGTGCGGAGATGGAGACCCGTCGCCGTGAGATCGACACCCTGGCCCGTGATCTCGTCGAGAGCGGGCTTGCCATGTGGGAAGACGCCGGAGAGCCGACCGAACGGCTCATCGTGCGTGGTCGGGCCAACCTCTTGGGTGAATCGGCGGGCATGGAGGATCTGGACCGCGTCCGTCAGCTCTTTGACGACCTTGAGCGCAAGCGAGACATCGCCGAGTTCCTTGAGCTCACGGAAACTGGCGAGGGTGTGCGCATTTTTATCGGTTCAGAGACCAAGCTTTTTTCGCTTTCGGGTTCCTCTTTGGTGGTCTCTCCATATATGAACGCGGACCGAAAGATCGTGGGTGCTGTCGGCGTGATTGGGCCGACTCGCCTGAACTATGGACGCATCGTTCCGATCGTGGATTACACGGCGCAACTGGTGGGACGCTTGCTGTCGGACCGCACGTAAAGAGGGCATCATGGCCGAAGCGAAAAAAGATGATTTGGATCTGACCGACATCACGTCGGCTGAGAGCGCTTTCGCCGAAGAGGCAGAGGACTTCAATATCGCGCTGGACGAAGGGCCAAGCCCGGTCGTCGACCAGCTCATCGCGGAGCGCGATGACTACAAGGACCGCTTTATGCGGGCGCTCGCGGATGCCGAGAATGCGCGCAAACGGTCCGACCGGGACCGTCGCGAAGCCGAGCAATATGGTGGCTCACGTCTCGCGCGCGATCTCCTGCCGGTCTATGACAATCTGCACCGTGCGCTCGCCGCCGTGACGGAGGAGCAGCGTGAAACGGATGCCGCCCTGATCGAAGGGGTCGAGCTGACGTTGCGAGAGCTGCAGAACGTTTTCGAGAAGCACGGGGTGAAGGTTGTGCGTCCAACGGTCGGTGAGCCGTTTGACCCGCAACACCATGAGGCGATGTTTGAGGCGCCTGTGCCAAATACCAAGGCCGGCGACATCATCCAGGTTATGGCGGACGGGTTCCTCCTCTACGATCGTCTGTTGCGGCCGGCGCAGGTCGGCGTTTCGTCGACGCCGGGCTAGAGCGCGTCGCGTTTAATCGGAAACGTCGTTTCGGTTTTTGCGTTCGAGGCGAAGCCGAGCGGCTGCGAAACTGAAAGCCGTTTCAACGCGACTTGCTCTCATCTTCGGACAGGAGTGCCTTCAACTCATAGAGAGCGTCGAGCGCTTCGCGCGGGCTGAGGTCGTCGGGCGCCAGTGTCTTGAGACGGCCCAGCGCTGGGCTGATGTTTGCCGCTGGCGTCGCCGTAGCCACCGGCGGTGCGGCGGCAAAGAGCGGAAGATCGTCGATCAGGGCTTTTGGCGTCGCGCGCCCGTTGCGCTCGCCCTGTTCCAGCGCATCGAGGACGACCCGCGCCCGCGTAATGACCGCGTCGGGCAACCCCGCCAAGCGCGCCACCTGAACGCCATAGGAGCGGTCTGCCGCGCCCGGCCGCACCTCATGCAGGAAGACGATGTCATCCTGCCACTCTTTTACGCAGACCGTCGCATTCTCAACCCCAAGCAGCCGCTGTGCCAGTGCCGTAAGCTCATGATAATGCGTAGCAAACAGCGCCCGACACCGGTTGCTCTCATGGAGGTGCTCCAGCACGGCCCAGGCGATGGAGAGGCCGTCATAGGTTGCTGTGCCGCGTCCGATTTCGTCAAGGATCACGAGGGCGCGTGCGTCGGCTTGAGTGAGGATGGCCGCGGTCTCGACCATCTCGACCATGAACGTGGAGCGGCCCCGGGCCAGATCGTCCGAAGCGCCCACGCGAGAGAAGATTGCCGAGACAAGGCCGATGTCCGCCCGTTCGGCAGGCACGAAGCTCCCCGCCTGCGCGAGCACCGCGATCAGCGCGTTCTGTCGCAGATACGTGGATTTGCCCGCCATGTTCGGTCCGGTGAGCAACTGGATCCGTGCTGCCTGCCCGTCTGCGCTGAGATCGCAGGAATTTGCGACGAAGCTTTGGCCGCCCTGACGGCGTAGCGCTTGTTCAACGACCGGGTGTCGCCCTCCAACGATTTGAAAGTCGCGGCTGTCGTTGACCTTTGGGCGACACCAGTCCTCCGCCCGCGCGAGATCGGCCCAGGCGGTGGCGACGTCGATCCGGGCGAGGGCCCGCGCCGCTGTGCCCACGGGCCCGGCCTGGTCCAGGACCCGAGCGCGCAGCTCCTGAA
This sequence comes from Pseudomonadota bacterium, assembly GCA_039189975.1. Taxonomy (GTDB): domain Bacteria; phylum Pseudomonadota; class Alphaproteobacteria; order Rhodobacterales; family Rhodobacteraceae; genus HLUCCA09. The sequence goes on from JBCCYI010000204.1 coordinate 3,783, forward strand.
AGATCCGCTTTTCGATCTCCAAGGCGCGCCCGCCGGCATTCAGGATACGGCTCTCCAGCTCGGTCAGTTCCGACGTCGTGAACCGAAGTGCATTCGCGGTGGTCTGCCGGTGCCGGAATGTGTCCGACAGGGGCTCGGCCAGCATCCGTTCGGCATGCTTGGCCGTGGTTTCGATGAAGTAACCCAGGACATTGTTATGTTTGACCTTGAGCGACGCGATCCCTGTCATGTCCGCATATCGGGCCTGCAGACCGGCAATGATGCCGCGACCTTCATCGCGCAGTTGCCGGGCGTCATCGAGGTCTTCATCTACGCCGGAGGCGATGAAGCCGCCATCGCGCGCAAGCATCGGTGGATCTGCGATCAGAGCATCGTCGAGCGCCGTCTGAAGCGCCTCGTGGCCACGCAAGTCTGCGCGGGTGTCGGCCAGCTCCTTGATCGCGGCAGCGTCCAGAAGATCGGCAATCTGTGCTGCCGCGGCGAGGCCGTTGCGCAGCGCGGCGAGGTCCCGTGGACCGCCTCGTTCGAGAGCAAGCCGGGACAGGGCCCGGTCCATATCCGGCACGCTGCGCAGCACGTCACGGAGTGTGTTACAGCCCTGCGCGTCCTCGACGAACCGGGTTACTGTCGCCAACCGTGCTCGGATCTCGGCCAGATCGCGGGACGGCGTCGAGAGGCGGTGCACCAGGAGCCGCGCGCCAGGAGCCGTCAGCGTCCGGTCGACGGCCGCGAGGAGCGAGCCCGCGCGCCCGCCGGAAAGCGCCTGCACCAGTTCGAGGCTCCCCCGTGTGGCCGCGTCGATTGCCACGATATCGCTTTGCGCTTCACGCACAGGGGGCCGCAAGAGCGGCAGGCGCCCCTTTTGTGTTTGTTCGAGGTAGCTGACGAGCGCCCCTAATGCTGCGATCTCGACCCGGGAAAAGTGCCCAAACGACTCCATGCTGGCCACGCGATAGGCGGCCTGTAGACGCTGAGCCCCGGCGGTGCTGTCAAAGAGCGTCTTGTCGACGGTCGTCAATGCGCTCCCAGCCTCTTCCACGATCCCACCGAGAGTCGGTTCCAGTGTGTCCGGCAGGAGCACTTCGCGGGGGCGGAGCCGCGCAAGTTCAGGTCCAAGCCGCACCGTGGCACAGGGCGCGGCACGGACATCCCCCGTCGAGATATCGACCCATGCCAGCGCCCCCTCCTCGCGCAGACTCGCATAGGCGGCGAGGTAATTGTGGGCGCGGGCTTCCAGCAAGCTGTCTTCGGTCAGCGTGCCGGGCGTCACGAGGCGGACCACATCGCGCTTTACGACCGATTTGGAGCCACGCTTCTTGGCTTCCGCCGGGTCTTCGAGCTGTTCGCAGACCGCGACGCGAAACCCCTTGCGGATCAGCGTGAGCAGGTAGCCTTCGGCGGCGTGCTGCGGCACGCCGCACATCGGGATGTCTTCGCCCGCGTGGCTGCCACGTTTCGTCAATGCGATATCGAGCGCCTGTGCCGCAGCAATGGCGTCTTCAAAGAACAGCTCGTAAAAGTCGCCCATCCGATAGAACAAAAGCGCGCCTGGATGCGCGCCCTTGATTTCCAGATATTGCGCCATCATCGGTGTGACGGCGTTGCCGCTGCTCTTCCCGGCCACCCCAAGCTCCCCCGAACGGTTTCACTGGGTATAGCGGGCCGCCCCAAGGGTCGCCAGCGCTAGCGCGGGGCTTATCCGCCGACGAAGGGCGCGTCGTCCCCCCAAAGGGCCCGCACGCGGGCGTCGCGTCCGCAGGCCTCGCGGTAAAGCTTGTAGGCCGCTGCCTTGGAGCGTGGTCCAAACCGCGTCAGGATAATGTCGGAACTCTTGTAGTAGTCCTGGTGGTAGTCCTCGGCCGCGTAGAAGGGTGCGTCGTCCCGGATGGGTGTCACGACCTTCTGGCCCAGCTCTTGCTCGGCCTTGGCAATCGCTGCTTCGGCGGCCGTCACCTCGGATGGCGTGCTGGTGAAGATCGCAGTGCTGTAGCTCAAGCCCCGATCGCAGAACTGACCGCCCGCATCGGTGGGGTCGACCGATCGCAGGAACAAGTCGAGGATCTGGGCGTAGGAAATCACGCCTGGATCGTAGGTGATCTCCACGACCTCCAGATGGCCCGTCCCGCCGCGCACGACTTGCTTATAGCTCGGGTCAGCCACGGTCCCGCCCGCGAAGCCGGACACGACGGAGGAGACGCCCTTCACCTTCTCAAAGTCGGACTCGATGCACCAGAAGCACCCGCCCGCCAGGAGGGCTGTTGCTGTCGGCTGGGCCTTGGCCTGACCGTATTGAAGGCACACGCCGAGCACGATGGCTATGGCCAGGATCGAGAGCTTGAGCTTCGCAAAAAGATGAACCATGGGTTTCTCCCTTCTGTCGCGATCATATTCCCCGACAACGAAGGCACCGCAACTCACCGGCGCGTGACCTCACAAGCTCCTGACAAGTGTTTCGATCCGCTGTTTCCCGCCAGGGACGCGTTCAGACCCGCAGCGTGACCCCCACCTCCCGCATTGTCGCTTCCGCCGCCGCAAGAGAGCCGTTCGCATCAATGCCCCGGCTTGCGTTGAGATCGACACTCGTCGCAAAGCCAAGCTTTGCGGCATCCACAGCCGAGTAATTCACGCAAAAGTCCGTCGCCAGCCCGACACACAGCACGTCTGTCACGCCCCGCGTTCGGAGGTACCCCTCCAGTCCGGTCGGGGTCGTGTGGTCGTTCTCGAAGAAAGCGGAGTAGCTATCGATCTCGCGGCGAAAGCCCTTGCGGATGATCATATCCGCCGGATCGGTCTGAAGGTCGGGGTGAAATGCGGCGCCCGGGCTGCCCTGGATGCAATGGTCGGGCCAGAGCACCTGCGGGCCATAGGGCATCTCGATCAGGTCGAGCGGCGCCTTTCCGGGATGCTCCGAGGCGAAGGAGGAGTGCTTGGGCGGATGCCAGTCCTGCGTGAACACCCGGACATCGAACTGCGGCAGGAGCGCGTTGATCCGGGAGACCACTGCGTCTCCATCGGGCACGGCGAGTGCGCCTCCGCTGCAGAAGTCGTTCTGGACGTCGATCACGATGAGTGCGCGGGCCATGGCATCCTCCAGTTTGCGCGCAACCTGCGCCGCCGCAGGCGTGGCGTCAACGCAATGCGATCGCACAAATAAAAACGGGCCGCCTCAAAGGGCGGCCCGTGCGGCATTCCGATGGTGAACGGCTCAGAAGCCGAGGCCCTCGTATTTCTTCTTGAACTTGGAGACGCGGCCGCCCTGGTCCATGAGGCGGGTGTTGCCGCCCGTCCAGGCCGGATGCACCGTGGGGTCGATGTCGAGGACGAGCGTGTCGCCTTCCTTGCCCCACGTCGTTTTCATCTGAATGATCGTGCCGTCCGTCATCTTGACGTCGACCAGGTGATATTCGGGATGGATATCGGATTTCATCGGGGCGCTCCTCAGGCTTCGGCGCCGGCCTTGGCGGCCTTCGGCTTGTAGTTCGAGACTTCTGCGATCCGGGCGGACTTACCGCGGCGCGCGCGCAGGTAGTAGAGCTTGGCGCGGCGCACGCGACCGCGGCGCACGACGGTGATGCTCTCGATGTTCGTCGAATAGAGGGGGAAGACCCGCTCGACGCCTTCGCCGAAGCTGATCTTGCGCACGGTGAACGACCCGGCAATGCCTTCGCCGTTCTTGCGCGCGATGCAAACGCCCTCGTAGTTCTGCACCCGGGTGCGCGACCCTTCTGTCACGCGGAAGCCCACGCGCACGGTGTCGCCTGCCTTGAAGTCTGGAATTTCCTTGCCAAGCGCAGCGATCTGCTCGGCCTCCAGCTGTGCGATCAGGTCCATCTGATCCGCTCCTTTTTTGCTCACGGGTTGATCCCGCGAAGATGTGCGCGCCCTCAGAGCTCTTGGTCTCCATCCGGGTCCCTACCATGCGCCGCACAGTAAGCCCGCCAGAGGTCAGGGCGTCGTTCCTTGGTCAGCCGTTCGGCTTGGTCCTTGCGCCAGGCTTCGATCTTTGCGTGGTGGCCAGACAGGAGAATGTCGGGCACCGCGCGACCTTGCCAGACGGTCGGACGCGTATACTGCGGGTGCTCCAGAAGCCCGTGGGAGAACGATTCCTCCTCCGTTGACGCCTGATTCCCGAGCACGCGGGGTATAAGCCGCACGGTCGCGTCGATCAAGGCTTGTGCGGCGATCTCGCCCCCGGTGAGGACGAAATCCCCCAAGGAGACCTCAAGCACTTGTCGATGTTGCAAAACCCGCTCGTCGACCCCCTCGAACCGTCCGCACAGAAGGGTCATCCCCTCACCCCCGGCAAAGGTGCGCGCCATGCTTTGCGTAAAGGGTCGCCCGCGCGGCGAAAGGTACACCACCGGCCAGAGTGCGGGCACCGTTCCCTCGGCCGCGCGGTTCAAGGCGGCGTCCACGATGTCCGCGCGCAGGACCATGCCCGCGCCACCGCCCGTGGGCGTGTCATCGACGTTGCGGTGCTTGCCTTCGCCAAACTCCCGGAGCGGGATGGTCTCAAGGTGCCACAGCCCGTCTTGCAGCGCTTTCCCGGTGAGCGAGGCTCCGAGCACACCGGGGAAGGCCTCGGGGAACAGGGTGA
>JBCCYI010000205.1:0-8279 GCA_039189975.1 Pseudomonadota bacterium
AGCGGCGAGCCACAGGGGCACGCGCCCAGTCGGTGCCGCGCCGAAGCCCCGAGGCGTGAACACCGGCCAGCTCATTCCGGGCTCCGCGCGCGCAGGCGATTGTTACGGGCGTTGTGCTCCAGCTCGACAAGTCCAAGCAGCTCCATGACCGGCGGCACGTAATTGGCAAACCGCCCGCGATACCCCTTTCTCAACCCGTAATAACCGCCCACAGGGTTATCCGCCGCGCGGGCCCAGGCCTCCAGCGTGTCGTCCTTCACGGGCTTGCCCTCATCGGCGTTGCCGAGGGCCATCCAGTCCCCGCGCTCCGTCAGCATCCGGTGCGCGTCGTCCAAACATCTGAGCTGGTAAGACAGCACCGTCGTTCCAACCTGAACGACAAGCGCTGCCGGCGCAGTCTCCTCGTCCCGCCACGCCTTGAAGTCAGACTTCAGCGGCGGCGTTTTCAGGATCCACGGGTCCTCTTTCGTGCCGGTGCCATAGGTAACGCTGTTCACGAGCGGCCTCCTTCTGCGATATGTTTGATCCCGGCCACGAAGCGGTCAAAGGACGGCTGCAGGTCGGGAAGCGTTCGGGTGATCATGGGGGCGAGCGGCCCGGTGAAGTTCTCAGCGATACGAAGCATCGTCTGCTCACCCTCCGTCGTCAGCGAGAACCGCCGTGTGCCGCGAAACAGGCCCAGGGGCATGCCGCCGGTCCAGGCCATCTCCCGGGGCGGCTCAAAGACCGACACGCGCAGCGCGAAGGCCCGGTTCGGGCTCACCTCGCTCCAGAGCTTCAGGCGCGCGCCGGGCCGGATCTGCCCGTCGATCCGCAACACCCCGAGCCCGCCTGCGACGAGCCGATCCGCATCGGTGAGAATCGCCCAAATCGTGGAACTTGGCGCTTTAATCAAAGCCTGTGCCGCAACGTCTGGCATCCCGAACAAACCCTTCCTCTTGAGATTTCAGAGCCCGTCGTAGATGAGCTTATATGACGTCTACTGTCATGTTTGAGATCGGTGATGCGCGCGGCTCGACTTCTTCATTGTTTGCTTCTGCTCCAAAACCGGGGCCGCATGACGTCGGCGCAGCTCGCGCGAGAGCTCGAAGTGTCGCCCCGCACCATCCTCCGCGACGTCGACGCGATGACAGAGGCCGGCCTCCCGATCATCGTCTACCAGGGCAACCAGGGCGGGATTGAGCTCGGTTTCAGCTATCGCATGCGTCTGACCGGGCTGGCGCAAGACGAAGCGGAAGCGCTCGGCATCCTGCTCACCCGGCCCTGCCCGGAGCTCGAGGTGATCGGACTTGGCAATGCCGGGCGGATCGCACAGTCCAAACTCCTCGAATCCTTGCCCGAGACGGCACAACGGCAGGCGGCCGGCGGGGCGCAGCGCTTCGCAATCCTGCCGCCGGACATCGCAGATGCGGACCCGCGCCTTGCCCCCATGGCCACCGCTGTCCGCCGACAACAGGTCGTGCGGATACAGGCCAAATCCTCGGCTCCCCAGAAGATCCACCCCCTGCGCCTGGAGTTTCACCTCGACGACGTGTTCGTGATCGACGGGTTGGACAGCCCCGCGCCGATCCCCCTGTCTGACTGGGGAGATATCAACATCTCGTCCATCACATTCGACCGCTAGCCCCTGCTGACGCCGGACAAAAAACTCCAGCCCCCACGGCGCCGCAAACGGAGCGCACCCAAGGCCGCATCATGCACGCCGCAAAAATCCGTGCGGCAGCCGACCGGGCTTAGGGCTTTCGAAACGCAGTCAGGCTAGGGGGAGGGGTGGGGTAAATTCCGCGGGCAAGTCGAGCAGCAGGATGAGCAGCGCAACCATCGGGTCACAGGAGAGCTACACCCTTCGCTATCTGATGGAACATCTCGACCAGGGGGTGTGGGAGTTTGATGCCGCAACCGGGGCCTTCACCGCATCGGCAAGCTGGTACCGCCTGCGCGGTCGGTCGCCAGACACGCCCATAGGCATTAACGATGACGATTGGCTGGTCAGCATCCACCCGGATGATCGCGAAACGCTGCGCAGCACGTTCTATGGTCAGAAAGGCGGCTCAGCCCAGAACATCGTGGTGCAGTACCGCCATGTTCATCCGGAGGGGCATTGGGTTTGGATCCTGTGCCGGGCAAGCGTCATGGAGGTCGATGACACCGGGCGACCCCTCAAAATCGTCGGAACGGATACCGACATTTCAGAAGCCATGGAAAACCAGAACGAGCTGCAGGAGCTGGCCGGCAAGCTACAGCTGGCCGTCCAGGCCTCCCGCATGGGCATCTGGGAGTTTGATCCCGTGTCGCGCCTCGTACACTGGGATGATCGCCTGCTCAAAATCTACGGGCTCACCGACGGCAAGAACACGCGCTCCGATGACCTTTGGGAGACCTACATTCACCCCGACGATTATGAACAAGCCGTCGCCTATGCGGAGGAATGCAATCGCAAGAAAACCGATCTCAAGCTCGATTTTCGCATCGTCAGGCCGGATGGGGAGATCCGCCATATCCGTAGTTTGGCCCGCACGGTCGAGACGAACCACGCGAAAAACAAGCTGATCGGCGTCAACATCGACGTAACCGAGGATTACCTGCGCGCGCAGGAGCTGGAATTGGCCAAGCAGAAGCTTGAACACGATGCCATGCACGATCCCCTGACGGGGCTCGGCAATCGGCGCGCGCTCGACAAGGACGCGATGGCGCTCTTCAATTCCGTGCCGGCGGACGGCCGATATGTCGCCATGCATGTCGATCTCGATCACTTCAAGGCGGTGAACGACACGCTCGGCCACTCTGCCGGAGATTTTGTTCTCACCAGCGTCGCCCAGATCCTGCGCGACGCCGTCGGGGATCTGGGACAGGCCTTTCGCACGGGCGGCGACGAGTTTGCGATCCTCTTCGAAACCGCCCCGCCCCCGTCGCGCCTCAACGCCTTTTGTGAGGATCTGATCGCTCGGATCAGCGCCCCCATGACTTATGAGGACCAGCCCTGCGCCGTCGGCGCAAGCATCGGCTACGCGATTGGCGTGGGGCCGCCCGACTCCCCGTTTGAGACCTTCATCAATGCCGATGCCGCGCTCTACACGGCCAAGCGGGCGGGTCGCTATTGCTACCGCGCCTACACGCCTGAAATCGGGGCGGATTTCCACCTGATCTCGAAGTCCCGCCAGCTCCTGCGCGACGCTCTCGATACCGATCAGATCGTCTGTTTCTTTCAGCCGCAGCTCGACGTGGACACGCTCCAAATCACCGGGGCGGAGGCGTTGGTGCGCTGGAATTGCCCCACGCGCGGCCTGCTAACACCGGACAAATTCCTCCCGCAGGCGCTGGATGCCGGGCTTCTCTCCGCCATCGACCACCATGTATTCACGCGCGTCACAGCGCTGCAGACGCTTTGGCTCGAAGAGGGGCTAGACGTTCCGCGCCTCTCCGTGAATGTCTCTATGGCCCGCTTCTATGATGAAAAGCTCATCGAGCAAACGCGCGCCGCGCTCCAGGATCACCACCGTATCTCCTTTGAGCTCCTTGAGACGATCTTCCTCGATTCCCCGAGCAAGCTGCAGCATTGGCGCCTCGATGCCCTGCGTGAGATGGGGATCAAGATCGAGCTCGACGATTTTGGCACTGGCCACAGCTCGATCCGCGCGCTCCAGGCCATCCAGCCCGATGCCGTCAAGATCGACCGTAGTCTGGTCGCGCCCATGTCCGCCCGCAACAAGCAGGTCCGCCTGCTGGAATCGGTCACCCGGATCGCGCGGCTGGAAGGGGCCGAAATCGTCGTTGAGGGGTTGGAAACGGGTTTCCAGCTCGCGGCCGTGCGCAAATTGGATTGCGACCGGCTGCAAGGATACGCCCTGCACCGCCCCATGCGCGAGGTGGAGTTCGCGTCGCTGCTGCGCCAAGCCACATCGCCCGCCGCGGCAGACGACCCCACGGAATACGACGCCCTGAGCGGAAAAAAAGCCAGCTGATCCAGAGACGTCGCGGCACCTTTCGCCCTTCCGCCCACCAACACCTGCTGCCTGACTGACCTTGGCTTGAGCGTCGCGCCAGCCCGCCCGCTGCGACCAGGGTGAAGACCCTTCGCCGTCCCCAGCGCGACGACTTGCCCAACCATCGCCCTGACCGGCAGAGAATTCCAAGGCAGTGTGCCAAAGAGCGCAAAGGGCGCGATCGTATCAACTGCCTCGACCCATAGGAGCTGATATGCGTCCCGAAGAAAGGGCGCAGCAAAGGTGCAGAATGGCCAAGAAAAAGACATGCGCAGAGAAGCTCGCCGGCGGCAAGCCGCCCCATGTGGCGACACTCGAAAAGCCCTTCGCCGGCTTCAAGCCCGTGCGAAGGCTCTTTATCGCGAGCCCCAAATTCCTGAAAGACCGTGTCTGCCAATTCCCGAAGAGCACGACGGTCGACGTCGTCGATCTCCGCATGTCCCTTGCCAAGGAGCACGTCGCAGACGGAACATGCCCCGTCTCGGCGTCGATCTTTCTGCGAAGCGTCGCCGAAGCCGCTTTGGACGAAAGGGACGCCGGTGCGTCCATCGCAGACATCACGCCCTTCCGGCGCGGCGTCGGTCCCGGCTCACCCCTCGCGCAAGGCGCGAAACGGCAATGCACAGCATCACCATAACCGCCACCCACGGCACGACCGACCCAACGGGCACCCGCGGTCCGGCCACAACGGACAGCGACGGCACCCCCGCCTTCAACGGCACGGCGTCCTTCCAGTGAGATGTGAGCGATGGCAACAGCTGGACGGACAGCGATATCTAGAACTTCACGGCGCGCGACGCCGGTCTCAGCCTCGTCGCCGCCAAGGTGAACGGCGCCACCCAAGCCCGTCGCATCCGCAAGCCTCTACCTGACTGCCGCGCTCCCGGTGCCCGAGGGAACGCGTGCCTCTCCCGCGAGACAATCAGATTCCGCTCAACAGCCCATTCCAAAACAGTTTTGAACCGTTCTCCCCGACCACCCTGTGACCAGCGCAACAGAGCGGGTCGCCCGCCCCACGAAGAGACATCGTCATGGCAGAGGATTGCAACGAAGTCTTCGAGCGGATCCGCGATTTCTCGGATGTCTTCGATGGCGAGGGCAATTCCGAGCTCGAGGCCGAGCTTTACGCACAATCCACAACGCGCGCGCCCGATCTGCGCCCACAGCCGCATCCCGGCACAGCTTCACCAAACCCCGAGGGCACATTGCCCCCCGCCAGTTCTACCTCCAACACCAGCCTCAGGGGACCCAAGATGGGCATGACAAATTCCGCGGCGGGCTACGGCGAGCTCACCAAGTTCTTTCACTGGGCCATCGTGGTCCTTTTCACGCTGCAATTTTTCAGCGGCCACATCATGACGGCCATCGGCTTCAATTCCAGCTTCGCCGGGATCGACACGAACACGCATTACAACTGGCACAAGTCGCTCGGCCTCCTCGCGCTCGTCGTTGCGATCGGGCGGCTGATCAACCGTCAGCTCGGCGAGCTCCCCCCAGAGCGCCCACGCTCGGCTCTGGCGAACGCCGCTTCGTGCACCGGGCCGAGCAAGCGCTTTACCTAGCGATGTTCCTCATGCCGATTTCCGGCTGGTTCTACGTAATGTGGGGCCGTTGCAGCGTGAACCTTTTCGAGATCTGGGAGATGCCACGGCCCCTGACGAAGGACAACACGCAGCGCGACATCGCCAAGTGGATCCATGTGGGCGCCAGCTGGCTCCGGCTCGCTGCCCTCATTAGCCATATCGGCCTCGTCCTGCGCCCCCAACTCATCAAACGAGATGGGCTCTTGAAGCGGCCGCTCTGACAGTTCTGGTCGCCCGTGTGCTCCCCTGCACGAACGGCCGCCCTTTGGTGGGACCGACCAGTGGTCACGTGCCCCCTGCCCCGCCGGTCGGGGCTGCGGCCTTGCAGTGGTCGACCAAGGGCTCACATGACGCGCCGGCCGTTGGCGCAACGGCACCGCAGGCCCCCGCGTCAGCGCCGTTCTTTCAGGGCTCCTCCGCCGCCACGCGCACATCGCGGATTGTCGGGTCCTCCGGAGCGAGCGCCGCCAGCAGGCGCGTTCGGAAGTGGGTACGGACGTAGTCGGCATGAAAGCGCGACGGGGCTGTGAGGTGCATCGCATCCCCCTGCCCCGCCTCACGGACGGTCAGGCAAGCGAACCAGGCGTTGTACACACTCGGGTCCTGTTGGGCGAGACGCTCCTGTGCACGGGTCCACGCATTGTCGCTGGCGCACGGTGTCGCTGACGCGGCGGCGCGTGGCGGATGCAATGGGACGACATTGGTTTCGGGGAGTGCAGCTGGTTCGGGCGCCCCGACCATTCGGGCCGCAAAGTCAGGGCCTACGGCATCCCAATGTGGCATGGTCGCCTGACAGAGGGCAGCCAGGTCAATCCAGTATTGCGTCACCCTGCCCCGCCCGGCGGGCACCTGGACGCCGACCCATCCGCGACTGCGCAGTTGCGCAAGCTCCCGCTTGACGGTCCGCTCGCTCACGCCCCAGAGGCGCGCCATCTCACGCCGGCCGACGGCAAAGGTCCCCCGTTGCCAGTTGTACCGCGCGGTGATCAGGAGCGACAGGCGCAGCGCGAGCCGTGCGTCGACGGGATCTCCTTGGGCGGCCGTGACGAGCAAGGCCGTCAAGATGTCGTACTTTAAGGATGCCGCTGACGGTCCTGTCCCCGGACGGAGACCAAGCGCGGCAGGGTGCCTGTCCTGCATCGTTTGTCCTTGCCCATGCGGGCACTCTGCCTCTGGGAGCGCGCCACCTCTCTGACGGGTGAATTCAACGCTTTTCCCGAATGTGGATGAATTAGCGTTGAGACGGCGGTGCTTGTCAAGGATTCGTAGTTTGGACCGACACCCAAGCCCCCTTCAAAGAAAGAAACGAGGTATGGATTAGGTATAGGGGGCCATTGATGATGTCCCCTTATAGAGCTCCGACGTCCCCCCAAGTGATGGTAGGGATCTCTTTGTGTCCCCCCATCTGTGGCGCCTCCGTCGCTTTTCGTTCCGGGCGCGCCCTTCCGGGCGATTCGTTGTACGCTGCCCTCACCGCTCTGGCGAAAACTCTGCGGGCCAAGGCGCTGGCGCGTGATAGCAAGAGTGTCTTCGATCTCGACAAAAAACACAAACTCAGCGTAAATGAGGAAAGTCACAAGAATAACGTCTGAGGCAAAGATGCTGACTCACACAGAACTGCGCGACCTGCAGGCAAAGTCGCTCAAGATGCAAGGCTGGATCCGCCAGCAGACCTACTCTCCCGAGAGCCAGAAGACATTGCGGCGCTTCTCCTCGTGGGAGGTCGCCGAGCTGATCCTCGGCCTCAACCAATCCACCTTTCGCGGCAAGATGGCGGCGGACCCGACCTTACCCGCGGGTAAGGTCGAGCCGGAGGGCCGCCAGCGGTGGTTCTCGCTCGAAGAGGTCAACACCCTGCGCCGCAAGCTCAAACCGCGCGGCAAGCCGCTGATGCCGGAGCGCCCGAAGGGTCGTGCCTTTCGCACCGCCATCGCCAACTTCAAGGGCGGCGCGGGCAAGTCCACCGTCGCGCTCCACTTCGCCCATGCCGCCGCGCTCGATGGCTACCGTGTCCTCTGTGTCGACTTTGACCCTCAGGCCACGCTCAGCCACTCGATGGGGCTGACCGATGTGAGCGAGGAATACACCGTCTGGGGCATCATGGCGCGCGACCTCGTCCGCGAGACCGAAGCGCAGAACAACGCCCCTCGGGGGGCGGCCAGCGGCACCGCCCTGCCCCGCCGGTCGATCCCGGCGTCGATCACCGATCTCGGCCTGCAGGATCTGCGCCTGGCGGACTTCATCCAGCCGACGAACTGGCCGACGATCGACATGATCCCCTCCTGCGCCAACGCCGCCTTCGTGGAGTTCGCCTCCGCCCAGTACCGGCATCTCAACCCCGAGTGGTCGTTCTTCGCCGCCGTCAACCGTTTCCTCGACCAGCTCCCCGACGACCAGTGGGATCTGGTCTTCTTCGACTGCCCGCCCGCCATCGGCTACCAGTCGATGAACGCGGTCTTTGCCGCCGACATGCTCTATGTCCCCTCCGGCCCCGGCTATTGGGAATACGACAGCACCACGAGCTTCATCGGCCAGCTCTCCGACGCGCTCGAGGATCTGTCCCACGGCTTCCAGGGGACCTTAGCCGCGGATAAGGTCCGCCTGCCGAAGGCCTTCCACGACATCCGCTTCCTGCTGACGCGCTACGAGCCGGGCAACGATCTGCACCGCGCGATGTTCGAAGCCTTTGGCAAGGTGTTTGGCCCAAGACTCG
>JBCCYI010000206.1:0-8278 GCA_039189975.1 Pseudomonadota bacterium
CACGGCTGCGACAAGCACAGCGCCGACGACGATGTTCTGAAACGGCGCGTCGACGCCCACCATCGCCATCCCCGATTGCAGGGATTGCATGATGAGCGCGCCGAGGATGGCGCCGTAGATCGTCCCGATCCCGCCCGCCAGAGCCGTGCCGCCGATGACGGCCGCCGCGATCACGCGCAGCTCGTCGAGCGTGCCGATGTCGTTGGAGTGGAACGTCAGCCGCGAGGAGGCGACGACCGCGGAGAGGGCACAGAGAAAGCCCATCAGCGCAAAGACCTTCACGGTCAGCATCCGCGTGTTGATGCCCGAGAGCTCTGCCGCGTCGGGGTTGCCCCCGGTGGCGAAGATGTACCGGCCCAGCCGGGTCTTGGACGCAACGAGCGTCATCACGACCGCCACGAGGATCAGGAGCAACACCGACACAGGGATGCCGTAGCCCTGGGTGAACCCTTCGGGCATGACCTCGCCGCGCGCCTCGAACATCCGCTCCAGCCGCCGCGTCGGCACCTGGTAGGCGTTGAGGATCGCCACAAAGCCCATGATGGCGCCGATGATGATCGCGCCGAGCGTCACCTCGGCCCACATGGGCTTCACCGGAAAGCCGTGGTTCACCTTGTTGCGCCGCGCCGCCGCCAGCGCCCAGAGCGCGCCGACCGAGGCGACAAGTCCAACGATCCACGAGGCGGTTTCCCCCAGCGTCCCGTTGATCCCGCCAAAGAGCAGGAACGTCTCGTCGAGCGGGCCGATGGTCTGCCCGTTGGTCAGGTACCAGCCGACGTTGCGCCAGATCAGCAGCCCGCCGAGCGTCACGATAAAGGCGGGGATGGCGAGATAGCCGACAAGCCAGCCGTTGAAGGCGCCGATGAGCGCGCCCACGAGCAGGCCAAAGAGGATCGCGATGGGCGCGATGAGGGGCGAGCCGAGCTCCAGCCCCAGCCATTGCGGCAGCACCATCGTCTGGGTCATTGCCATCACCGCCGAGCAGGTGGCCAGCAGCGAGCCGACCGACAGGTCGATGTGGCGCGTGACGATCACGAAGACCATGCCGGTGGCCATGATGGCGACACTGACCGTCTGGATCGTCAGGTTGAAAATGTTGCGCGGGGTGAGAAACCGCCCTTCGGTGAACACGTTGAACACCAGGCAGAGCACGATAAAGGCCCCGATCATGCCGAGGAGACGCGTGTCGATCTCCAGGCTTTCAAGCAAACTCTTCTTGGCGGGCGGTGCGCCGCCCGTGTCTGTGGCATCGGTCATGGGAACACCCTTGGATCAGAGGTCGGGCCGGGGCAGAACACCGAGAGCGGCGGTGTCAGACGGCGCGCCCCGCAAGAGGGCGCGCCAGACGTTGGTCGGAGCGCTTAGTTGCAGGGGGCCGGGCCGCCCGACACGCCCTGGCAGAGCGCGTCCTGCGAGATCCAGCCAGCGTCCACGACGAGCGACAGGTTCTCCTGCGTCACGGGCACCGGCGCAAGGAACGTGGCATTCATCTCGTTGCCGCCCGGTGTGGTGAACTTCACGGAGCCGTCGACCCCATCAAGCGCCGTGCCCCCGGCCAGGGAGACGGCGATCTCCGCCGCAGCCTTGCCCAGCTCGCGCGCGTCCTTCCAGACCGAGACGGTCTGCGTGCCCAGCGCCACACGGTTCAGCGCGGCATGGTCGCCGTCCTGACCGGAGACCGGCAGCCCCTCCATTCCCTGCGCCGTCAGTGCTGCGACCACACCACCGGCGGTGCCGTCGTTGGAGGCGACCACGGCGTCGACGTTGTTGTCATTGGCCGTCAGGATCTGCTCCATGTTGCGCTGGGCGTTGGCGGGCAGCCAGCCGTCGGTGTAGGCCTCGCCGACGATGGTGATGTCACCGGCGTCAATCGCGGCTTGCAGGATCTCCTGCTGACCGCCGCGCAGGAAGTCGGCGTTGGGGTCCTGGGCGGAGCCCTTGATCATCACGTAGTTGCCGCTCGGCTGCGCGGCGAACACGGCGCGGGCCTGCATCCGGCCGACTTCGACGTTGTCGAACGTCAGGTAATAGGCGCGGGTGTCCTCGATCAGACGGTCGTAGGCGACCACGGGGATCCCGTCGTCCGCCGCGGCCTGCACCGCCGGGCCGATGGCCGACGCGTCCTGCGCCAGGATGATGAGCGCGTCGACGCCCTGCGCGATCAGGCTTTCGACATCCGAGAGCTGCTTGGCCGAGGACGATTGCGCATCGGCGGACACATAGGCCGCACCCGCCGCCTCCAGCGCCGCGACCATCGCGGCCTCGTCGGTCTTCCAGCGTTCTTCCTGAAAGTTCGACCAGCTGACACCGACGGTCAGGTCCTGCGCCCAGACCGGCGCCGCTCCCGCTGCCACGACGGCAGCGGCCAAAACAAACTTGCGCATTGCTATCCTCCCAATGGATCGACCCTTTGCGGGCCTGCACGACGGAATCGCCGCTTGAGCGTTACGATGCCGCCTTTAATTTTGGTTGTCAAAATATTTATTGCACAGCATACCGAAAATGGCGCTATATTGGGCAGCGTCAGCACTGGAAGTCACGCATTTGCGTGTGGATCGGGATCGCTGGCCGGATTTTTAATTCTATGCTCGAAGGAAATTCCCGTGCGACAGGACCATCCGATCCGGACAAGCACGACAGGCTTCGGCCCGGCCCTGCCACATGCCGCCGACGCGTCGCGCCCCTTGCGTCAGCAAGTGCTCGAAAGTGTCCGTGCGGCCGGGCGCGTTCCGCGGGTGCAGATCGCCAAGACGCTGGGCATCAGCCCGGCCACAGTGACGACGCTGACATCGGAGCTGCTGGACGCCCAACTCCTTGAGGAAGGTACGGAACCGCGCGGCGCCAGCGACCCCGGTCGCGGTCGCCCGCCGGTCGCTCTGCGCGTGCGCGGCGCGGCGCATTACGTCGCCGGGCTCAAGCTCTCCAATCGGGAGCACACCGCCACCATCCTGACCTTCGCCGGCGACGTGATCGCCGAAGCAACAGCCCCCGGCAACGGACAGGCCGGAGATCTGGAAAGCGTCCTTCAGACGATACAGGCCCTGCTGGTCCAGGTGTGCGAGACCGCCGCGCTCACGCCTTCGGACCTTTCTGCGGTCGGGATCGGTCTGCCGGGTTTTGTCAGCCATGCGGATGGGCGTATCTACTGGTCGTCGATCCTGTTGGAACGGAACATCGACCTGGCTGGCGCGGTGTCCGCCCGGCTCGGCGTGCCCGTCAGCATCGACAATGACGCCAATCTCGTCGCTCTGGCGGAGCTTTGGTTCGGCCGTGGGCGGACGCTGTCGGACTTCGCCGTGGTGACGATCGAATATGGTGTGGGGATGGGGCTGGTGCTCAACAACAACCTCTTTCGGGGCAGCAACGAGCTGGGCCTGGAGCTTGGCCACACGAAGGTCCAGCTCGATGGGGCGCTGTGCCGCTGCGGCCAGCGGGGATGTCTGGAAGCGTATGTCGCCGACTACGCGATGGCGCGCGAAGCCACCACGGCACTGAACTGGACCGATGGCGACGCCCGCTCGATGCCGGTCGTGTTGGAGAGCCTCTTCAACCACGCCAAGGCCGGCAACGCCGCCGCCCGAACCATCTTTCGCCGCGCCGGGCGCTACCTGGCTGTGGGGCTGGCGAATGTCATCAACCTCTTCGATCCGGAGGTGATCATCCTCTCGGGCGAACAGCTCCGCTTCGATTATCTCTACGCGGATGACACGCTGGCCGAGCTGGAGAACCTCGTCATCCGCACGGGCCGTCCGCTGCCGAAGATCGAGGTGCATGCCTGGGGCGACATGCTCTGGGCGCACGGCGCCGCAGCCCTGGCGCTGGGGACGCTGACGGACCGGCTCATGGCGGCTGGCAAGGACATCGCCGCGCAATGATCCGGTGTCTGCCTCTGCTCCTGGCTGTCAGCGCAGGCCTTGGCGCCCAGCTGGCCTCTGGCCCGGCCATTGCCGGTCCTACCTTTGTCGACCGTCGCGCGGGATTGCCAGCGGAGCATGTCTATGCGGGGGGGTGGGAGCACTTCGTCGGAGGCGGCGTCGCCGTCTTCGACTGCAATGGCGACGCGCGGCCCGACGTGGTCGCCGCGGGGGGGGCCGCACCCACGCATCTTTTCGTCAACACAACGCCGGAACCCTTGGCACCGTTGACCTTTGCGGCGGGCGCCCTGCCCGATCTTACCGCTGTCACCGGCGTCTACCCCCTCGACATCGACAGTGACGGACACCTGGACCTCGCGGTGTTGCGCGTCGGGCCGAATCTGCTGCTCCGGGGCGACGGCGCGTGCGGCTTCACCGATGCGAGCGCCGTATGGGGCTTTGCACAGGGCGACGCCTGGTCCACCGCCTTTGCCGCCACTTGGGAGGACGGGCAGCGCTGGCCCACCCTTATCGTCGGCAACTACGTCAATCGGGACGATCCAACGGGCCCGTTCGAGGCCTGCGACGCCAACACGCTGCACCGGCCCGGCCCCGCCGGATACGAGAGGCCCATATTGCTCGACCCGGGTTATTGCGCGCTTTCGATGCTCGTCTCGGATTGGCAGCGCAACGGCACGCCGGAGCTGCGCATCTCGAACGACCGCCATTATTATGTGCGTGACGGACACGAGGAGATGTGGCGCCTCTCGCCCCTCGCGCCACGTACCGAGGCCGATGGATGGGAAAAGGTCTCGCTCTGGGGCATGGGCATCGCCAGCGGCGACATTACAGGCGACGGCTTTCCCGAAGTGATGCTGACTTCAATGGGTGACCAATTGTTGCAGTTCAATGAGGGGGAGCGCCTGCGCAACGCTCCGTTCGACCTGGGCACCTACGCCCACCGCCCTCATACGGGCGACGACGGGCGCCCTTCCACCGGCTGGCATGCCGAGTTCGCCGATGTCGACAACGACGCGCGGCTCGACCTCTTCATCGCGAAGGGCAACGTCGACCAGATGCCCTCGAATGCGTTGCGCGACCCCAACAACCTTCTGATACAGCAGCGCGACGGGCGCTTTGTCGAGGCCGCAGCCCTGGCTGGAGTCGCAACGACAGACCGGGCGCGCGGTGCCGCTCTGGCCGATTTCGACGGGGACGGGCGCCTCGACCTGGTGGTCGTCAATCGGCGCGCACCGCTGGAGCTCTGGCAGAACACAACCGAGGGTTCGGGCAACTGGCTGGGCGTCGACCTGCGGCAGACAGGCCCCAATACGCGGGCCGTCGGTGCCTGGGTGGAGCTTCGCCTCGGCGACACAATCCATGCCCGCGAAGTGACCGTTGGCGGCGGCCATGCGGGGGGGCAAACGGGCCCGGTCCACTTCGGCCTGGGCGCCGCGACACAGGCCGAGGTACGGGTTCTTTGGCCCAATGGCGCAGTGTCCGATTGGAGGCTGCTCACCGCAGGCCGGGTGCACCGCCTGGAGCATGCGCCCTGAAGCCTCCCACCCAAAACCACCGCGTCTGGCCAGGAGCCAGGCACATGGACTGACGTTCGGAGCCTGGGCGCGGTCATCGCCTCACCGCGCCATTGGGCCTTCGGCGCAATACGTCCCGCGCCGGGGAAATGGGGCCCGCCGGACACCGGGCGGTCGCCCAACCTTCAGAACGAGGCGCATCCTTGCGCCAAACGACGAGACGATTAGCGGTCGACCGGGAGACCACTGGGGACACGCTCGGGGATCCCCAGGCGTCCGCCCAGGGCGACGGGATCGCGCAACGCGCCCAGAAACGCCAGAAGCGCCGCACGATCGGCCACGCTCAGGGTCACGCGTGGGCGCGGCTCAATCGCCGCCGCGATTGCGTTAAGCGTCTCGCGATCCTCCATAACGGCCCAGTCCGGCTTGGCACCCGCCAGCTCCGGCAACGCCACCGCCGGTACGTAGGAGGCGAGCCCAGCCGCCGGGTCGACATGATGCGCAAGGAACGCGTCAAGCGACGCAAAGGCGCCGGCATGCCCCCAGGGTCCGGTTTCGGTCACATTGCGCAGCGAGGGCGTGCGAAACGCGTAGGCGTCTTCCCTCCGGCCTGTCACCCGCATGCGCCCGATGTCGTTCTGGTGCCGCTCGAACCGTTCGGCCTTGCCTGGCCCCAATTGCGGCTGACCCATCGCATGGAACCGATGGTCGGTCAGGAGCGCGCCGGAGTGGCAATCGGCACAGCCCGCACGCCCGTAGAACAGCGCCTGTCCCGCCTCGGCCTGCGCCGTGAGCGACGCTTTGCCACGCAAGGCCGCATCGAAGGGACTGCTGTCGGAACGCCACTCATGCGCCATGAACGCGGCGATGGCGTTGGAGATGTCGGTGAACGCGATCGGGGCTCCCGCCGCGATATGCGGATAGATTGCCGCAAAATCGGACGCATACGCGTCGAGTCCAGCCACCCGCGCCGAGATCAGATCCCATGCGCCTCCCGCTCCCGTGATCCGTCCCATGCGCACCGCCAGGGCGATCTCGTTCTCCTGATAATGCCCGCCCATCTCGTCGGCCGAGAGCACCGGAAACATCGTCTGCGCCGACAGGAGATTGGCAAAACCAGCGACCATCTCCTCCCCAAGCGGCGTGCGCAGGCCGGAAGGGCGGCTGGGGTCAACCTCGATCCGCCCGTCGTGAAACAGGACGGTGACTTCACGTGCTCCAAGATTAAAGAGCGCAGGCGCATTCCGGGGGATCCGCTGCTCCGGCAGGTTGTCCGGATCGGCCCGCCGCTCCGGACC
Organism: Pseudomonadota bacterium; assembly: GCA_039189975.1. Classification (GTDB taxonomy): domain Bacteria; phylum Pseudomonadota; class Alphaproteobacteria; order Rhodobacterales; family Rhodobacteraceae; genus HLUCCA09. The sequence continues at coordinate 6,688 of JBCCYI010000206.1, forward strand.
CAGACCGATCCCCCCATCGCCCAGGCCCAGGGGGAGCCCATCCGTGGTGGCAAATCGGGGATGGTGGCACGTCGCGCAAGACACCTCGCGGTTGCCCGACAGGATCGGATCATAAAAGAGCAGCTGGCCCAAACGTGCCTCGGCAAGGTCGACCGGATGAAAGTCCGCGTCTGTGAGGACGGCGGGCAGTGGCGTTGACGGGCCACCGGCCAAGGCTGGCGTCGCGGCAAGTAACGCCGCAGCTAGGATGCGGATCATGCGGTCTCCTCCAAGGCCAAGGCAATCGCGCCCGGCACCAAAGGTCAAGCTCTTGCCGGAGGTCCGACAATGGTGCGTGATCAGGTCAGTGTGCTCTCAAAACGGGGCGCTGACGCTTCGGACAGGCGCGCGATCGTCGCGCAGCAGCTTCTTTTCTTGGCGAACCGGGCTCTTGCGGGCATGCTTGGCCTTGTCGTGGGGGCAGTTGCGAGGAAGACGGGCGATGGAAGAGACAGAACTCACCGAACTCAAGGAGTTGATCAAGCTCTCCCGCAAGCGCGAGCTCAACTTCGCCATGTGCCTGGGCAAGACCCATAAGGAGCTCGTGCTCCTGATGCACCGCATCCGCTCGCAAGAGGTGCTGATGCGCAAGGCCCGCAAAATGGACGGCGCCATCCCCGCGAAATACACGATCGGGACGGTCAAGACCAAGGGCCGCAAGATCATGCTGACATGTAGCGTCGAGCCACCTCCGGGCACCGCGCGCATCCTGCGCCGGTTCTTCATCTGGGCGGATATGCCGATGCAGATCATTCTGCTGGATCAGAGCGGCGGCGTTGTCGAAGAGGACACCGAGGACGAGGACGACACGCCTCAGCCCAAGGCATCCAGTGCGTCGGCCAAGGTGGCGCAGGAATTCGAAGGTCTCGACAAAGCCCGCTCCGACCGGATTGGCGAAGAGGGCATCAGCAAGGCCATGGGCAAATGGCGCCAGGCACGCCGGATGGCCGGACCCAAGATCGTCGCCTACGCCAAGGGCAAGACGCCGGATGCGGCCGGTGTCGGCCAATCCTGGGAGAAAGCGCTAAAGCTCGGGGACTCGCAGAACAAACCGGTTGAGGCCTTCCGAATGCTCGAACGGATCGTCAGCCGGATCAAGGCTTCGAGCGCCAAGGCCGGCGCAAGCGCACAACCGGCGGCGCCATCGAAGTCCGAGCAGATGCGTGAGTTTAAGGTCTTGGCGCGCAAAGTGCGGCGCAAGATCGAAGCCGGAGCGCCAGCCGATCTACGCAAGACCTTTGTTGACGCCGTCAAACTCGCCCAGCGCGGGGATCCGGCAACGGCCCTCGACATGCTCGACGAAGCGGCGCGCGCGTCAGCTCTGCGCTGACAGGGCCGACTGCGGCCACCCACGCGCGGCGTTTCCGCCAGGCCGATATCCGCAGCAGCTTCGAGATTTCCCCCAAAAGAAACCGGCCCGCCTGTTGGGCGGGCCGGTTGGGGGAGAGGCGCCGCGGGGGCGGCGTTGGAGGGGGTGTCGCGAGGCTTAGTTGGCCTTGGACAGGATGCGGAAGATCGCGTCGTGGTCGTCCTCGGCCTGGGCGGCCTGCAG
>JBCCYI010000207.1:0-8097 GCA_039189975.1 Pseudomonadota bacterium
CCGCCCACCCACCCGCGTCGGACGGGCTCCCCTTTCGAAGCACTTCGGCGGGACCCGCCGAGAGTGTTCCGGGCAGGGTGTGTCTTGCGCTGCTATGCGCGGTGGCTTTCGACGAGGTCCGTCGTGGTGGCGGGGCCCTGGGCGCTAGTGTCTGAGGTGAGACAGCAGCGCGTCGATCCGATCGGTCGTCGTGCTCCAATCGCAGACGAGGCGGCAGCCGATTGGTTCGCTGTCTGACCCAACACTCTGGGGCTCTGCGCTCTGGGGCTCTGCGCTTTGATCGGTGAGCATGTAGGCCGCGCCCGCACGGCGCAAGTCATGATGCATGGACCTTGGGAGCCGTGCGAAGACCATGTTTGCCTCCACAGGATGCACGAGGTCCACACCCCGCAGCGTCGAGAGGCCCGCAGCAAGAGTGGCCGCAGCTGCGTTCGCCTCTGCTGCGAGAGCATGCCAAAGGCCCGTCTGCGGTCCGCCCTCCAGCCAGGCTGCAAGCTGTGCCCCGAGGAAGCGTTGCTTTGAGAGGTTCAGGCCCATGCGAAGCTGTTGTGCCTTCGCGGTTCGCGCGAGATCGGGGTCAAAGAACACGACGGCTTCCGCCCCCATCAGCCCCGCCTTGGTGCCGCCAAGGGAGAGCACATCCACGCCCGCGCGCCATGTCATGTCGCCCGGGTGGCAGCCGAGCGCGACGACGGCGTTGCTCCAGCGCGCGCCGTCCATGTGGACAGGCAGGCCATGGTCCCGGGCGATGCGGGTGAGGGCAAGAATGTCGTCGAGCGGGTAAATCGTGCCGGCTTCGGTCACTTGGGTGAGGGAAAGCGCGCCCCGGGCGGCCGGCGGCATGGTTCTGAGCCGTTCGGTCAGGTGCCGAGCTTTCATACGTCCGTGGTCATGGGCGATGAGCTCCAGCTGAGCGCCCCCGCTGGCGAGGGTCACAGCGCCCTGTTCATCGACCTCGATATGCGCGATCTGGCTACAGAAGACTCTGCTTTCGGGCTGCACGCAGCAGGAGAGCGCCAGAGCATTCGCGCCGATGCCCGATGGCACGAGGATGACCTCGGCCTGGGGCGCCTCGAAGACGCGGCGGATGGCCTCAATCGCCGAGGCGGTCCATGGGTCGGCGCCATAGGGCAGGGCATGGCCGGTGTTGGCCGCTGCGAGAGCCTCCATAATCCGGGGGTGAACCGGCCCGGCGTTGTCCGAAGCGAAGTTGAGATGCGGCGTCGCGGCGGCGTCCCTCACGCAAGGTCCTCGGCGATGTAATCTTCCCACTCGTCCTCCGGCACGTCGAACTCGCTGACGGTGCGGCCACGGGCTGAAACGCCTGCCGCATGAACCGTTTCGGGGTTGCCGGAGATCAGGGGGTGCCAGGGGAAGAGCGGGCGCTCCTCCGCCAGCAGACGGTACGCGCAGGTCGACGGCATCCAATAGGCGTGGAGATGGATGTTTTCGGGCCGCAGGGTAACGCAGTCGGGCACGAAGCGGTGCCGGACCTCATAATGCGCGCAGGCACACCGGGCGTCATCGAGCAGGCGGCAGGCCACTCGGGTAAAAGCGACGTCGCCTGTGTCCTCGTCCTCGAGCTTGTTGAGACAGCACTTGCCACAGCCATCGCACAGCGCTTCCCACTCGGCCTTGGTCAACTCGTGGAGCGAAAAGCGCTCCCAAAACCGCGGCCGCAGCCCGGAGCGAGGGATGGGTGCCGCCGTTTTGGAGGGCGCGCGCGTCATGACAGGTCCACAAGGCGGGCGCGCGCGGTGGTGCAATCGTCTTGCATCTGCGCGATCAGTGCGTCGAGCGTGTCAAACCGCGCTTCTGGGCGGAGAAACTCGACAAGGGCGACGGAGACCAGAGCACCATAAAGATCGCCGGCGAAGTCAAAGAGGTAGGTCTCGAGGTTCGGGACATTTGCGCCGAATTGCGGGCGCACCCCCAGCGAGGCCGCGCCCCGGTACGTTCCGGCATGCGCGCCGTCGAGCACGTCGACCAACACCGCGTAGACACCGAAACGCGGCAGGTGCAGACCGTCAAGCCCCATGTTCGCTGTCGGATAGCCCAACTCGCGCCCGCGCTTTTCGCCGTGCACGATCGGTCCTTCGATGCGGTGCCAATGGCCCAGCATGAGCGCGGCGGCGTCCGGGCGCCCTTCGGTCAGAGCGGTGCGGATGGCGGTCGAAGACACCCGAGGTGCCTCGGGAGACGGCGACATCAGCTCCGCCACGCTGACGCCAAAACCAAGCGATGCGCCGCTCGCGCGGAGCGTCGAGGTGTCGCCGGAGCGACCGTTGCCATAGCGGAAGTCTGCGCCGACGGTCACGTGCGCCGCGCCCAGTCCCGCCTGCAATACCTCGGCTGAGAAAGCGGCGTGTTCCATGTGCCGGATGCCGTGAAACGGCAGTTCGTACAGCAGATCGACGCCCAGCTTCTCAAGTCGATGCGCCCGGGTCTCGGGCGACATGAGCCGGAAGGGCGGATCGCCCGGACGGAATGCCTCACGCGGGTGAGGCTCGAAGGTTAGGACGGCGAGGGGCGCGCTGGGCGCGGCTTCTCGGGCGGCGCGCAGCACCGCCTGATGACCGAGGTGGACCCCGTCGAAGTTGCCGATGGCAACGCTGGCGCCCCGGTCGCTGCCGGTGACGTTGTCGAGGCCGGTGATGCGCTTCATGCGCCGTCCCCTAGCCCCGCCATGCCCAGAGCGCAAGCAGAGTGCGGGACAGGGCTGGCCCGCGACCGCGCCGCTGCGCCTTGGTACCGCCCGTGCGATGTCAGTCCGGGGTGCGTCGGGCGAGCTCTGCGACCCAGTCAAACGGTGCCGCGGCGAGCGATCCGCCCGGGCGCGCGGCCGAGATGATGCCGACAACCCGCCGTCCCTCTGCCCCCGTCGCCAGCACGGGCGCGCCGGACGTTCCCTGGGTGACTTCGCAGTTCGTCGCGAAGGAGACGGGCCGCCAGTCGACGGCGCGGCAGTTGCTGTGGCGCGTCGCAATATGCGGACGGTCAGCCCGGTACCCCACGATCTCAAGCGGGGCCTGTGCCGCCACGCCGTCGGTGGCATGGGGCGACAGCGGCAAGGGCGCGATCGGCAAAGGCTCGGCCAGGTCGATCAGCGCGACATCCGATCCGACGGCGATGCCCGCAGAGGGGCTGCGGTGCAGGAAGTCGGGATGGACGATGATGCGCGCTCCGATCGAATCGGCCGCCGTCTCACCGCCGCGCCATCCGGCGCCAAAGACGACCTCCGCGGCGGGGGCAATTGTGCCGCGTTTCATCACGCAATGCGCGGCCGTCAGGACCTTGTCCGGCGCCACCAGCACCCCGGAGCACATGCGTCGCGATTTGTAGCCCGCGATGTTCACGCGGCCAACGGCGTTCCACTCCGCTTGCGCTGAAACCGACACCACCTCTTGCGTCGGCAACGCTGTGCCTTGCGCCCTGGGGGCGTCCAACGCCAGAGCGGTCCCGATCAATGCGGCCATCGCCGCACCCGCGCGGGCGCGCCGTAGGGGGCGCCTGTTTTGTCGGCTCGTCTGGCGGTCAGCTCGGATCATACGACGGGCCTACAGAAGCGGCCGCGACCTGCCAAGCCGGCACATGTGGCGCACAAGTCTCCCAGGCGCGAAACCTCCGGAGGAGTGTCAGGCGTTGCAGTGCCGTGCTGATGTGCGGCGCCTTGCGCTTGACGCCCGCCGACCATAGGTTGCGCGCCAGCGGACGGGGGTGGGCGCATGCGTCGGGCCCTTGCTCCAAACCCTTGCCAACGACAGACGGGATCTTCGATGTTCGCAACACCTGCCTATGCCCAGGCCGCCGGAGCAGGAGGCGCGGGCGGCGCATTCCTGCAGTTTCTGCCCCTGATCCTGATCTTCGCGATCATGTACTTCCTCCTCATTCGCCCGCAGCAGAAGAAGATGAAGGAGCATCAGGCCATGGTCTCGGCGCTGCGCCGGGGCGATCAGGTGATCACGCAGGGCGGGCTGATCGCCAAGGTTACCAAGGTCAAGGATGACAGCGAGATCGAGGTTGAGCTAGCAGATGGCGTCAAGGTGCGCGTGGTGCGTAACACCATCGCGCAGGTCATGTCCAAGACCGAACCGGCCGAGAGCTGAGCCCGGCCGATGCTGCACATCTCGCTCTGGAGCCGGATCTTCATCCTCGGCCTGGTGGTGCTGGGGCTGTCGCTGGCGGCCCCGAACCTCTTTTACGAGCGTGTGGAGCGCCACAACGACGCTCTGATCGAGATCGAGCGCGCGGGCGAGACGCCGGAGCGTCTGGCCGATGCCGCGGGCTGGCCCGGGTTTCTGCCCTCGGGGCTGGTGAACCTTGGCCTCGATCTGCGCGGCGGGGCCTACCTTCTGGCCGAGGTCCAGGTCGAGGATGTGTATGCGGACCGGATGGAGGGGCTCTGGCCCGAGCTGCGGGACGCGCTGCGCGCCGAGCGGGCGACGGTCGGCGGCATCCGCCGGGTCGAGGGGCCCGCCGAGGAGCTGCGCGTCCGCATCGCCAACCCCGAGGCGATGGACACCGCTCTGGAGGTCGCGCGTGCATTGGCGCAGCCCATCGTGTCGCTCACCGGCGTCGGGCGGAACGACATCGAAGCGCGTGCGGAAGGCGACCTGCTGATCGTCGGCCTGACCGAGGCCGAAAAGCAGGCCACGGACGACCGCACCATCCAGCAATCCCTTGAGATCATTCGCCGCCGGGTCGACGAAGTGGGCACGCGAGAGCCCTCGATCCAGCGCCAGGGCGAGCGGCGCATCGTCATCCAGGTCCCGGGCATCGGCTCGGCCGACGAGCTGAAGGCGCTCATCGGGACGACCGCCCAGCTGACGTTCAACCCCGTGATCTCACGCACCTCCGATCCCGGCGCGACCCCCGGCTCGGGCGAGGTCATCCTGCCGTCGGTCGACGAGCCGGGCGCGTTCTACGTGCTCGAACGTCTCCCCGTGGTCACCGGCGAAGAGCTCACCGACGCCCAGCCGAGCTTTGACCAGAACGGCTCGCCCGCCGTGAACTTCCGGTTCAACCCGCAGGGCGCGCGCAAGTTCGGCGACTACACGCTGGAGAACATTGGCTCGCCCTTCGCCATCGTGCTCGACAGCGAGGTGATCTCCGCCCCCGTCATTCAGGACCATATCCCTGGCGGCTCTGGCATCATCACCGGCAATTTCAGTGTCGAGGAAAGCTCGAACCTTGCGGTGCTGCTGCGTGCAGGTGCGCTGCCCGCCGAGCTTGTGTTCCTGCAGGAGCGTACTATCGGCCCCGAGCTTGGTGCCGATTCCGTCGCCGCCGGCCAGATCGCGACGCTCGTCGCCTTCGCCGCGGTGCTCGTCTTCATGGTGCTCTGCTATGGCATGTTCGGTATTTTCGCCAACATTGCGCTCATCATCAATGTCGGCCTGATCTTTGGGCTCCTGTCGCTCATCGGCGCCACGCTCACGCTGCCCGGCATCGCGGGCATCGTGCTGACCATCGGGATGGCGGTGGACGCCAACGTGCTCGTCTTCGAGCGTATCCGTGAAGAGCTGAAGACGGCCAAGGGCCCCGCCCGTGCCATCGAGCTTGGCTACGAAAAAGCGCTCTCGGCGATCATCGACGCCAACATCACCACGTTCCTGACCGCCGCGATCCTCTTCACCATGGGCTCCGGTCCGGTGCGCGGCTTCTCGGTGACGCTGGCGCTCGGCATCCTGACATCCGTCTTCACGGCGATCTACGTGACGCGCTTTTTGATAGTGCTGTGGTTCGAGCGCCGCCGCCCCAAAACGATTGAGGTCTAGCGATGCGGCTCAAACTCGTCCCCTCGGAGACCAAGTTCGACTTTTTCTCGCGCTCGCGCATGTGGCTCGGGATCTCGATGCTGCTGATCCTGATCAGCTTCGGCAGCTTCCTGATCCAGGGGCTGAACTTTGGCATCGACTTTCTGGGCGGCACCACGATCCGGACGGAGAGTGTGACGCCGGTGGACGTTGGCGCCTATCGCGGCGCGCTCTCGGAGCTTGGGCTTGGGGACGTCTCGATCACCGAAGTGTTCGACCCCACGTTCGGGCCGGACCAAAATGTCGCGCAGGTGCGGATTCAGGCGCAGGAGGGGCAGGAGAGCGTCACGCCCGAAGTGATTCAGGCGATTGAGGCGGCCCTCGTGTCGGTCGATCCCCAGATCACCTTCGCCTCGGTCGAAAGCGTCGGCCCCGAAGTATCGGGCGAGCTCATCTGGGCCGCCGTCATCGCGGTGACGCTCGCCATCGCGGCGGTGCTCGTCTACATCTGGCTGCGGTTTGAGTGGCAGTTTGCGGTGGGCGCTGTGGTCGCCCTGATCCACGACGTGGTTCTTACGCTCGGGATCTTCTCCGAGCTTCAGATCCGGTTTGACCTCGCCATCATCGCAGCCCTTCTCACCATCGTCGGCTACTCGCTGAACGACACGGTGGTCGTTTTCGACCGGGTGCGCGAGAACCTGCGCAAGTACAAGCAGATGGACCTCAAGGGCGTGCTCAACCTCTCGATCAACGAGACGCTGTCGCGCACGGTCATGACCTCTGTGACGACGCTTCTTGCGCTTATCTCGCTCTATGTGCTGGGTGGGGACGTGATCCGGGGCTTCGTATTCGCGATGATCTGGGGGGTAATCGTGGGGACCTATTCGTCCGTATTCGTGGCCTCGGCGATGCTGCTGTGGCTCGGTGTCAAGCGCGACTGGTCCAAGCCCGACAAGGGTGCGGGCACCCAGTTCGGCAACGTCGATGCCTGAGGCGCTGGCCGAAGCGCTCGCAACACCCGGTTTCCTCTGGATCGTCGCGGCCACCTTCGTTGCAGGGGCGGTCTATGGCTTTGCGGGCTTCGGGGCGGCGCTGGTCTTCATGCCGGTGGCGACCGTCTTTCTCGCGCCCGCGGCGGCCATCGCGACGCTGGGGCTCATCGCCATCGCCTCGATCCTAACGCTCGTGCCACCGGCCTGGCGGCAGGCGGACAAGCGTGCAACGCTTGGCATGATCGGCACGGCGTTGGTCACGATGCCTTTGGGGGTCGCAGTGCTGCGCGTGGCCGACCCGACGCTGCTGCGCTGGGGTGTGACCGGGCTCGCCTCCGTGTGCCTCGGTGCCCTCCTCCTGGGCTGGCGCCGCACCGGCCCGGATACCGTCGCCGCGCGCGCCGCGATCGCGGGGGCGTCGGGTTTCTTTGGCGGCTCGGTGGGGTTAAACGGGCCCATCCTGGTGCTTTTTCACCTGTCCGGGCGCATGCCCGTGGCCGTCTCGCGCGCGAATACCATCGTGTTCCTGTCTATGACCGGTCTCGCTGTCTTACCGTTTCTGGCCCTGCAGGGCCTTCTGGACGGTGCGGCGATCGCGCTCGGTCTGCTGCTGTGCCTGCCCTACGCGCTGGGCGGCCTCTTCGGCCAGGCCCTGTTCCGCCCCGGGCAGGAGCAACTCTACCGCAACGTCGCCTACACGATCATCGGCGCCGCAATTCTTATCGGCCTGCCCGTGTGGGTCTGAGCGGCGGGCGGGACGGCGCCGCGCTTGAGCCCCGTGCAACCGCGCGTTAGGAAACGGCGCATGCGCATGACTGAGATGTCTTTTCCTGACGCCCGTCCTGTGGAGGGCTATGGTCCCGGGTTCTTCCGCATCGGGGGTGAAGTCCGCGCGGGGCCGTTGCTCACGGGGCCGGACGGTGTCACGCCGTGGACCGGGTTGCAGGATACAGGCCCTTTGCTCGCTCTCGTCGGTACAGTGGATGTTCTCTTTCTCGGGACAGGGTCTGAGATCGCCGTTCCGCCCGCCGAGCTCAGGCAGGCGCTTGAAACAGCTGGGATCGGGGTCGAGACGATGGCATCGCCCACCGCGTGTCGGACGTACAATGTCACGTTGTCGGAGGGGCGGCGCGTCGCGCTGGCGGCGCTACCCGTCTGACAGAGAGACATCCGTACGTGCCGACGCGTGCAGCATGAATTCTTCGGCTGCCTCAACGCGCAGCCGTGCCTCGAGCGCGTCGGAAAGCGCGATCGGAGCATTGGGCGACACATTGCGCAAAGTGGTGCGCACCGGAATGTCCAAACGGGTCTCTAAAAAGATGCGTATGGCGGTCGGGGCTTCGTAAGCG
>JBCCYI010000208.1:0-8023 GCA_039189975.1 Pseudomonadota bacterium
CCCGTTCTAACCCCCCGGGGGGGGCCCCCGGCCGCCGGGGGGGGGGGGGGGTGCGCCCCCCGGGGGGGGGGGGGGGGGCGGCTGTCCCCCCGCCCCCGGCAGCACCACGCCCAAAGGGCGCCCCGCATCTGCGCGGCGCGCCCGCCTCCCCAAAACGCGACGGATCAGACCTTCTCGATAATTTCCGGCACGGCATCGAAGAGATCCGCCACAAGGCCATAATCCGCCACCTGAAAAATCGGGGCTTCCTCGTCCTTGTTGATGGCAACGATCACCTTGCTGTCCTTCATCCCGGCGAGGTGCTGGATCGCGCCGGAAATGCCCACGGCGATATAGAGGTCCGGCGCCACGACCTTGCCCGTCTGGCCCACCTGCCAATCGTTCGGCGCATACCCGGAATCGACCGCGGCCCGCGACGCGCCAACGGCGGCGCCGAGTTTGTCCGCGAGCGTCTCGATGATCGAGAACTGCTCCTCGGAGCCCAGCGCCCGTCCACCCGAGACGACGATACCCGCCGAAGTCAGCTCCGGACGATCGCTCTCCGCGACCTTGTCCTCAACCCATTCCGACAGCGCAGGATCCGCCGCCGCGTCGATGGCCTCAACCGGCGCCGACCCCGTCATCGCCGCGGCTTCAAAAACGGACGTCCGCACCGAGACGACCTTGGTGGCATCGCTCGACTGCACAGTCTGCATGGCGTTGCCCGCATAGATCGGACGCTCGAACGTGTCCGCGCTCTCGATTGCGGTCACATCGGTGATGACCATCACATCGAGAAGCGCCGCAACACGAGGCAGAATGTTCTTGGCGCTCACGGTCGCCGGGGCAACAATGTGCTCGTAGTCGCCCGCGAGCGACACGATCAGGTCGGCGACCGGCTCGGCCAGGCCGTTGCCATAGAGCGGGCTGTCCGCGCACAGCACCTTGGCCACGCCCGCGATCTTGGCCGCCTCTGCCGCGCCGTCGCTCGCGCATCCCTCGGACGCGCAGAGCACCGTCACGTCGCCCAGGCCTGCCGCTGCGCTCACGGCCTTCGCCGTGGCATCGACCGCCAGCGCGCCCTTCACCATTTCCGCCAGAAGAAGAACAGCCATCAGAGCACCCCCGCTTCATCCTTGAGTTTCGTCAGCAACTCGTCGACCGAGCCGACCTTCACACCCGCCTGCCGCTCGGACGGCTCAGACGTCTTGACGACGCTCAGCCGCGGCGTCACGTCCACGCCGAAATCGGCCGGCGTCTTCTCGTCGAGCGGTTTCTTCTTGGCTTTCATGATGTTGGGCAGAGACGCATAGCGAGGCTCATTGAGGCGCAGGTCCGCCGAGATCACCGCCGGCATCTTCACCTTCACGGTTTGCAGCCCGCCATCGACCTCGCGCGTGACGACCGCGTGATCGCCCTGGACATCGATTTCGTTGGCATAGGTCGCCTGGCTCCAGCCACAGAGCGCAGCCACCATCTGACCCGTCGCATTGAGGTCGTTGTCGATCGCCTGCTTGCCGCAGATCACCAGGCCGGGCTGCTCCGCCTCGACCACTTTGGCCAGGATCTTGGCCACGGCCAGAGGCTCGATATCATTGTGCACATCGTCGGCGGCGACAATGAGAATGGCGCGATCGGCCCCCATGGCGAGCGCGGTGCGCAGCGTTTCCTGGCTTTGCTTCACACCGATGGAGACGGCGATCACTTCCTCGGCCTTGCCCGCTTCCCTGAGCCGGATCGCCTCCTCGACGGCGATCTCGTCGAACGGGTTCATCGACATTTTCACGTTTGCCAGATCGACCCCGGATCCATCCGCTTTGACACGAACTTTCACGTTGTAGTCGATCACGCGCTTGACAGGCACCAGCACCTTCATCGCCACGTCTCCTCTGTTCAATCCCCGCGATACCTAGCTGAGCGACGCAGCCCGTCACACCCAAAAAACGACGCAGGAGCGTGCATCGACGCCGCGTTTTGCCGCTGTGCGGCGCAACCGACCGAATGCGCTCTCGCGGAGGGCCCGAATCAGCCGATCCGGCGGCCGAGGGCCGTGCAGGGCTCCCGTCCATTGCGGCGGGAATGCGCCCTGCGGACCTGCATCTGGCGACAGTACGACTGTCTCCGCGCGATTGTACCCCAAAGAGCGGCCAGCGCTTGCCAGAAAGCGTCCGCCCGGCCATGCGGGGGAGGTGTCAGTCAGTGGTTGGGAGAGTGGGATGATCAGCGTAACGTCAGTGGACCAGGCGTTTCCCGAGGGGCTGGCAGGCCGCGCCTTTGCGCTCTCCGGGCTGGGGGACGACATCACCGTCTTCTTCGCCGTGCCTGCCCAAGATGCGCCGTGTCTGAGCGCGGCGCCCGAAGCCATCCTGCCCTATGCCGGGATCCTTGCGCTGGTGCGCAACACCGATCTCGACCTTGGCGACATGCCGGTGGATCCGCTGCTCTTGCGCAACGTCCGCTGTGCCCTCGCGGCCATGGCGCAGTCGCACCAGCGGCGGCACGTGCCGAAGATCCTCGGCGGCGTCGCTCAGCCCGCCTCCCCTGCCCGCGGCTCGGAATGCGGCGTGTTCTTCTCCGGCGGGATCGACAGCATCTTCTCGCTGCTGCGTCACCGCCAAGGCGCGACTGTCCCCGCGGAGACAGTCCGCCCGATCGCACCGGTGACCCGCGCGCTCCACATCTATCACACGCCCGAGCCTGTGGCGCCCAGCGCCTTTCGCACGCTGGACCGGCTGGCCGAGACGGTCGACCGGTTCGGCGTACGCTTTCTCCCCGTGCAGTCCAACATCATGACCGCGGACCGGCACGTCCATGATCGGTGGGGCGACATCGGCCACGGGGCGGGCCTGGCGACGGTGCTCCACATCCTGTCCGGGCGCCTCGGCACCGGGATCATCGGTTCGTCACACGTTTGGGGTGGGCTGCTGCCCTGGGGCTCCGGCCCGGTGATCGACCCGCTTTGGTCCGGGCGGCGCCTGGAGGTGATCCATGACGACTCGACCTTCCACCGCGTGGAAAAGACGGAGTTCGTCGCACAGCACCCCGAAGCCATGGGCGCGATCAACGTCTGTGACATCCGGGTCGACGGCAAGGGCTACCAGAACTGCTCGCGCTGCCAAAAGTGCCTGCGCACGATGATCACGCTCGACCTCTTCGGCATGGCCAACCCGGCGTCCTCCCCCGCGTTCGACTGGTCCGACTACACGCCGGGCGCCTTCGCCAAGGTCTTTCTGCGGACCGACAACGACATCTCTTACGTGATCGACATCCGGGACCGGTCCGAGGCGCTGGGCCGCACGGATGTCATGCAGGCCTGCGACACAGCGCTCACCCGCGCCCGGCTGATGCGACCAATCTCCTGGACAGAAGACACGATCAAGGCGTCCCCCGTCGGCCGCCGCTACCGGCAGGGTCTCAAGCGCCTGCGCGACCGGGGCTATCGGGCCGTCGGCCTGGCGGCAAAGTCGCCGGTGCGACAAACCTGACGGGCCGCGCCGCCGCACGCGTCCCCGGGGCGGCATCCGACCAGCTTAGCCGCGGCCCCTATCTGCTGGCGCCTGGCACCCAAAGCACATCGGCCTTGCCCTGATCGTTCGCGACCCGGGCCGCAACGAAGAACCAGTCCGACAGGCGATTGAGATAGCGGATCGCGTGTTCGTTCACGACTTCGACGGACGCCAGCTCCATCGCAAGGCGCTCCGCCCGGCGCGACACCGTGCGGCAGAGATGCAAATGCGCCGAGAGCGGCGATCCGCCGGGCAGGATGAAGCTGCGCAACGCGTCGAGACTCCCATTCATCTCGTCGATCTCCGTCTCGAGCCGAGCCACCTGGGCCGCGATCATCCGCAGGGGAGGATACTCCGCCTCCGCGTCCTTCTCGATATCCGGGCGGCAAAGGTCTGCACCAAGGTCGAAGAGGTCGTTCTGGATTGTCGCAAGACGCGCGTCCAACGAGCCGTCCGCATGGAGCCGCGCCATGCCAACGGTAGCATTGCACTCGTCGACGGTGCCATAGGCACTTACCCGGACAGAGTGCTTGGCCACGCGGGCCCCGTTGCCCAGGGCGGTCTCCCCGGCGTCTCCCGTCCGTGTGTAGATCTTGTTGAGAACGACCATCGCCCCCTCCTTTTTGGTGTGTGCTGCCTATGACGCATGTGGCGCGCGGCGCGGCCGTCTCCAGGTCGGCGCGGGCACGCCAGGCCGGGCAGGCCCCCGCGCGGAGCCGGCTAGGCGCCGCTGCCGCGCATGTAGATCAGCAGCAGAATCAAAGCGACGGCCACGGCCTGCGCCCCGATCCGCCACCGCATGATCTTGTTGGCATTCTTCTTGTTGAACGCGCCACCCTTGGCAAAGCCGCCGATGCCGACCATCAGGATGATCGCCACCGCAAGCACAGCCAGAGCCGCAATGATAAAGAGTGGATCGCTGGTCATGTCTTTGTCTCGCATCTCCGCGTCGGGCCATCTAGCGGGATCCGACAGGATTGCGAAGGAATATCGCCAGAAAGCGGCGCAGCGCGTTTATTCTTCGAGAAAGCGCCGCGCCATGAAACCGGTGCTGCCATCCGCGATACGGATTTCCGCCCAGCCATCGCCTGTTTCTGCGACGAGTTCCACGGCATCGCCGAACGCGACCGACGAGATCACGCCAAAGCCGGTCGACGGGCCGGAGCGCACGTTCACGCGCGACCCGGTGACGTAGAGCAACGGGGCGGTGTCAGCGTCCGGTGCGGCGTCTTCCGGCGTGTCAGGCGCTGTCAGCTCGGCTTCCACCAGCGAGATCAGCGCAAGCGTGTCGGCCCCGACGGAGACGCTTTGAACCGTGCCCGGCGCCTCCAGCGTGGGCAGGATGCTGTCGTCCGCGAGGTCGCCAAGCAATCTCAGCGCCAAGGCGTCCGATCCGGGGGCGGGCTCCTCGGCCTGCTCTTCATCGCGCAGCGCACGGGTCGATCCCGGCGGCGCAGAGACGAAAGCGGCCGACGTTCCTGCGTCGGACGCGGGGGCCGCGGCCTGCGGGGCCTGCCCGGCTTCCGCGCGGGTACCGCTGCCCAGAGGAGCGAGGGGCGCCCGGGCAGCGGGCGACCGAGGAGGCTCAGCGACGACGGCGATTTCCTCTGCTGTGGGCGTCTGCGCGGGCGGGGCCTCGGCCACCACGGGCTCGGCCACACCGGAAGCGGGCGCCGACTGCGGCGCGCGCGCATCCCGCTCGGGAGCATCGGGCGCCAGAAGCATGGCCCCGCCGAGCCCAACCAACGTGATGGCGATATATCGGCCCAGCATCACCTTATCCCTCCCTCGAAAAACCGAACTCGTGAGAATCATTACCTTTCGGAAAGTATACCATCTGCGTGCCGGTCCGATGTCGCTTTCGCAAGGTGCGAAAGACGATTTCACCCATTGCGGGTGACTTGCCCCACACCCGCCGCTCACCTACACAGGATGTATGGCAGATGAGCGCGACACCCCCAAAATGGACGATCCCGAGGGCACGCCAGAAGACCGTCAAGTGGCGGAACCCCTGCGGCGCGCCCTGGGCGAACGGTACCTGACCTACGCGCTGTCGACGATCATGCACCGCGCGCTGCCGGATGCGCGCGATGGTCTGAAGCCCGTGCACCGGCGCATCCTCTACGCGATGCGGGAGCTGCGGCTGAGCCCGACGGGCGCGTTCCGGAAGTCCGCCAAGATCTCTGGCGACGTGATGGGCAACTACCATCCCCACGGCGATGGCGCGATCTACGATGCAATGGCCCGGCTCGCGCAGGACTTTACGATCCGCTATCCGCTGGTGGACGGCCAGGGCAACTTCGGCTCGATCGACGGCGATAACCCCGCCGCCGCGCGCTACACCGAGGCGCGGCTCACGGCCGCCGCCGAAGCCCTGCTGGAGGGGCTCGACGAAGACGCCGTCGACTTTCGCGACAATTACGACGGCACGCTGCAGGAGCCCGAAGTGCTGCCCGCCGCCTTCCCGAACCTGCTGGCCAATGGCGCCTCAGGGATCGCGGTCGGCATGGCGACGAACATCCCGCCGCACAATCTTGACGAGCTCATTGCCGCTTGCCTGCATCTGATCAAGGCGCCCGATGCGCGCGACGAAACGCTCCTGAGCCACATCCAGGGGCCGGACTTTCCCACCGGCGGCGTGATCGTCGAGCCGCCCGAGAGCATTGCCGAGAGTTATCGCACGGGCCGGGGCGCGTTCCGTCTGCGGGCGCGCTGGGAGGTGGAGGATCTGGGCCGTGGGCAGTGGCAGATCATCGTCACCGAGATCCCCTACCAGGTGCAGAAGTCGAAGCTGATCGAAAAGCTCGCGGAACTGATCCAGACAAAAAAGGTCCCGATCCTCGCCGATGTCCGCGACGAGAGCGCCGAGGACATTCGTCTGGTGCTGGAGCCGCGCTCGCGCAATGTCGCGCCGGATGTGCTGATGGGCACGCTCTTTCGGATGTCGGACCTGGAGATCCGCTTCTCGCTCAACATGAACGTGCTGATCGACGGGCGCACGCCGAAGGTCTGTTCGCTCAAGGAGGTGCTGCGCGCCTTCCTCGACCATCGCCGCGAGGTGCTCTCCCGCCGGTCGCGCCACCGGCTCGGTAAGATCGACCACCGGCTGGAGGTCCTTGAGGGCCTGCTGATCGCCTTTCTGAACCTCGATCGCGTGATCGACATCATCCGCTACGATGATGCCCCCAAAGCGGCGCTGATGCGTGAGGACTGGGGCCAGAGCTTCACGCGCGCAGCCTCGGAGACGGATTATGTCTCGCCGGCGGAGGTGGCCTCGGACGACGAAATGGGGCTGACGGAGGTGCAGGCCGAGGCGATCCTCAACATGCGCCTCAGAAGCTTGCGTCGCCTCGAGGAGATGGAGCTGAGCGCCGAGCGGGATCGCTTGCTCGAAGAGCGCGCGGCGCTGGAGGACCTGCTGGAGACGCCGGAGCTGCAATGGTCCCGCATCGCCCAGGAGCTGCGCGAGATCCGCAAAACCTTTGGCGCCAAGGCCCCGGGCGGCGCCCGCCGCACGAGCTTTGCCAAGGCCGAAGCGGTCGAGGACGTGCCGATCGAGGCGATGATCGACCGCGAGCCGATCACGATCGTCTGCTCCGGGATGGGCTGGATCCGAGCGATGAAGGGCCATATCGACCTTGCCTCGGAGCTGAAGTTCAAAGACGGGGACGGGCCCCGCTTTACCTTCCACGCCGAGACGACCGACCGGCTGCTCGCCTTCGGCTCCAACGGTCGGTTCTACACGCTGTCGGCCTCTGCGCTGCCCGGTGGCCGTGGCATGGGCGAGCCCCTTCGGCTGATGGTCGACCTGCCGAACGAGGCGGAGATTGTCGCGCTTTTCCCCTACGCTGAAGGGTCCAAGCTGCTGGTGGCTTCCTCGGCGGGCGACGGCTTCGTCGTGCCCGCAGCGGATGTCCTGGCGCAGACGCGGGCGGGCAAGCAGGTGCTCAATGTGCGCGCGCCGGTCGTGGCGAAGATCTGCAAGGCCGTGGCGGGCGATACGGTGGCCGTGGTCGGTGAGAACCGCAAAGTCCTCGTCTTTCCGCTGGACGAGCTGCCCGAAATGGGCCGCGGCAAGGGCGTGCGGCTGCAAAAGTACAAAGACGGCGGCCTTTCGGACGCCACAACCTTTATCAGAGCCGATGGGCTGACATGGCTGGACCCGGCGGGCCGGACCCGCACAGAAGCCGATCTCGGCGAGTGGGACGGCAAGCGCGCGTCGTCGGGCCGGATGGCCCCGCGTGGGTTCCCGCGGGACAACCGTTTCACCGATAGCGGACGCCCCTAAACCTGAGACATCTCACGCTGGAGCTCTGGCCGCGCTTCTTGGGAACGGGACTGCGCTGCCCTTCGCTGCCGCCAGGAGGGGCTCTCTGGATAGTCCGGCGATCCGAGGTTCGCGGCGGCGCTGCCGGTTTGGCGAAGGGCTGCGCGCACCGGGACGGCGTCGACCGTGGACGGTGTCAGATGTCGTCGCCGTCCAAGAGCGGGTCGACCCGGTTTGCCCAGAACCGACGCCAGCGGGCGTAGATCGCCCA
>JBCCYI010000209.1:0-8022 GCA_039189975.1 Pseudomonadota bacterium
ATGGCTTCACGCACGCGGATGTCCCGAAACTTCTCCTTGCGCATATTGAGCCAGAACCCCTGGGTGCCGGACGGACGATTGTCTCCGATGACCTCTTGGACCACCCAGCCATTTTCGAGCGCGGGAAACGCATAGCCCGTCGCCCAGATGGCGGAGCTGAACTCCTCATGAAAGAGGTAAGCACCCGATTTCAGCGCCTCAAAGGCGGCGGTCCGATCAGCGAAATACTCGTAGACGACGCAGTCGAAATTGTCCTTGCCGATGTTCACCGGCAGCTCGGCGCCCCAGTAATCGGGGTCGCGGCAATAGGTCACCGAGCGGCCCGGATCGGCGTCCTCGACGAGATAGGGACCAGAGCCGACAGGCGGCTCAATCGTGGAGCGCGTGAAATCGACATCTGCGTAGTAATGTGCAGGCAGGATCGGGAGCAGGCCGATCTCGGCGGGCAGGTCACGCGTCGTTGCGTCCTCGGCGAAGTCGACGCGCACGGTCAGCTCGTCGATCACCGTCACCTCGGCCACGTCTTCCAGCAGCAGCCGGTACGTGGGCAGCCCCTCCTCCTCCAGAATGCCTATGGTGAAACGGACGTCCTCTGCGGTGACAGGTGCGCCATCGTGAAACGCCGCACCGTCGCGCAGGCGATAGATCACGTAGGACCGATCCTCGGGATACTCGATGCTCTCCGCCAACAGGCCATAGACCGCATCGGGCTCGTCAAAGGCGCGCGCCATCAGCGTGTCGTAGAGACGTGGCAGACCCTGTGCGGGCTCACCGGCGAGGATAAACATGTTCAGGCTATCGAACGTGCGCGAGGCCCCAGTGCCCTGAAAACTGATGGTGCCGCCCTTGGGAGCCTCGGGATCGACATAGTCGAAATACGGAAAATCGGGGAGGTATTTCAGCGCGCCAAAGGTCGAAAAGCCATGGCTGATCGTTGTCTCTGCATCCGTCGCCAGGAGTGTACCCGGCAAGAAGGCGATGGAAAGCGCCAGCGCGCTGAACCCGATCTTCTGCATTCAAACCTCCGCGTCTCGTTTGGCGGAGGGTAGCACGGCAGGGCGCAACGGGAAGCGTCAGATCACGCCGACGTTCATGTTCTGCCACATGCCCCACAAGGATGTGAAGAAGATCGACACAATGCCTAGCGACTGGACATAGCGCCGGTGCGTCGTGAGCAGCTTTTCGAGGCCCTCACCATCGGCGGTATGGATCTTGCGCGCGGTGCGCAGCGACAGCCAGAACACGATGCTCATCGGAAAGCCGAGCAGAAAGACCGCCTGCGCGAATTCCAGCCCGTAACCGAAGCCCACGATCGCGAGGGTCGTCATCACAAAGCTGCCGAGGCCCAGGAGCCATTGCCCCGCGAACCGCTCGATATAGAGCAGCCGGTTGACGTTGACGCGGACCAGATCATGAAGGTCGCTCACCGCCTCCATCGCGTCGGCGGTGCCCGCTTCGGCCTTGCGGGCGCGGGCGACCATGTCGAAGGGCACACCCAGCACGTAATGACTCGCCGTGGACCACATGACCGCAAGCGCGATCCAAAACCAAAGATTGGAGAAGGACCGCATATCGATCAATTCGAAAACGGTCAGATACCAGTCCTGCACGAGCGGCAGCTCTCCTTTGCGCGGCACGGGCCCCCGGGACATCCCGGACGGACCTACGTCGCCCCTCCCCAGCGCGCGGACCCTATCGGCGGATGCGACCGATTGTAACCCTTGAGATGCACCGAAATCCATGCCACGCCAGAGGCCGCGCCCCGAAAGCAACAGCCCGACGTCCCGCGCCCACGTGCCGGACCGCCAAGAGGAGCCAGCCATGCGCCTGACCCACGCGCCCTACCCCGCCGGACGGATGCGCCGACTGCGCCGCACGGAGCCTCTGCGTGCGCTGGTCCGCGAGACACATCTGGTGCCGGGGGACCTGATCTGGCCCCTCTTCGTGCGGGACGGGACAGGCGTGCTGGAGGACATTCCCTCGATGCCTGGCGTGCAGCGCCGTTCGGTTGACCTGATCGTGGAGGCCGCCGAGGAGGCCGTGAGCCTCGGCATCCCCGCCATCTGCATCTTTCCCTACACAGATCCTGCGCTCAAAACCCCCGAATGTGAGGAAGCCTGGAACCCCGACAACCTCGGCAACCGCGCGATCCGTGCCGTGAAAGCGGCTGTGCCCGGCGTTACCGTGATGACCGACATCGCGCTCGACCCCTATAACGCCCATGGCCACGACGGCATCGTGCGCGACGGCGAGATCCTCAACGACGAGACGGTCGACGCACTCGTGCAGATGGCGCTGGCCCAGGCCGAAGCTGGGGCGGACATCCTCGGCCCCTCCGACATGATGGACGGGCGGATCGGCGCGATGCGCAGCGCGCTCGAAAACCACGGGCACAAGCACGTGGCGATCCTGTCCTACGCCGCCAAGTACGCCTCGGCCTTCTACGGGCCCTTCCGCGACGCGGTGGGCGCCACCGACGCGCTCAAGGGCGACAAGAAGACCTACCAGATGGACCCGGCCAATTCCGACGAGGCGCTCCGGCTGATCGAGCGCGACCTCTCCGAGGGGGCGGACATGGTCATGGTCAAGCCCGGGCTGGCCTATCTCGACATCTGCCGCCGGGTGAAAGACACCTTCGGCGCGCCGACCTACGCCTACCAGGTCTCGGGCGAATACGCGATGATCCAGGCCGCCGTCGCCAACGGTTGGCTGGACGGCGAACGCGTGATGATGGAGAGCCTCATGGCGTTCAAACGCGCGGGATGCGACGGCATCCTGACCTATTTTGCGCCCGCCGCCGCCAAGCTTCTGCGCGAGGGCTAGGGCCGCTTCTCGTGCGCAACGTTGCCAAGGGCGCGGGCGGTTGCTAGCCTGACGCAACGTCCGTTTGGTACCAGTGCAAAAGGAGGGACCGCGCCGTGGCCAAGCTCCCCGCCGACAACCCGTTCGTCGACATCGTGACCCATGTGCTCAGCGTCGAGGACAAGCTCGACTTCGTGATCAGCTTCGTGACCAATCTCGGCAAGTCCGTCCTCACCGGGCTGCAGACCTTTTCCAAGAACATCGTCAAGCACCTCTCCAGCGGGCTCTCGCAGTACATCGGCAAGGCCGTTGCAGACGGGATGACGAAGGCGATCGACCGGCTGGCGGACATCTCCGGCACGGTGCACAAGCTGACCCAGGACGCCAAGAAGCTCGCCATCAAGATCCGCGCAACCATCGAAAAATCGGTGAAGGAGCCGGAGAAGGTGTTCAAGGCCGTGAAGGGCATGGTGGCCCGGCTGGCCAAGCTTTTTCGGCAAGCGTTCTCCTACATCCGCAGCATCGCTACGCTGTTCAACCCGATTACGGTCGCACTGAAACTGATCGAGACCTACAAGCGGATTCTGCAAGTGATCTTCAAGTGGATCGGCCAGGTCACGCCGCTCCTGGCTGCCGTCAAACGCGCGACCGCTACGGTCAAGAAAGTAACCAAGACCTTGCAGGCCGAGCTCAAGAATGTGACGCAGC
The DNA here is from genome assembly GCA_039189975.1 of Pseudomonadota bacterium. Classification (GTDB taxonomy): domain Bacteria; phylum Pseudomonadota; class Alphaproteobacteria; order Rhodobacterales; family Rhodobacteraceae; genus HLUCCA09. Next base: position 3,511 of record JBCCYI010000209.1, read on the forward strand.
TTGTTAAGGAAACCAACGCGCTGAAGGCCGCTTAACGGCAGGCACACCGCAACACGTCCGTTCAGTCTCCGAAAGGTCCCCGCGATGCACGGCCTCTTCTTCGACGTGCGCCCGAAACCCGGCCACATGCCGCGCTATTTCGAGCATGTCGACCGGCTGAAGCCGATCCTTGCCGCGCATGAGGGCATGCTGGAACTCGAGCGCTTCTGTCCGCTCGACGATCCCGAAGCTCTGCTCTCGCACCAGATCTGGCGCAGCGATGCCGACATCGCCCGGTGGCGGTCCGACAGCACGCACCGGGCCAGCCAGGCGGCGGGCCAGCGGCTGCATTTCGAGGGCTACCGGATTCGCGTGGGGCCGGTGCTGTCGGAAGGCGCGGCAGCACCGCCGCAGACGGACGGGGGTCGCTACCTCGTCGCCGCTTACGGCACCGAGGCTCTGGACACAGGACGCGCTTACGCCAGCATCACCAACGAGGGACGGTTCCTGACCCTGACGGAGACGCAGAACGGCGAGGAGATGCGTGCGGCCTACGCCGCGGCGGCCGCGGTCGGGACACGGCGACTTTTCGAAATAGCGCGCGACTACACGATGAAGGACCGCGCCGAAGCGCCGCAAAAGGCCGCTACTCGGGCCGGCGCCTGAACACCGCGAGGTTCTGCTCGGGATCGTTCACCACCAGCTCGAACGCCTCGGCAAAGCCAAAGCGCTCCTCCTCGATCCAGCCGGCGATGCCCTGCCAATCGGCGAGCACGTCGATCTCGCTCTTGGTGACATAGTCCAGCACGGTGCCGATGCGCAGCCGCTCGGCCAGCGCCTCGGGGTTCACCTTGCCGTCGAGATTGATCGTCCGGTCGTGCCAATAGCCGAGCGTGCCGGTCTGGACGGCCCCGACCCATATCACCGCGTCGACATTTTCGTCGACCCAGCGCACCACCTGGAAATGCCCCTGCTCGCGCTGCGCCGGGGTCGCGAAAAAGACCAGCAGCGCGGCGAGAAGCGCAAACGCCGCAAGCGCTGCGCCCGCAGCGACCTGCGCCCCCCGGGCGCGACCCACCGCGCGCGCGAGGTCCAGCACCGCGACCACAGCGGCCAGGATCAACAGCGGGGCGACCGGCGCGAGATAGCGGCTGAGGAAATGCGGCGCCCCGAAGTGAAACCCGTAGTAATAGGCCAGCGCCCCGGCATGGAGCGCATAGGCCAGCAGGACAAGCCGAAGGCCAGTGCCCGCACGCGCCACGCGCCAGGCAAACCACGCCAGGACCGGCACGAGGACGGCAGCCGTTCCCAGAACGACCGGCGTGTCGCGTTCCAGACCGGAGGGGATCGGCAGCATCGGCCACATGTGCTCGAAGAGGACGGCCGGGAGCAGATCCGCATTTGCGCCATACCCAGCCGTCGTCGATTGAGCCGTCCCGCTGATCGGGACGATGGAGCCAAAGCCCAGCTGGTTGTGGATCAGCCACGGCGCAATGACCGCCAGGCACACCAGCGCCGCTGGCCCCACGCGCGCGGCCAGGCGGCCGAACGGCATGCGCACGCCGATGAGCAGAAAGAGGCCCCAGACGGTGAACGCCGAGAGGACCAGGAACACCGCATCGTTGCGGGCAAGAAACGCAACGCCGCAGACCGCGCCAATGGTTAGGGCAAGAGGCAGCGACACCTCCCGCCCCTGCGACAGGACGCGTCCGAGCACCAAAAGCACCAGAAGCACCGCGAGTGTATAGAGCCCCGTCTCCAACCCGTTCATCGCATGTCGGATCAGGAGCGGCCCGGTGAAGAAGAACGCGGTCGCCACCCAGGCCCAAACCGGCGCGTAGCCCAGCGCGCGCAGGACCCTCCGCGCCAGCACCCACATCGCCGCCGCCGCCCCGACGGAAGCCGCCAGCGCGATCAGGTGCACGCCAACCAGGCCCGCGACCTTGTCTCCCCCGGCCGCCCCATAGGCGCCCGCGAAGAGAAAGGTTGCGAGCGGCTGAACGCCATTGGTCGGGATCGTGCCCTCGGAGACCGACATGCCGAGCCCGATCGCCATGTTGCGGGCAACCGTGAGCATCAGGTAGCCGTCTTCCGTCATGAACACCTCGGCCAATGCGGTGTCCCCCGCCACCAGCGGGTAGCCCCGGTAGAAGAGCCCGACGACGAGCGCGATCAGGGCAATGACCCACAGAGCGCGGGTCAACGCTGGCTCGGCAGGTGCCCCGGTGGGCGCCCTCACACCAGCCTGCTCATATCGACCGCGGCGCGGATGAAATCGGCAAAGAGCGGGTGGGGGTCAAACGGTTTGGACTTCAGCTCCGGGTGGAACTGCACGCCGATGAACCAGGGGTGCTCCTTGTGCTCGACGATCTCGGGCAGGCGCCCGTCCGGCGACATGCCGGAGAAGACCAGCCCCTGCGCCTCCAGCGCCTCGCGGTAGCGGATGTCCACCTCGTAGCGATGCCGGTGCCGCTCGTCGATGGCCAGCGTGCCGTAGACAGAAGCGACCTTGCTGCCCTCCGTCAGCGTCGCGTCATAGGCGCCGAGCCGCATCGTCCCGCCCTTGGCGTCGGAGGGCTTGCGCGTCACCTTCTGGTTGCCCTGCACCCATTCCTTGAGATGGTACACTACGGGCGTAAAGCGCTTACCGCCCATCTCATGGTCGAACTCCTCGGAGCCCGCGTCCGACACCTCCGTCAGATGCCGCGCCGCCTCGATCACCGCCATCTGCATGCCAAGACAGATCCCGAAATAGGGCACCTTGCGTGTCCGCGCGAACTCGGCGGCCCTGATCTTGCCCTCCGTGCCGCGCTCGCCAAAGCCGCCGGGCACGAGGATCGCATGGAAGCGCTCCAGATGCGGCGCGGGGTCCTCACGCTCGAAGATCTCCGCGTCGATCCACTCCGCCTTGACCTTGACCCGGTTGGCCATTCCGCCATGAGTCAGCGCCTCGGCGATGGACTTATAGGCGTCCTCCAGATCGGTGTACTTGCCGACGATCGCCACCCGGACCGTGCCCTCCGCCTTGTGGATGCGGTCGGCCACATCCTCCCACCGGCTGAGATCGGGGCGCGGCGCGGGGCTGATCTGGAACGCGTCGAGCACTGCCTGATCGAGCCCTTCCCGATGGTAGGCCAACGGCGCCTCGTAGATCGTCGGCAGGTCCTGCGCGGCGATGACCGCATCGGGGCGCACGTTGCAAAAGAGCGCCAGCTTCTCCCGCTCCTTGATCGGGATCGGCCCCTCCGAGCGGCACACGAGAATGTCCGGCGCGATCCCGATCGAGCGGAGCTCCTTGACGGAGTGCTGCGTCGGCTTCGTCTTCAGCTCACCCGAGGCCTTGATGAACGGCAAAAGCGTAAGGTGCATGAAGATACACTGCCCACGCGGCTTGTCCTGACCAAACTGGCGGATCGCCTCAAAGAACGGCAGGCCCTCGATGTCCCCGACGGTGCCGCCGATCTCGCAGAGCATGAAATCGACCTCGTCCTCCCCGATGGCGAGAAAGTCTTTGATCTCGTTGGTCACATGCGGGATCACCTGGATCGTTTTGCCCAGATAGTCCCCGCGTCGCTCCTTCTCGAGCACGTTGGAGTAGATCCGGCCCGAGCTCACAGAATCGGTCGCCCGTGCGGCAACCCCTGTGAACCGCTCGTAATGACCAAGGTCGAGGTCCGTCTCCGCGCCGTCGTCCGTGACGAACACCTCGCCGTGCTCGAACGGGCTCATCGTCCCGGGATCGACGTTGAGATAGGGGTCGAGCTTGCGCAAACGGACCGTAAAGCCCCGTGCTTGCAACAAAGCCCCGAGCGCTGCCGACGCCAACCCCTTGCCGAGCGACGAGACGACCCCGCCGGTGATGAAGATGTACCGTGCCATAAATCCCCGTGAGCGCCCGCTGCGATGGGCCGCTCCGCCAAATCCCAAGGCGGCAGAAACACCCTGCCACGGGATTTAAGCTATAGAAGATTCGCCGGCGCAGGGCAATGCCAACCGCAACATCATGCGGACAATTCAGCGCCCACACCAAGACATTGTGCACTCCCGCGCGACCTGCGCCGCCGCCCTACTCCGCCTGAGGCACCAACGGCGCGTTGGATCCACCCAGCGATGGCGGCAACAGGTCAGAGGCCGCCGGAACGTCGCCCGCGCCCGATTGCGAGGCCGGCGCCCGCGGCACATCCTGCAACCGGTCCACGACCGAGGCGTTCTCCGAGGACGCCGCCGCAATAATCGTCAGCGTCATCGACGTCGCAATGAAAGCGATCGCGAGGCCCCAGGTCACCTTGCCCAAGGGCGTGCCCGCCGCGCGGCCGGACATCACACCGCCCCCGCCGCCGCCCATACCGAGCCCACCCCCTTCGGATCGCTGCAACAGAACGACAGCGATCAGGGCAAGCGCGAGCAGCAGATGGACGATGAGAACGACATTTTCCATGGCCGCCACGTAGGCGCTTTCGCCGCCGCGTGCAAGCCCGCTCCATAGCAGCGCGCACCCCGAATGCAGCGTCTCCCCGCGCGCCGCGACTTCGA
>JBCCYI010000210.1:0-7965 GCA_039189975.1 Pseudomonadota bacterium
CGGTCAGGTCCGGAAGGAAGCAGCCGCAACGAGCCCCGCTTGGGTCGCTGTCCAGCCTCTCACCCTGCTCCCTCCTCCTGCTCCATCCCGGATTTCAACGTGGCATGTTCGGCGCGCGCGACTCGACTCGTATCGGGGTGCGGGCTAGAACAATCAGCGAACATCTTTCGCCCGTCCCGATCGCTGCCCTCCGGACTGACCGAATATGCCCAGCCGACGCATCCTTTCGCTCTGGTTCCCGCGTCTCGCGGCCGAGCGCTATCTGCGCACCCAGCGAGGGGTGCTGGATGTGCCCTTCGCCATCGTGGGCGACCGGGGCAACGTGACGATGCTGGTGTCCCTCTCCGAGCAGGCCATCGCCGCCGGGCTGTCGCGGGGCCAGCCGGTGCGCGATGCGCGTGCGATGTGCCCCGCGCTTGTCACCCGGTTCGAGAACCCGCAGGCCGAGGCGGACTTTCTGGCCGCTTTGCAGCGCTGGGCGGGCAAGTTCTCGCCCTGGGTGGCGGCGGAAGGCGGGGTCCGTCTGCCTCCGGACCGTCGCGCCTCCGAGGGGCCGGACGGTGTGGGTGCCGATGGTCTTGTCGCGGATCTGACGGGCTGCGCGCATCTTTTTGGCGGCGAGGCGGGTCTGTTGCGCCAGGTCGAGGAGGATTGCGCCGATCTCGGTCTGACAATTCGTGCCGGGATCGCCGACACGTTGGGGGCGGCTTGGGCCCTGGCGCGCCATGGCACCGGAGACGATGTCGGCTCTGGGTCGGGCGGTGCAGGTGCGCTGCGCTCCGGGGATGCGATCGACCAGGAGGCGCGGGCCACCCGATCCCGTGCGGCCAAGCGGCGGCATTGGGAGCGGGGCGGCGCGCCGCCGGAGCTGGTCGCCGCGCCGGTCGTGACAGGTCGCATCGCGCCGCCGGGGCAGATGCGGACGGTGCTGGCGCCGCTGCCGGTGGGGGCTTTGCGACTGCCCGAGAATGTGACGGCGCAGCTGGCGCGGCTCGGGCTGCGCCGGATCGAGGATCTTGCGAACCAGCCGCGCGCGGGGCTGGCGCGGCGCTTTGGTCAGCAGGTGGTGCTGCGCCTCGACCAGGCGCTCGGCATGGTGCCGGAGCCGGTGTCGCCCGCGGCCGCTCCGCCGCGCTTTGCCGTGCGCCTGACGCTGCCGGAGCCGATCGCGCTCGAGGAAGACGTGGCGGCCGGGCTCGACCGTCTGCTGCCCGCGCTTTCGGCGCGGCTGATGGCCAAGGGGCAGGGCGCGCGTCGGGTGCGGCTGCGCGTGGAGCGGACCGACCATACCGCGCAGTGGGTCGAGGTCGGGCTGGCGCGGCCCAGTGCCGATCCCGAGCGGCTGCGCCCTCTGCTGCGCATGAAGCTGGGGGATCTGGAGGCGGGCGACGGGATCGACGTGTTGCGCCTGGAGGCTTACGTGACCGAGCCGGTCCATGCCATGCAGCACCGTGGTCAGCTGGAGGTGTCGCAGGAGGTGCGCGCCAGGACCGCGGGAGCTGGAGCGCCCCCGTCGCATGCGGCACACGGGGGTGGAGAGCGGGCGTCGGGGGCCGGGCCGGGCGCCGCGACGGGCGATGCCGGGAAAGCAGCATCAGAGCGCGTCTCCGGCCTTGGCGGGGCTGCGACAGAGGGGGCGCTGGACGATCTGATCAGCCGTCTGGGGGCTCGGATTGGGCTGGAGCGAATCCTGCGCCTTTATCCCGGAGACAGCCACATCCCCGAGAAGACGACGCAGGTACGGGCCGCGGCCTGGGCCGAGCCCGCACGGGATTGGCAGGTCTCGCCGCCGGTCCCGCGTCCGCTCACGATTTTCCGACCCGAGCCCGTCTATGTGCCTGAGCCTGTTTTTGAGGCCCGGACCGGCGGATCCTTGCCCAGGGGGGCTCCGGGTGGCGGATCCTCGCCGGGGCGGCGTCCGCCGCCCGAGATGCGCTGGCGTCGGCAAGCCTTGCGCGTGGTGAGCGCCACCGGCCCGGAGCGGATCGCGCCGGAGTGGTGGCTCGACGAGCCCGAATGGCGCAGCGGGGTGCGGGATTACTGGCAGGTCGAGGTGCAGACGGGGGAGCGTCTGTGGCTCTTTTATGCCCATGGCGCCGGATTGTCGGCCGGCTGGTTCTGTCATGGCCTCTTTGCGTGAGCGCCTGTTTGGCGCGCGGCGCCGCGTCCCTTGCCGGAGCGTTTGCGGGGGGCGCGGGAGCCTCCGGCGGGGATATTTGGGGCACAATGAAGCCGAGCGTGGAAACCTGTCGGTGAGGGCGCTTCTTTGAGGGCGCCAAAGGACGCGCTGTTTTTCTTGTCAGATCGGTTTGGCGCTGCGACAGTACCGAAGCGCTGTAGATGATCCCGCGGGCCGATGCCGAGGCCCTCACGGGCACGTGACGCGCTGAGAGCAGGCGTTGCGTTGTTCAGGAGCGCCCCTAGATACCATGTCAGCGTTGCGCTGTCGCCCTTGCGCACTGGGGGATGGCGCAGGTTTTTGACGCATGACGCCAGAAGGAGATCTCCCGTGACGTTCCAGGCCCAGAGTATCGTCCCATTGCCGGCCGCCGCTTTTCGCACAGCAACCGCCGCGCTGGTCGGCCTGACCCTTGCCCTCTCTCTGCCCGCGCCGGGATTTGCCCGGGGCGCGCCGGAGAGTTTCGCGGATCTAGCCGAGCAGATTAGCCCCTCCGTGGTCAACATCACGACCTCGACGGTTGTGGAGACCGCGACCGGTCCGCAGCCTATGGTGCCTGAAGGCTCGCCCTTTGAGGATTTCTTTCGGGATTTTCTCGACAGGGGTGGCCCCGAGGGTGGACCTCCGCGACGGTCCTCGGCGCTGGGGTCGGGGTTTGTGATCTCGGAAGACGGCTTTATCGTGACGAACAATCACGTCATCGAACAGGCCGACGAGATCCTGATCGAGTTCTTCTCCGGCGAGGAGCTGCCAGCAGAGGTGATCGGGACCGATCCGAACACGGACCTTGCCTTGCTGAAGGTTGAGGCTGACGCACCGCTGCCCTTTGTGCCCTGGGGCGACAGCGATGCGGCCCGTGTCGGGGACTGGGTGATGGCTATGGGCAATCCGCTGGGGCAGGGGTTTTCCGTCTCCGCCGGGATCGTATCGGCGCGGGGACGGGCGCTGTCTGGCAGCTATGACGACTACATCCAGACGGATGCGGCGATTAACCGTGGCAACTCGGGCGGCCCGCTCTTCAACATGGACGGCGAGGTGATCGGAGTGAACACCGCGATCCTGTCACCCAACGGCGGGTCGATCGGGATCGGCTTTGCGATGTCGAGCCGGGTGGCCACAAATGTGATCGCCCAACTGCAGGAGTTTGGGGAAACGCGCCGCGGCTGGCTCGGGGTGCGGATTCAGGATGTGACTGACGATCTGGCCGAGGGGCTGGGTCTGCAGGAGGCACGCGGGGCTCTGGTGACGGACGTGCCCGAAGGGCCTGCGCTCGCTGCCGGTATGGAAGCGGGAGACGTCATCCTGAGCTTCGACGGTGCTGACGTCGATGACACGCGCGGCCTGGTGCAGCGCGTGGGCAACACCGAGGTTGGCAAGACGGTGCGGGTTGTGGTGTTCCGCGATGGGGGCACGGAGACGCTGCGTGTCACGCTGGGTCGCCGGGAAGAAGCGGAGAGCGCGGTGCCTGCCGTTGCGTCGCAGGGCGAACCTGAAGCGCCTGCACAGACGGAGATCCTGGGTATGACTCTGTCGCAGGTCACACCGGATCTGACGGAGTCGCTCGGGGTGCCGGAAGGCGCATCGGGGCTCGTCGTCGTGGACGTGGACCAGACGAGCGAGGCGCATGAGAAGGGACTTCGCTCGGGTGATCTGATCACTGAAGCGGGGCAACAGCCCATTGCGACCCTTGCGGATTTCGAGGCGCAGATGAGTGCGGCGCAGGAGGCGGGGCGCAAGTCGCTTCTTCTTTTGGTGCGGCGCGCGGGCGAGCCACGGTTTGTGGCGCTGACCGTGGAGTGATCCACGCGCAACGTGTGATTTGGGCGCCTTCGGGCGCCCTTTTCGTTTCAGCCCGTTGGCGCGGTGACGATCAGGCCAAGCCGTTCGGCGGCGGCCCGTGTCAGGGCTCCGCTGTCAACCCCGAGGGGGGCCTGATAGGCGCGGATGGCTGCGTTGGTTTGGTCATCTGATCGGCCGGTAATGGCGCCCGTATAGAGCCCCCTGGCGGCGAGCGCGCGCTGTAGCGTGGCGACGCGATCCTCTGTGAAGGCCGCGGGGCAGAGGATTTCGAACCAGATTTGCGTACCCGGCGTCACAACGAGCTCGCGCCGTGAGACCCGCGTCACGGGATCCTCGCGCAGCGTTCCGTCCGCGGCGAGACCGGGCGGCTCCACGATGACCTCGTCTTCGAGCGTTGCCAGAACCGGAGGCTCACCGACGCTGGCCCAGCACATCTCTGGCTCCGCGCTGTCCGGTGGCGTAGAGCGTGTGGGTAAGGGGGTGGTCTCCGGCCGAGCGGGGGCGGTCGTGTTCGGAACGCACGCGCTCACGCAGAGGAGTGCGGACAGCAGCATGGCGCACGAGACGCCCTGGGACGGAGCGATCTGCTCGTGCTGTGGCATTGCGAGCACGGGCGCGCGTGGGGGGCGAACGTCTCTCCGCAGGAGATGTTTCTTGAGCATCGGCGCGCGACTAGAACAGGCTGCCTTGCCCCGTTGGCGGCTTCGGGGGAGCCTTCTTGCGTGTCCGCTTCGTCTTGGCGGGCGAGGGCGGCGCTGGGGGTGCGGCGTCCTCCGCTGCAACGGTCTGGACGGCGAGTCGCCCGTCGGCGAACTGGATCTCCAGGGACGGGGCGCCTCGCGCAGGCGTGAGGCGCGTCAGCACCTGGCCCGACCCGTCCCGCACCACGGCATAGCCCCGCTCCAGCGTGCCGACATAGCTCAGCGAGTTGAGTAACCGCTCGAACCCCTCCACGCGGGTGCGCTGTGCTGCAATGTTCTGGCGAAGTGCGGTGTCGAGGCGCTCGCTGAGCCGGGCGCGATCGCGGGCGTGATCGCTCATGCTGCGGTGCATCAGAGTGGGAGAGAGTCGTGCCGACAGGTCGCCGACGCGATCAGCCTGGCGGCGCAGGCGCTGCAGGATGATCTGGGGGCGCAGGGTGGCACTGGCCTGCGTCAGGCGGATCTGGTGGCTCTGGAGCGCGCCGCGCAGGGCCTGGGGGAGCCGTAGCGTGGCGGCGTCCAACCGCTGGCGTGGCCCTGCGAGGAGCTGCGCGGGCGAAGGCAAGGCGCGCCCGAGGTCGCGCAGGCGCTCGCCCTGGCGATGCAGCCCGCGCGACAACCCTCCGGCGAGCCGCGCGCCTAGACCGTCGACATGGGCCAGAAGGTCCAGCCGGACGGGGACGGCCCGTTCGGCCGCCGCGGTGGGGGTTGGGGCGCGCCAATCCGAGACGTAGTCGATCAGCGTGGTGTCTGTCTCGTGGCCCACTGCCGAGATCAGCGGGATCTCGGAGGCGGCGGCGGCGCGCGCAACGACCTCTTCGTTGAACCCCCAAAGGTCCTCAATCGACCCGCCTCCGCGCGCCACGATCAGGAGGTCGGGCCGTGGGAGGCGCCCCCCCGCAGGTATGGCGTTGAACCCGGCAATGGCGCGGGCGACCTGCGGCGCGCAGTCCTTGCCCTGCACCGCCACGGGCCACACCAGCACGCGGCGGGGAAACCGCTCGCCCAGGCGGTGCAGAATGTCCCGGATGACAGCGCCCGACGGCGAGGTCACCACGCCGATCACGTCCGGAAGGAACGGTAGCGGCCGCTTGCGCCCCTCCTCAAAAAGACCTTCGGCGGCCAGCAGCGCCTTGCGCTTTTCCAGCATCGCCATCAGGGCGCCGACGCCGGCGGGCTCGATGTCCTCTACTGTCAGTTGGTACTTCGACTGGCTGCCGAAGGTCGTCAAACGCCCCGTCGCGATGACCTCCATCCCCTCCTCGGGCCGCTGTGACAGTCGGGAGACGCTGCCCTTCCAGCACACCGAGCCGAGCACGTTTCTGTCGTCCTTGATGTCGAAGTAGATATGGCCGGAGCGGGCGACGAACACGCGGCCCACTTCGCCGCGCACACGGATCCGGCCAAAGGCACCCTCCAGCGTCTTCTTGATCGCCCCTGAGATCTCGGAGACCGCGTATTCCGGGGTGTTGCCCGTCCCGGGGCCGTCCCGGCCGTCTTCGATCAGTTCGTCCATCATGGTGCCTGTTCCATGCCCTTGGCCAAGGTCCGTGCCCCGAAGCGATGGGGGCGCCCTCTGCCTTGTGTCCGCTGCGCGTGCATCCTAAAACGCCTCGGCGGGCTCGCCAACAGATCGCGTCCGCATTGTGAGGCCGACATGAACATTCTGATCCTCGGCGGCGGCGGTCGCGAACATGCACTGGCCTGGGCAATCCTGCAAAACCCGAAATGCGACCGGCTCGTCGTGGCGCCCGGCAACGGCGGCATCGCCGACATCGCCGAATGCGCGGCGCTCGACATTCTGGACCCGGGCGTCGTGGCCGCCTTTGCGGAAGAGGAGAGCATCGACTTCGTCATCGTCGGCCCGGAGGCGCCGCTGGTTGCCGGTGTGGCCGATGGGCTGCGCGAGGCCGGGATCCTGGTCTTTGGTCCCAGCCAGGCCGCGGCGCAGCTTGAAGCGTCGAAGGCCTTTACCAAGGAGATCTGCGACGCCTGCGGCGCACCGACGGCGGCCTACGCGCGCTTCTCCGACGCCGCCGCCGCCCATGCCTATGTCGATGCGGAAGGCGTGCCCATCGTCATCAAGGCTGACGGGCTCGCGGCCGGCAAAGGCGTGACCGTAGCCGAGACGTTGGCCGATGCCCATGCTGCACTCGACGACATCTTCGGCGGGGCGTTCGGCGCCGCGGGGTCGGAAGTGGTGATTGAAGCGTTTCTGACAGGGCAGGAGGCGTCCTTCTTCGTGCTGTCCGATGGCGAGGCGGTCCTTCCGTTTGGCACCGCGCAGGACCACAAGCGCATTGGCGAGGGCGACACCGGCCCCAACACCGGCGGGATGGGGGCCTATTCGCCCGCGCCGATCCTAACGCCGGAGGTGCAGGAGCGCGCTCTGGCCGAGATTGTGCGCCCGACCATCGCCGAGATGCAACGCCGCGGCACCCCGTTCACTGGTGTGCTTTACGTTGGCCTGATGATCGATGAGGGCGCGCCACGGCTTGTGGAGTACAACGTCCGCTTCGGCGACCCGGAGGCGCAGGTCCTGATGATGCGCCTTGGGGCACAGGTGCTGGACTTGTTGCTCGCCACCGCCGAAGCACGTCTCTCTGGGGCGCAGGTTCACTGGGCGCAGGATCATGCCATGACGGTCGTCCTCGCCGCCGCGGGGTATCCGGGCGATTACGCACGCGGGCTCTTGCTCGAAGGGGTGTCGGATCTGCCGGAGGACAGCTTCCAGATGCTCTTTCATGCGGGCAGCGCCCGCACACCAGAGGGCACGCTCGCGAGCAGCGGCGGCCGCGTGCTGAACGCTACAGCCCGTGGCGCAGATCTGCGGTCTGCCGCCGATGCGGCCTACGCACTTGCCGAGAGAGCAGCCTTTCCCGGGTGTACCTACCGGCGTGACATCGGCTGGCGCGTCCTCGGACGCTAGGCGCGCGTCAGCCACGCTCCGCTGCGATCTCGACACCGGTTGGGCGGGTGCCGTCAGCATGTTGCGCAGACGACTGCTTCCCGCGAGGGACCGCTTCCGACGGCGCGTGTTTCAGCGGCGCGTCCCCATCGCCCAAGTGTGCTGTGGGATCAGCGACACGTCTTTCGTACCTGGACGATGTAGGCGTCACCTGGTCGGGGTTTGAGACAAACCCGCTGTAACATCTCCCGCTCCGGGCACCCCAACCCCCGCCCCGCTGTCACACTCGGCGCGCGGACACCTGCGCCCGCCCTTGTGTCCCAGGCCATCCGCACGCCAACCCACCTCGCGCCGATGTGATGTGCGCACGCGCGCAG
>JBCCYI010000211.1:0-7799 GCA_039189975.1 Pseudomonadota bacterium
CGAAGACGACGCGATGGTCAACTTCCGGATGGAGGGCGGCACCGTGGGGCGGCTCTGGACGTCGACCGTTGCCATCGGGCGCCAGCACGGGCTCGACATCCAGGTCTTTGGCGAGACGGGCGCGTTCCGTTGGGCGCAGGAGCAGCCGAACCAGGTGTATTATCAGCGTCTTGGGGGCCGGACGGAGATCCTGGAGAAGGGTGATGCGGGGCTTACCCCCGACGCGGCGCGGCTGAGCCGGGTCGTCATCGGCTCGCCTGAGGGCTTCCCGCTCGCCGTCGCCAACATCTACGTCGATCTGGCGGAGGCCGTGGGGGCCGCAAAGTCCGGCCGCGCGCCCGACCCGGTGGCGACGCTCTTCCCCAAGGCGACCGACGGCGTGCGCTCGATGGCGGCGGTCTACGCGGCCGTGGCCTCGGCCAAGGCGCAGGGCGCCTGGGAGGATGCGCGCCCGCCGATGTTCCGCTAGGCTCGGTCGGGCGCGGCGATCGCAAGGGGAGCACGGAAAATGACGCCCGACACCTGGACCCTTTACGTCCTCACCGTCCTGGCGCTGATGAGCACGCCGGGACCGAGCCAGCTCCTGATGCTCTCCAACAGCGGGGTCCACGGGTTCCGTCGGTCGCTGGCCACGGCGGCGGGCGACCTTTCGGCCAACGCGGCGCAGATGCTGGCGGCGGGGCTGGGCCTGGCAGCGCTCCTCGCGGCCTCCGCCACCGCCCTGTCGGCAATCAAGTGGGCCGGGGTCGCCTACCTCGTCTGGCTGGGGCTGCGCATGATCCGCCGCGCCGGCGTTTCTGGGGGCGGCGCCACGGCACAGCGGGCGCGCGCATCGCTCAAGGCGTTGTGGATGCAGGGCTTTCTGACCTCCGCGGCGAACCCGAAAGCAGTCGTGTTCTTCGCCGCGCTCTTTCCGCAGTTCATTGCCGCAGACGCTGCCTTCTGGCCGCAATTCCTGATCCTCTCGGCGACCTACATCGTGATGGACGGGCTCTTTCTTTCCGCCTACGGCCTCGGGTCGAGCTGGATCGTGGCGCGGTTCCGGGGGGAGGCGCGCGTCTGGGTCGAGCGGATCGGCGGCGGCTTCATGATTGGCGCCGCCGTGCTCCTCGGCCTGAAGTCCCTGTCCCGGAGCTAAACGCCCCCACGGGATTGGGGGCGGGCAGGGCGCCCCTGCGGTTACACCGTCCCGCCGAGCGAGCCTTCGAGCTCCACCATCTCCTGACCGCCCGCCATCATGTCCTGCAGCTCCTCGGGCGTGATCTGTCCGCGCTGGGCGGTGCCGAGGGTCTTGCCGCGGTTGAGGACGGTAAACCGGTCCCCCACGGCCATGGCGTGGCGCACGTTGTGGGTGATGAAGACAACCGCGATGTCCTGCTTGCGTACCTTGTCGATGGTGGCCAGCACGTTCGCCGTCTGGCGCACACCGAGGGCAGAGGTCGGCTCGTCGAGGATCAGCACCTTCGCGCCGAAATGGACGGCGCGCGAGATCGCGACCGTCTGGCGCTCGCCGCCCGATAGGGTGCCCACGGCCTGATCGGGGCCGCGCAGGTTGATCCCCATCTTGCGCATCTCCTCCATGGTCACGCGGTCGGCGTACTCATGGTCGAAGAACGGGATGCCAAAGCGCGACTTCACGGGCTCGTTGCCCATGAAGAAGTTCCGGCTGACGGACATCAGCGGGATCATCGCCAGGTGCTGGTGCACAGTGGCAATCCCGGCGGAGATCGCGTCGCGCGGGTCGTCGAACTGCATCGGCTTGCCTTCGAAGACGATCTCGCCATGGGTCGGCTTGTGCACGCCGGACATCGTTTTGATGAAGGTCGACTTGCCCGCGCCGTTGTCGCCCAGAAGACAGTGACACTCGCCGGGGTAGACGTCGACCGAGACCCCCGCCAGCGCGATGACGCTGCCGAAGTGCTTCTCGATGTTCTTCATCTGGATGATCGGGGCGTGGTCGGTGCGTGTGTTCATCGTTTCGCTCCTTTCGTGACCTTACGGGTCAACGCTCCCCTGTGATCATGCGCCGGATGTAGGTGTTCAGGATCACCGCGCCGAGCAGGATCACGCCGAGGAACACTCGGAAGAGCGAGCTTTCCACTCCGGCAAAGAAGAGCCCCTGCTGGACCACGCCGAATATGAGCGCGCCCAGGGCGGCGCCGATCACGGAGCCATAGCCGCCGGTGAGCAGCGCCCCGCCGATGACCACCGCGATGATCGCTTCGAACTCCTTGAGGAGCCCCCGGTCAGCACCTGCGGAGCCAAACTCCATCACCTGGCAGGTCGCGAAGACCGTGGCGCAAAAGGCGGTGAACATGAACATCAGGACCTTCACGCGGTTGACCGGAACGCCGGAGTTGCGCGCGGCCTCCGCGTCGCCACCGGCGGCGAAGATCCAGTTGCCGAAGCGGGTCTTCATCAGGATGATGTGGCCCGCCGCGACGAGTACGATCGCCCAGACGATGAGCATCGGAATGCCGTCCACCACCGGCTCGCCCGCGCGGGTGCCGCGCTCGAAAACGGCGATGACGCCGATGTCGCCCAGCCACTGGAAGAAGCCCGTGAGGATCTTGCCACCGAAGATCGGGGCGAGCCAGTCGCCCTCGGCGACGTCCCTGATCCCGCCGATGATCGTTTTGTTCTCAATGGTTTGCGGCAGGTAAATCGTGAACCCGCGCAGGATAAAGAGGAACGCCAGCGTCACGATGAAGCTGGGCAGGCCGGTTCGGATCACGATGAAGCCGTTGAGCGCGCCGATGGCGAGCGCGAGGACAAAGGCCGTTAGGATGGCCATCCAGACGGGCCAGCCCAGCGTGACGCTCAGGATCGCGATGATCATGCCCGAAAAGCCGATCATCGACCCGACCGAGAGGTCGAATTCCCCCGCGATCATCAGCAGACAGGCGCCCACGGCGATGATCATGAATTGCGCCGAAACGACGGACCAGTTCATCACGCCCTGGGCGTTGAACATCCCGCTGTCGAACGCGGTCAGAAGAAAGAAGACGAAGACGGCGACCGTCCCGACCATGCCGCCAAGCTCAGGCCGGATGAGCGCTTTGCGCAATCCGCCGATCTCTTTGATCCGTTCGTCGGCGACGGGTTTCGCCTGTGTGGCTTCAGACATCACGGCCCCTCCCTTGGCATGCGTCTGTCGTAACAGCGGAAGGGCGGCCCGTGGCCGCCCCCCTTGGTTCGTTAGCGGTACTCGCCCGCGAAGGCCTCCACTTTCTCGAGGCCATCGGCTGTCACGAAGCCGGGGCCGGAGTTGATGTTGTTGCCCGGCAGCACGCCGTAGCGGTGGTAATTCGCCATGACGACCACCGGCAGGTAGGCCTGCAGGAAGGGCTGCTGGTCGATGCCCCACTCGATCACGCCGCCCTTGATCGCCTTCACGATCTCTTCGCCGAGATCAAAGGTGCCAAAGTACATCTCGCCGGCCATGCCGTTCTCTTCGAGCGCGGCGATGGTCGGGTCGGCCGAGACCGGGCCGAGCGTCAGGATACCGTCGGTCTCCGGGTTGGCGGAGAGATAGGCGAGGACCTTGTTCTTGATCTCCGACGGGTCGGTGCCGCTGTCGAGCATCGCTTCGCCCAGATCCACGCCGAGACCGTCGGCAAAGCCGCGGCAGCGCTCGCCTACGGTGGGCTGCTGGATGGCGTGGTTGACGCAGAGGAACGACGTCACGCCGTCGCCCTTCGCGCGCAGACCTGCGGCGTAGCCCGCGTCGTACTCCGGCTGGCCGACATACATCAGCGCGCCGACCTCGCGTGCCTGATCGGGCGTGCCGGTGTTCATGATGATGACGTCGATGCCCGAGGCCACGGCCTCCTGGATCGGCTCCTTGAGCACGTCATAATCCGCGAGCGTGGTGATGATGCCGTTCGGGCCAGCCGCGGTGGCCTGTTCGATGATCCGCGCCATGTCCGCAATGTCGCCCGTGGGCGGGTTGCGGTACTCGACAGTGACGCCCATCTGGTCGCCCGCAAGCGCGATGCCGTTCTTGATCGTGTTCCACCACGAATCGCTGTCCGGCGCGTGGCTGACAAGCACGTAGCTCAGGTTGTCCTGGGCCGTTGCGGCCAAAGGTGCCACCGCGAGCGCAGCGCCCACGGCCAAAGTCGTTGCAAGCTTCTTCATGCAATCCTCCCGATGTTGCAAGCTGGTTGACGGGCGGTTTGCCCGCCTCTCCGCATCAGGAGAACACAGAGTGGCGCGCAATGCAACCGGTTGCAAAGGCTGGCGCGCGGGGAACTCCCTGCGCTAGGGTCGCGCCATGGCGGTGACCCTCAAAGATGTGGCCGAGTTGGCTGGCGTATCGACCTCGGCGGTGTCGCGCACGTTTACAGCCGGTGCGTCGGTCTCAGAGCAGATGCGTGCCAAGGTGCAGTCGGCTGCCCAGGAGCTGGGCTATCGACCCAATGCGCTCGCCTCCAGCCTGACAACGGGGCGCACGAAACTCATCGGTCTGGTGTCCAACAACTTTCACAACCCGATTTTTCTGGAGGTGTTTGACAGGTTTACCCGCGGGCTGCAGGACCGGGGTCTGCGTCCTCTCATCGTTAACCTGACGGACGAGACGGACCCGCGGCATTCTGTCGAACTCCTTCTGCAATACTCGGTCGATGCGGTCATCGTGGCCTCTTCGACGCTGCCGCCCACCTTTGCGAATGCGTTTCGCCGGGCGGACTTGCCCGTTGTGCACACATTCGGTCGCCCGTCGTCCACACCGCAGGTCGACGTCGTTGGCATTGACAATGTCGCTTGCGGCGCCTTGGCCGGGCGCACCCTGCGCGCCCGCGGCTATTCCCACGTCGGTTTTCTGGGCGGGCCGGAGGATGCCACCTCGACGCAGGACCGCCTGTACGGCTTTCTGTCTGAGCTCGACGGGTCGCCGGGCGTCCGGGTGACACATAGTTTCGCACGTGCCTACTCCTTCGATGCAGGGCGCGAGGAGATGCGGCGGCTGATCCCTGAGGGCCTGGCAGAGGCCTATTTTTGCGGAGACGATGTTTTGTCGATCGGTGCGATGGCGGCGCTGCGCGGCGCAGGGCTCGATGTTCCCGGCGATGTGGGGCTTATCGGGCTCAACGACATGGAGATGGCCCGGTGGGAGGGCATTGATCTGACGACAATCCAACAGCCGATCGGGGAGATCATCGAGCGCTCGATCGATCGTGTGATCTACCTGCTCGACACGCCGGATGCACCGCCGGATGTCTGTATCCGCTCCTGTGTGCTCGTCGAGCGTGGCACGCTCCGCCCGGCGCTGCGCTGATGTCGGAGGCGCGGCGGACCCGACACGGCGTCTGATCACAGACCGTCGCGGCGCGCCACAAGGTCCGCTGGCTCAGGCCGCTTTCGCGTGATCGGCATGCGGCCTTGTGCATTGCCGAATTTCCGCCAGAACGGAGATCGCCAAATCATGCGCACTGCGCGCGGACGGGATCAGCCCGATCGGGCCGCGGATGCGCGCGATATCCGTGTGTGCCATCCCATCGGCCTCCAGCGTCAGGCGCCGGGCGGCCTGAGTGCGGGCGCTGCCCAAGCACCCGATGTACGGAGCCTTCGTGGCGACGGCCGCCCGCAGGATCGGCGCCTCCCAATCGTGGTCGTGAAAGAGCAGAAGGATCGCCGTCCAGGAATCGGCTTCGAGCGTGATCGGCGCGCGAGGCGAGATCAGCTCAAACGCACGCGTCGCCCCGAGCTCTTCCAGACCGGCGTGCTCCGCTTGATCCGGCGAGGCATAGCCGACGGCCATATCCGAGGCCCTGGCATGCTGCACGACCGAGAGCAAAGCCGGCCCCCGTCCCGCCGCGAGCAGGCGCAGCGCTGGCGCATAGGTGTATGTCTGTGACTCCGACGCCTGAGCGATCCGCACCCCTTCCGTCTCGTCAAAGCTGAGCGACACCGTCCGCCGCGAGTCGAGCGCCCCCAGCGCTGCACGCAGGACCGATGGGTCCGGGTCGGGGACCACCAGCAGATCGACGGATCCACCACAGGGCAGCCGTAGATCCACAAACGGACTGCCCGCGCCATAACGAAGCGCCATGGGGCGCCCGACGCCGAGGCTCTCCACCGCTTGCATGGCGATGTCCGCGTCGATGCAGCCGTTTGAGACATAGCCGGCCATGGCGCCCGTTTCCGAGATGGCTGCGAGCGATCCGACACGCCGCATGGAGCCCCCGGACAACCCGGTGACCACGGTGAGCGCAACGCGGCGCCCTGCCTGCTGCTCGCCCTGCGCAAACCGGAGAACCTGGTCGGGCAATTCGTAGCTCTGGGGAGGAAGGGAGAGAGCCTGCATGATCGTTCAGGCGTCCGCCTTGGCCTCGAAGGTGGCCGCGAATTGAGTGAAGAACTTCGCCGAGAGTTTCTTGGCCGTGCCCGCAATCAGCCGCGAACCGAGCTGCGCCAGTTTGCCCCCGATGTCGACCTTGGCGACGTACTTCAGCGTCGTCTGATCGCCCTCGGAGATCAGCTCCACATCGGCGCCGCCCTTTGCAAAGCCCGCCTTACCGCCATTGCCTTCACCGGTGAGCGAGAAATGCGCCGGGGCGCCAGCGACGTCGAGGGTCACCGTACCCCCAAAGGTTGCCTTCACCGGTCCGATCTTGAGCACGACCTTCGCTTCAAGCTCGGTGTCGGAATGCTTGGTCAGTTCCTCGCACCCGGGAATGCATGTCTTGAGGACCTCCGGGTCGTTGAGCGCGGCGTAAACCTCGTCGCGGGGCGCGTTTATGACGATTTCGTCGTTCAGTTCCATGGATCTGTCTCTCTTTCTCGCAGCAGACGTGGGTCTTTATGGCGGGTCGATTGCCCTGCGCCGTACGGGCCGATCATGTGACGCATGTGTCCCCCAGACGGACGCGGGCCTCGGCCAATGCGTCCGGTGTGTCGACGTCCATGAAGAAGGCGGGGTCTTGCGTGGCGAAGGGCCGGGTCAGCTCGGGATGCTTGCGTGTGAAGCCGCCGCAGCCGATCCGTGCGCCGCTCGCCAGGATCGACTGACGCTGCGCCCGGGGGAGCGCGATCGGGTTGCCGCGAACGTCTCCGTTCATCGGCACCGTGATCCGGCCATCGCCTGCGGCGTCGTGATCGCGAAGGAGCGCGCGCAGCGCGTCCGCGGTGAGGAACGCCAGATCGCCGAGCACAATGAGGGTCGTTTCGGCCTCTGGGACAGTTTCCAACCCGAGGCGGACTGAGCTCGACTGTCCGTGTTCGGGGGACGGGTTCGTCACCAGATCGACCGGCATGTCGCCGAGCGCTTTGCGCACTTGCGCGGCTTCGTGTCCCAGCACGACGAGTGGACGCGTGTCGACCGCATCAACGACCGCCTGCGCGACGCGCGCAATCAGCGGCCGACCTCCGATCGGCATCACGAGCTTGTTCGGCGCGCCCATTCGGGAGGAAAAGCCAGCGGCCAGGAGAATTGCGGCGACGTGCATCAGGCGCGGCCCTTGCGGCGGATCAATGTAATCTCCGCCAGGATCGACAGCGCGATCTCCTCCGCAGTCGCCGCGCCGATGTCGAGACCGGCCGGGGCGTGGACGGCGTCAAGACGCGCGGCGTCGGCGCCCGCAGCGGCGAGTGTCGCCCGCAGCGCTGCGAATTTGCGGCGGCTGCCGACGAACGCGACGTAGCGCGCATCGCTTTGCAGTGCTGCGGCGAGGGTGGCGCGGTCGTTCTGACCCTGCGTTGCGACGACGACGTAGGTCGGGCATGCGCCGTCCGTCAGAGCATTGGCGAGTTCCAGATCGAGCCCGCGGCCGAGGGTGCTCAGCGCCACGGCGACCGGA
>JBCCYI010000212.1:0-7798 GCA_039189975.1 Pseudomonadota bacterium
CTAAAAACACACCCCAGACCGTCCCCAGCGGCACCTGGACAGCTCCGACCGAGATGGCGACGGATAGTGAGACCACAAGGAGCACCAGCCCGCCCAGACCAAACGCAAGTGAGGCGTTTGGCCGACCGGCTTTTGCATTTGCGGTCTCGTGCATAAACTCACTCGGCCCAAAAGGCTTCGGCGAGTGTCTTGACGGCTTTGATATTTCGCGGCCCCGGTGTCGCTTCGACGTATTCCAGTGTGACGAAACGGTCGTTTTTCACGGCATCCAGATCGGCGAAAGCAGGATTGCTTTTCATAAAGTCACGCTTTTGCTCGGCCGTCACGTCGCCATAGTTCACGATAACGACGACTTCCGGGTTGCGCTCAACCACCTCTTCCCATGTTACAGTGGCCCAGCTTTTCTCAAAATCGTCCATGATGTTAACGCCACCAGCCGCTTCAATCAGCGCGGTCGGCATAGCAAAGCGCCCGGCGGTAAACGGCGCGTCTTCCCCGCTGTCATAGACAAAAACCCGAACCGGCTCTCCTGTATCCAGCTTGCTGGTAAACGCAGTCAGGTCGGCCTTGTAGTCTTCTACAAGCTCTGCCGCGCGGTCCTCTACATCAAAGATACGCCCAAGGTTCACCAGATCGGCGTACATGTCATCGATGCTGGCTTTATCCTTCTGCATGATATGAATGCAGGATTCCGTCAGTTCGTAGACCTTGATGCCGAAGGGTTCCAAAGTTTCGGGCGTCACTTCGCCACCGACCTTCATGCCGTAGTTCCAGCCCGCAAAGAAGAAATCCGCATCAGCGCCGACTAGCACTTCCTTTGAAGGATACTTGGCAGATAACTCGGGCAATGCCTCGACGCCTGCACGCATCTCTTCATCCAGCGTTTTCCATCCCGAAATGCCGGTATAGCCGACCATGCGATCCGTCAGGCCCAGAACCAGCATCATCTCCGTGAGGTTCACGTCGTGGGAGATCGCGCGCTCGGGCGGGGCATCGAAGGTAACGGTGCGATTGCAGCTTTGCACGCTTGTCTCCGCAGAGACAGCCGTGGCGGCCAGCCCGAGTACGAGGGTTGAGACGAGGGTCTTCTTCATGGGTGCGGTCCTTTGCCGTGTAGATGAAACGTGAGGTGGTCGGTGTTGCTGGGCGAGAGGCGCTCCGCCCGCGCGCGGATCTCGAATGCGCCTGAGACAGCCGTCTCCGAAAGGACCTTCGCCGGCGGCCCGACGCCCAGGGGTTGGCCGGCCTTGAGCAACACGACATCATCGCACACGCCCGAAGCCATGTTGAGGTCGTGCAACGAGGTCACGATGGTGAGCGGCAGATCGCGGATCAGGCGCAGCACTTCGAGCTGGTGGCGAATGTCGAGGTGGTTCGTGGGCTCGTCGAGGATCAGCAGCCGTGGTTCCTGGGCGAGTGCGCGGGCCACCATGACGCGCTGCCGCTCACCGCCCGAAAGCGTGCCCAGGTGCCGATCCACGAAGCCATGCAGGTCGAGGCGGTCAAGCGCGTCCGCGATGATACGGCCGTCATGGGCGCCGCCCGATCCGGCAAAGCCCCGGCGATGGGGCGTACGCCCGAGCGCCACGATCTCGCGGACGGTCAGAGCAAAATCCGTCGGCTGCTCCTGCAGGACGGCGGCCACCCGTTGCGCGACTGCCTTCGCGGACATCTGCCAGATGTCGGCACCATCGACGCGGACCGTCCCCGTCGCAGGCCGGTGGTAGCGGTAGAGCAAGCGCAGGAGCGTCGTCTTGCCCGCGCCATTCGGCCCCACAACGCCGAGAATGCGGCCGGGCTCCAGCGCGAGGCTGGTGGGAGAAAGCACAGTCCGCCCCGATCGCGCGCGCCACGAGACGTCGCGCAGGGTCAGCGACGCGCCATGCGCAGCGCCCGTCACAGGGAGAGACGTCGCGCAAGCGCCCCGCCGCGCCGGTGCCGTCGCGGCAGACGCAGCGACAATGGGGTGCAGGGCGAGATCGTGGACGCGATCAGGAGATCGCAAAACACCGCAACGGCGGGGGAGTGCCGCCTGAAGGGCCGGGCCATGTCGTAGGCGTGCATCGCCTCGTCCGGGTAGCTGGCCTGACCGGGGAGCGCCCCGAGCCATTGCATAAACCCAAGGTGGCCCATTTCCTCGGCGCGGTCCTGCGGGACCGTGCCTACATCGAGCTGAGAGAGTGTCTGTTCCAGAAGCATCGCGCCCTCCGCGCAAAGAGGCGGTGCAGCGCAGAAACCGGCAACATCGTCGGGCCAGAATGGTCCATCTCGTATCGCTCCGTTCCAGGGCGCCCCGCCCAGGTTAAGGTGACTGCGGCACGCGGGCGCGCCGGAGATGGCAGGTCTCCTGACTTGCGGGTCCCAGCTCTCCCGACCCTTCCCGAGCCTTCCTCGAACGAGGCTGGGCTCAGTGGTATCGTCGGGGTCGCTCACCGCTCACAGTTGCGGGGGCAGTCACGGACTTGACGCTCTGGAGAGCGCCGCACCGTGTTCCCTTTTCATCCCGGAGGCGACTCGCCTGCGGGAACCATCCCGGAGACCTTCGCCACAAAGACCGCGCCCGGTCAAGAGCCAGAGACAGGGCGCAGAGTGCGTCCCGGTCGGCCGCCGCCGCTACCCCGGTATCGCATTACCACCAATCCCGGCCGAACGAAGGCGTATGCCTGACCCCCAGCTTGCTGGGAGGGACCGTCGCCGCCCCGTGTGCCGCCCGTTGAGAGATGCACCCGCTACCTCTGCGAAACGGCACCGGCGATCGCGGACCCAAGCTTGACCGAACTCGCCGCATTCGCCCGGGCGAACCCGATCACGAGGCCCGCCTTGCGCCGCTCCAGGCACAGCCGTGACAGCGGCAAGAGCTCGTAGCCGCGGTCCCACAGCATTTCGGCCACGGCGACGTCGTCCACATGATCGGCAAACCGCAGGAGCACCTGAAGCCCGCCGTCCGGCTCCGAGACACGCCCCGCCTCGCCGAGCGTCTCCCGGAGCGCGGCGGTCAATGTGGCCATGCGGTCCCGGTAGGTCCGTGCCGCACTGCGCAGGTGTCGTGCGAAAAGGCCATCGGTCAGAAAGTCCGCCATCGCTGCCTGCACGCTTACGTTCACCGCGAGCCCGAGCGTGCGATGGGCCCGTTGCACGGGCTCGATCAGCCGCGGCGGCACTACGAGCCAGCCCATCCGCATCCCGGGCATGATGCTCTTTGAGAGGGTCCCAAGCAGCGCCACGGCGCCCGCGCGATCAAGTGCGAAGACCGGAGGCACGTCTGCCCCGCGCCAGACAAAGTCGCCATCGTAATCGTCTTCGATGACGAGCGCGTTTCTGGCCTCGGCGACGGCAAGAACGTCAGCCCGACGGCGCAGCTGCATGCGGTTGCCGCTCGGGTATTGCGTCGACGGTGTGATGTAGATCAACCGCGCGCGATGCTCCGGCGCAGCGCCTCTCTGCCCTCCGGGCCCGTCCGTGAGCCGATGGACACGCTCGGGCAATGCCGCAACTTCGAGCCCCTTGGCCGCAAAGAGCGCCCGGGCCCCCGCATAGCCGGGATCCTCGACGAGCACCTGATCTCCGGCATCCGTCACGAGGTCGCACAGAAGCGCCATACCGCTTTGCGTGTTGGGCAGGATGAAGACCTGCTCGGGCGCGACCGACACGCCCCGGTGCCGCTTGAGATGCAGCGCGACAGCCGTTCGAAGCGCCGGCAGCCCCTGGTATGCCTCGTAGTGGTCAAGGCCCCGCAAGTCGCGGCGGGCCGCGCGGCGCAGGGCCACGGCCCAGTCGTCTCGGGGGAAGAGCGCCGGGTCCGGCAATCCGGGGGAGAACGCGTCGACGCGACCCACCACATACCCGGCACGGTGGTCGTCGCTCAGCACCTTGCCTCGGGTGGAGAGGGTGATGGGGCGCTCCGCACCCGCCAGGGTCGGCTCGAGACTGGGAAGCGCACAAACCCTTGGGCGCGCGCCCCGTCGGGTCTCGATCACCCCCTCGGCCTGCAACCCTTCGTAGGCGTCAATCACGGAGTTGCGCGACATCGACAGCGCCGCCGCCGTGCGCCGTGTGGACGGCAGCTCATCGTTGGGCCGCAGCACGCGCTCGGTCACCCCCTGACGGATGGCATACTTTAGGGCGGCCGACTTGCCCCTGCGCCCCGATGCGAACTTCTCGACAAGGGCGGCGATCTCAAGTGGTTCTATCATCTCGCGACTCTCATGAATTGCGCGAGAACCACTTTTGAACCGATGCGTGTCCAGGGCAACCCCTGCGGCGGTCTCGGCGGGCGGCTGTTTGCGCTGGGGCGCCATGAGACATCGCGAAACGGCAACATACGTTGGCGCCGGGGCGAGCACGGCGCAGAATGGTTCTCTCAACTTTGGGAAAAGTGGTCGTTCCGGCGGGTCCAGTTGGCTTGCTAGGTCGCCCCACGCCAGACCAACGGATCCAACGAATGACCAAGCTTTCCGTCAACATGAACGTCCCCGCGCTGCTGCGCAATCGCCGGGACCAGCCGTGGCCGGATGTCGCCGACCTGGGCCGGCAGGCTCTCGCCGCCGGCGCCTTTGGTCTCACGGTGCACCCGCGGCCCGACGAGCGCCACACGCGGCCATCGGACGTCTACGCGCTGGGCGCGCTCATCGCGGAGGCCTTTGCCGGCCGCGAGCTGAATGTGGAGGGGTATCCCGACGCACGTTTCCTCGAGATCGTGAACGCGGCCGCGCCACATCAGGTCACGCTCGTGCCGGATGCGCCGGACCAAGCGACAAGCGACCATGGGTGGGATTTCGTAAAAGATCGAGCGCTCCTCGCGGAATGGATCGAGAAGCTGCGCGCCCCGGGGCGGCGCATTGCCGTCTTCGCCGATGCGGAGGCCGAGCAGATGGCCGCCGCGGCGGAGATCGGCGTGGACCGGGTCGAGCTCTACACCGGCCCCTACGGCGCGGCTCACAGCTCCTCCGACGCACGGGAACGGGAGCTCTCGCGTCTGGCCGACGCGGCGCAAGCGGCGCGCGCGGCGGGGCTTGGGGTCAACGCCGGTCACGACCTGACCGTGCTGGGCACACAGCAGCTTGTGCAACGGATCCCGGAGATCGACGAAGTGTCGATCGGGCACGCGCTCTTTTGCGACACGCTGACCTACGGCTTGCGCGAAACCGTCAAACGCTACCTGGCTGCCTGCGCCGCCAAGAGCTGACGTCGGTCAAGCCGCCGCGCGGCGCGCAACAGCAGGCCGCGCGGCAGCCTACGTCGCGCGCATGTCCGCCCAGAGCTCTGACTTGGCAGCAATGTACAGACGTACGGCGGCGGGCTGTTCACCCGGAGTGGGACGTCCGCCGATATGGCCGGTAGGGAGTCAGCGCTTGCTGACCGTCGCGGTGCAGAGGGTCGAACTGCTCAGGTTGAACGAGCGGCCGTCAGACGCCAGCGTGCCCGACCACGTCTCCACGATGTGCCCCCAGTTGTTGCTGCCCTGAATGGTCTGGCCCAAAACCCGGACCGAGGTCGTCCCGCTCTGTCCGATACTGTCGGCAATCGGACCAGCATACGTCTCGCTGCCGGTGGAGCTCAGCCGCATCGTGCCCGTCACGCGGATGAAGAGCGGGCACTTTGCCGAATATGCCCAAGTACCGGACAGCGACGGCGCCGTCGGCGCGCTCGGTGTCGTTGTGCGGGCGGATGCCGTCTGCGCGGGCTGCGCCACTGCCCCTGCGAGACAGACCCGCCCTGTCGCGGCGCGCAGAACGTCGAGCGCGGTGGCGCTGCCGAGATCGTCCGCGCTCAGCGCAGAGGCACTCTCCTGCAGAAACCGGTTCCAGGCGGCGCGCGTGCGCGGGCCGGAGATCCCGTCCGCAACGCCCGCGTTGCATCCCAGACGGTTCAGCTCTTCCTGGGACGCGCGCAGGAGCGCACGTGTGTCGGCGACTGGGTCTTCGGGTGGGACCGGGCGCGGGGTGTCCCGCTGTGGCGACGTTGCACTCTCAGGCTGGCTCAGAGCGGCCAACATGTCGCGCGCCAGGCCGAGGGCAAAGGCATCGCCGGAGGCGGCATGCTTATCGACGAACGCCTGCAGCGCCGAGGCCGAGCCGATCTCGCGCGCAAGATCAAAGTCTTGCCGGACCGTTGAGGTAGCGGCCTGTCCCGGCGAGGCAATCGCCGCGTCCGTCCCGGCCGCCGGGGCGGGGCGGGCCAGATCTTCCCGGGCCCCGTCCGAGCGGGGCACAACAGCAGGCGGTGCGGCGGCCGGCACGAGATAGAAGTCACCCAGAAGCTCGTCATAATAAGCCGGAAACTGGCTATGGTTGCGACTAAGGGCGAGATCACGCACTTCGGTGCGGACTTCGGACACAAGGGCCCGAAGCTCCAGCCCCGGACGCGACAGACGCGGCAGGAGCGCGCGGGTGAAGACGGAGTTGGGGTTGGGATCATCGTCGGAGAGCCGGTCGAGCGCAAGTTGCCCAACGCCAGCGGAGAAGATCACAAAGGTCCCTTCAGGGGCCAGCACCCGCCCAAGACCGCGCGTCCCTCCGATCGACCGTCCGGTTGTCTGGGTGAAAGGATTCTCGCGGCAAGCGTCGATGATCGCCAGTGTTGTGCGCGCCCCCGTGGCCCGCACCCGATCCAGCATCACGGAGAGCGCAATGGACTCTGACGCGACCAGCAGACCATCGCCGCTTTGGGGCGCCACGACATCCGTTGGCAGCAGGTAGTTCTCTCCCGCAATTTCAACGCCGTGGCCCGCAAAGAAGATCAGGGCGGTGTCGCCGGGCTGCAGACGCGCGGCGAATTCCGAGAGCGTGCGGTTCATGTCGCGGCGGGTCGCATCGGTGGACAGCATGACGCGATACCCCTGGTCGTCGAGCGCAGAGGCAATGGCGGTCGCATCGTTGACCGCGTTCCGCAGCACGGGGATTTCATCGTAGGCGTCATTGCCGATGACCAGAGCAAACCGGCCCGCCGCATGAGCCGAAACACCGCTGGCCAGAACCAGAACGAAGGCAAGGAGAACGTGTCGCATGTCGGGATAGGAGGGGCGGCCGCGGTGTGGGTCAAGCGCTAATCTGCCCGTCTGGCCATAGGTTTATGCTCCGTGCGCCAGACGTCTAAGCCCGCGCCCCCATCGGGCCGCGAGGCCCGTGTTCCTCTGGGGCCGTGTCGCTGGTAGCGTTCTGCGACTGTGACCCGTGTTTGTGGCTCCCCACGACGGGCAAACGCGCCCCGAGGCCGGAGCACTTGAAACGCAAAAGCGTTCCATCAGGGCGGCCCTGACGACTTGGACGGGTGAGAGGTCCACGTGCGCTGGGCCGATGCGGTCGACGTCTTTGGGCGTCGACCCGGAGAGATGCGTTCGGCACGCCATACGAGGGCGTGGCCGTCTTGATGGCGCTGGGGCTGGTGTCGTCCCGGCCGGACACGCGGCGACGTCCTCCAGCAGCCTCCTCCCTGAGACGGGTATGCTTGCGCTGCCAGGACTTCCGACGCGTCGCTTGCACACACGGAGGGGCCAATGCCGTCCTGAAGCACGCGCAGCGAAGTCGCTGCTTGCAGGCGCGCGCTGAGCGCCGGCCCCATGGCGGAGAGAGGTCCGGGAACCGTACCGTCCCCGGACCCAAATCATCTGTGCCGGGGCGGTGTTCAGCGCCCCCAGTACTCTGGAATGAGGCTCAGTAGGAACTCTCCGGTATGTCCAGGAAAGGCCGCTTTGAGACGCGCAATCGCGTCCTCAGGGGTGGCCGCGTTGGTCATCGCATCGTCGAGCACTTCGATATAGGCGATCGCCGTATCCAGCTCTCCGCGGGACGTGGGCAGC
>JBCCYI010000213.1:0-7773 GCA_039189975.1 Pseudomonadota bacterium
CGTCATGCAGCGGCTGACCACGTCGCGGCTCGCCAGATCCTTATAGGTTGGCGCGTATCGCTCCATGAAGCGCTCGCCCTCGGAGTTTGTGAGGTACCCGCCCTCGCCGCGCGCGCCTTCGGTGATCAGACAGCCCGCGCCGTAGATGCCGGTCGGGTGGAACTGGACGAACTCCATGTCCTGCAGCGGCAGGCCCTGCCGGGCGACCATGCCGCCGCCGTCGCCGGTGCAGGTATGCGCCGAGGTGGCGGAGAAATAGGCGCGCCCATAGCCGCCGGTGGCCAGCACGACCATTTTGGCGTTGAACGCGTGCAACGTGCCGTCGTCGAGCTTCCAGGCGAGCACGCCCTGACACACGCCCTCCTCGGACATGATGAGATCGGTCGCGAAGTATTCGATGTAGAATTCCGCGTCATTCTTCAGCGACTGGCCGTAGAGCGTGTGGAGGATCGCGTGGCCCGTCCGGTCTGCCGCGGCGCAGGTGCGTTGCACCGGGGGACCTTCGCCGAATTGCGTCGTGTGGCCGCCGAAGGGGCGCTGGTAGATCTTGCCATCCTCGGTCCGGCTGAAGGGCACGCCGTAATGCTCGAGCTCGTAGACGGCCTTCGGAGCCTCTCGCGCGAGGTACTCCATCGCGTCCGTGTCGCCCAGCCAGTCCGACCCTTTGACGGTGTCGTACATATGCCACTGCCAGTGATCCGGCCCCATATTGCCCAGGGACGCCGCGATGCCGCCCTGCGCCGCCACGGTGTGCGAGCGGGTCGGGAACACCTTTGTCACGCAGGCTGTCTTGAGGCCCTGTTCGGCCATCCCGAGCGTGGCGCGTAGGCCAGAGCCTCCGGCGCCGACGACAACAACGTCGTAGGTGTGATGCGTGATCTCGTAGGCTGTCATGTGCTGCTCCCGTTTGGCTCAGCGCGACTTGTCAGACGCGGGGCGTAAGTGGCTGAGGGGCAAGGTATAGGTCAAAGTGCGAGACGGACGAGGGCGAAGAGGCCCAGCGCCATTGCACCGTAGCTGAGGCAGGCGACCGCGACGATCATCAGATGGCGCGTCTGCCCATGGGTGTAGTCTTCAATGGCCGATTGCACACCCTGGCGAAAGTGCTGAAAGCCGACCACCACCATCAGGCCGGTGATAACGGCTGGAAACGGGCGGGCAAAGTGGGCGAGCACCTCTGCATGGGCCGCGCCCAACATCGGCCCCCAGGCGATCAAGAAGAGCGGCGCGAGCAGCAGCAGGGCATAGGATGACAGCGTCATCTGCCAATGATGCTCCGTGCCTGAACGGGCAGAGCCCAGGCCGATGGCGCGCTTGCGGTCTGTAACAAAGGCCATATGCACTCTCCTCAGAAGATCCAGGCGATGACAAACGTCACCGCTGTCAGACCGAACGAGCCGAACACGCAGGCCCAGCCAAGTTTCTCGGCAAACCCGATTTCCATGTTCCCGCCGGCGTCCCAATAGAGGTGCCGAAGTCCTCCCAGCGCGTGGTACCACAGCGCCCAGACGGAACCGAGTTGGACAAGCCAGCCGAACGGCGATGTCCAGACCCCGTCCGCCAGCGCAAAGGCCTCGGGCCCCGAGGCCGCCGCCACCAGCCACCACACCAGCATCAGCGCTCCGAAGATCAGGCCGATGCCCGAGATCCGGATGAGAATCGACGACATCGACGTGATCTGCGGGCTATAAATTTGCAGGTGGGGCGAGAGAGGGCGGTTCCCTCGGTTCACGTCGGCCATGGCGGTCCTCCGGAAATGGATGGCTATCCTGCGCGATTGCTCCCGTATTCCTAATGGATCTCGTGGGCTTGTCACGGGTCTCGGTGTCTTGAAAGCGCGATGAATTGGCGCGGTATGGGAAAAATTGACATCTCGTGATCACAAAAAATCAGGCTGTGATCACGCTTTGATCTGCCGAAGGTTTTGGTGTCGGCACGGCGCCTGCCGCGTCGCGTTGAGAGGCGCGAAAAGCTGCGCATCGGTGCCTTGGAGGGCTGGCGCCTGGTGTCAGCGCGTGGCCGGGCTGCGCTTATTGTGTTCGGCCACATGTCGTGCGCCGCCAGCTGGTGGTTGGAAGGACAGGGCGCGGGCCGTCTCTCGAATGAGCTTCCGTCGGATCCTGTCGGGATAGTCTGCATAACCGTCTGCCTGCATCGCGAATGCGCCGTAGCCTCCAATTACGAATCGTTCGAAATAGGGCAGCAGCTCCGGTTCGCTGCCTGTGATCACAAGTGCGTTGATCGTAACGCCGCGCGCCACCAGCCGGTCGCGGACGGGGCCGGGCTCCACCCCTTCGTTGGAGGCGCCGTCGCCGGACACGTCGATGACCTGCCGCCGACACGTCGGCGCCGTTACGAGCGCCGTCTCGGCCACCGTGAGCGCTTCGCCAATGGCGGTGGCAAACATCGACCACGGGCGCTCAACCGTCTCCACGCTTTGTGCGAAGCGCTCCAGAGCGTCGACAGAGTTGATCTCTGTCCAGCCGACGGAGATGTCCTGCCGACTGGAACCTGTCCACTGGATCAGGGTCACGGCGGCGTTCTGGCGTACGAGCGCGTCCGCCACTGTCGTATCGCGCAGCGCTGCGGCGAGGCCGTCGATTTGAGTGCGGTACTCGCGCGGGTCGACAGAGCCTGAGATATCCACAAGCAGTGCGAGCGCGAGACCGCACGCGGCGGCGGGTGTCGGGCAGATCAGGCAAAGAAGGGCCGCGGCGCTTATTCCACGCATGCCTCAGGTTTAGAGCGCATATGCCACGCATAAAAGCCAAAACCTCCGTGATCGGCGATGCTTCCCTCTGAGCGTTCCGACGGGACTCCCCGCAAGCTCTGCGCGGCTGCTGAGCGCGCTTGGAGGCGTGCAGGGGACCGAGGCGGTGAGATCTGGGCGTAAAGATCGCGGTCAAAGCGCCGGAGACCGACGCCTCTGCCATCCTCGGCTCCCCCTCCAGATGCAGGCCATGCCCTGCGCGCGCGGCCTAGCCGTGCGACCGGGGGGCGTCCGACTGCAATGCGGCCAACGCGTCGGATCGGCAGGCGTGGATGTCGTGCCAGACCTTCGTAAGATCGCGCGGATAGTTCGCCTTGAATTCGGCAAGGTCGGCCATTGCCGCCTCCAACCCTGTCAGCGTCAGCCAGGTCTGGGGCAGGTCCCGCCCGAAATTCCCCGTGTGATGCCCGCTGAACGCGATGTCGACAAAGGCGCCCTCGCGGGAGGGGGTGGGGGGTGGTTTGAGGAACTCTTCGCCCTGTCGGACCAGCTGAAAGCGGTCGAAACCGAGCATAGTGAGCCGGTCTATGATCCCTTGCCAGTCGATATAGATCTCAAAAGAGAGAAAGACTGGCAGGGGCTTGGCCGGGTCGAGCGTTGAGATCGCGGCGAACTCCGCGCCTTCAATGTCGATCTTGAGATAGTACGGCGTGCCATGCGCCGCGAGGATGTGCGACAGGGGCATCAACTCCACCTCAAGCTCGACATGGGTGAAG
Source organism: Pseudomonadota bacterium (assembly GCA_039189975.1). GTDB lineage: Bacteria > Pseudomonadota > Alphaproteobacteria > Rhodobacterales > Rhodobacteraceae > HLUCCA09. Next base: position 3,487 of record JBCCYI010000213.1, read on the forward strand.
CGAGTCGTCGCCTTCGTCTCCTTTAGGAGCGAACTCCAGCCTTCTTTCTTGTCATTGCTATAGAAGGTGCCGGTGCCCGAGCGATCGCAGACACCGACGCCAAGCACCGTCAGCCGTCCCGCGGTGATCTCTTTGGCAAAGCGCTCGGTCAGACCCTTGTAGAGCACGGGGTTGGCTTCGGCCGCGACCACGTCAAAGCCTTTGGCAAGGTAGTAGGCCGTGTCCTCGCCGACATGGGCTCCGATGTCGTAGATCAGATTGGGGTGCATGGGGCCTCCGTTGCTTGCTCCACTGCATGCGGGCTCTGGGAGGATGCACGATCTGAGGGAGCACCGCTACTTTGGCATCAGCGCCCAATAGTCGAGATCGAGCAGCACGCCGGATTTGTATTTTCCGTCTGCGTCCTTAAGGGCAAAGGGGTCCGTGCCTGTTCGGATGGCCACGAGCCGCAGCCGCAGCGCGCCGACGCCCGGGGCAGAGGTGTCGGCCTTGTCGAGCACCTCGGACCAGGCGCGCACGGTGTCGCCGGCAAAGCAGGGGTTAGCATGGGCTCCGGCGTTGATCCCGACGATCATCTGCGCGTTCGCCAGGCCATTGAAGCTGAGTGCATGGGCCAGACTGATCACGTGGCCGCCGTAGATCAGCAGGCGTCCATCGGGGCGGAAGGAGGCGTCGAAGTGAACACGGGCGGTGTTCTGCCACAGGCGCGTGGCCAGCATGTGCTCCGTCTCCTGGATTGTGGAGCCGTCGACATGGTCGATCGTTTCGCCAATCGCGTAGTCGCCCCAGCGGTGGGGCTCGCCGGAAAGGTCAAAGTCATAGCCCGTGAAATCGAGCCCGCCCGGGATTACCAGCTCCTCTGCCGGGACATGGGGACGAAGCGCGGGCAGGTTGGGTTCTGGCGACGTGCTTTGCGCGTTGCGCTTCCGCACCATGACCCAGCGGACATAACTCAGCACCGCCTCGTCCCGTTGATTGCGCCCTGTGGTGCGCACCCAGACGACGCCCGATTTGCCGTTGGAATTCTGTTTGAGCCCGATCACATCGGACGTCGCGCGCAACGTATCGCCGGGCAGAACCGGTGCGAGGAACCTGCCTTCGGCATAGCCGAGGTTGGCCACCGCATTAAGAGAGATGTCTGGGACAGTCTTGCCAAAGACGGTGTGGAATACAATGAGCGGGTCGAGCGGAGCCTGGGGCAGGCCACAGGCCTGGGCAAAAGCGTCCGAGGACGACATGGAATGCCGGGAGGGATAGAGCGCCTGGTACAACGCCCGCTCCCCGCCCGAGAGCGTCCGGGGCACTGCATGGGTGATCGTTTCACCGAGAGTGTAGTCTTCAAAGAAGCGGCCCGGGTTGGTTTTGGCCATCACAGGTCTCCGAGCGTCATCTGCGGATCATAATCCCTGTCGGGAGCGTCCTTGGTCACGGCCTGGCCGCAGCGCATCACGCCGGAGGTGGCATCGAAGGCATAGGTCGGGTCTCCGTAGAGCTCCCAGCCATCGGCCAGCGCCGCGGAGACCTTGTGGCAGAACGCCGAGGTATCGTCGGCCGTGAGAAAACGATAGGCGCGCATGGTTGAACCTGCTCTTGAAAAGGGAGGCGCGGACTAGCCCGGGAAGGGGTATACGCCGAGCCAGCTATGGACAAAGGCCACTGCGCCGAAGAGCGCGAGCGTGACACCGGCGTGTGCCACCTCCCGTACCGGACCGCCCCATTGCGGCCGTATCCAGCTCTTGCCCTCTGCCTTGTTGATCCGGATGACCTCGACAACGGCCCAGGCCAGCAGCCCTCCAAAGAGGAGGAGCGACGCAAGGTCACCGTTCACGAGAAGATGTGCGACAGCCCAAGTCTTGAAACCGATAAGCTGCGGGTGGCGGATCTTCTGAGCCAGCTTCACCTTCATCGCCCCGGCGCCAAAGACAAGCAGAGCGAGCAGCATCAGCAGGTTCGTCAGATGCACCATGAAGGCCGGGGGCCACCAGACGGGGATGAACGGTGTCCATTGGTACCCGTAGACCATGAGTACAACCGAGGCGACGATGAGCAGCGCAAAGAGGCCCTTTGACGGATCCTTGGGATTGGCCGGATCGCCGAACTTGGCGCGCACGTCCGGGCGGATGCGGCGCAGAAGATGCGCGCCCGACCAGAGGCCGAGGCCGAGAAGCAGAAAAACCCAGCCAAGCATCTCCATCACGCCGCCGCGCGCGCCCGGATCGCGTCCGCCTGCGCCATCAGGGACCGCGCGGCTTCAACATGCAAATTCTCGACGATCTTGCCGTCGACCACGGCGACCCCTTCGCCACGCGCCTGCGCCGCCTCGAAGGCGTCGATCTGGCGGCGCGCAAGGTCAAGGTCTTGAGAACTGGGCGCGAAGACCTCGTTGGCGGTGTCGAGCTGTGCAGGATGGATCAGCGTCTTGCCGTCCATCCCCAGATCGCGGCCCTGTTCGCACTCGGTGCGCAGGCCGTCGTCATCTCTGAAGGCATTGTAGACGCCGTCGACGCAGACCAGACCTTCGGCACGCGCGGCCAGCACGCAGGTCTGCAGAGCGGTCTGCATTGGCAACCGGTCGGCCCGGTGGCGCCCTCCGATGTCCTTGGCAAGGTCGTTTGTGCCCATCACGAAGCCGCGCAGGCGCGGCGCGCAGGCGATCTCATGCGCACGCAGGATGCCCCGCGGGGTTTCCATCATGGCCCAGATCTCCGTCTGGGCACATTTGGGGTGGGCATCGAGCAGGTCGGCCACTTCCGCGACCATCGCACCGCTCTCGACCTTGGGCAGCAGAACCGCCTCGGGACCGGTTTCCATGAGCGCCGCAAGATCGTCCGCGCCCCAAGCGGTGTCGCGCCCGTTGATCCGCAAAAGAAGCGCCCGGTTGCCGTAGCCGCCCTGTGTGAGCGTGTCGATGAGGAGCGCCCGGGCGCGTTCCTTTTCGTCAGCGGCCACGGCGTCTTCGAGGTCGAAGATGATCGCGTCGGCCGCGAGTGTCTTTGCCTTTTCCAGTGCCCGCGCCTTGGACGCAGGAATGTAAAGAACGGAACGGTAGGGACGCGCAGTCCGGGCCATGATTCTCTCCATCTCACCTCGGGTGGGGACAGACCAGAACGCGGCTCGCTGCGCAAGAAAGATAATGCCGCGATGCAGAAAAAAGCAAGATTACTGCGCTTTCATGGGGCGCGACACGGTTTGTTCTATATTTGCCCTCATTGGCGGACGCAACGTTAACCGTTTTTCAGCGCTTCATTGCGAGCCTGCCCGGATGCAGCATGCCGGCGATGGCAAGCCGTGGCGCCTCGTGGGGGCGGCGGCGCGACCCGGCTTTCATCTTGCGGTTCCGCCCGTCGGCGCCGCTCTATCCAAGAGAGGACGTCGGAATGAAGGAGTTCACGTTTCTGGTTTTTGGCTTCGCGCTACTCGCCGCCACGGGTGCTGAAGCCCAAAACGCCCGCAATTGCGGCCAGCGCGATATGATTATCGAGCGCCTTGCGGAAGGCTACGGCGAAAGCCGCCAGTCGGTGGGCCTCGGAGCCAACAATTCCGTGATGGAGGTCTTTGCTTCCAGCGAAACGGGAACCTGGACGATCACGGTCACGTCGCCCAACGGTCTGATGTGCCTTGTTGCGTCCGGGCGTGCCTATGAAGCGCTGGAAGAAGAGTTGGAGCCGGCCGGTTTGCCTCTCTGATATGGTCATGGGACTAACGCGACGGGCGACCGTTGCGTTAGTGCAGGGCGAACCGGTGCGGCACGCATCAGTGGACTACGTCCCAGATCAACTTGAATCCGGTAAGTGTGAGCAAAATGTAAGACAGGGCGAAGAACTGGCGCTCTGGCACGAGATGATGGGCCTTTATGCCGATCCATGTCCCGAGGGCCGCCGCGGGCGCGAGCCACAGCGCAAGCACTAGGGCATCGCCCGTGAAGAAGCCGAGGCTCGCGTAGGGGACAGCCTTGAACACGTTGACCACCGCGAAGGTGATGACCGTCGTCGCCTGATAGGTCGTCTTCGATAATCCCTGCGACAAAAGAAAAACGGCAACCGGCGGCCCGCCTGCGTGGCTGATGAAGCTCGTGAAGCCGGCAAAGGCGCCAGTCGAAAGGCCGACGCCCCAGCGAAACGGAGCGGACCGCACTGTGACGAGGCCAAAGATTCCCGCCAACTGCCACGCCACAAATCCAAGCGCGACGGCAGCGATGAGCAGGCGCAATACGTCATCATTGGCGACGGCCACCAGCCCCACGCCGATTGCGACACCGGGGATCCCTCCCAGAATGAGGGCAAGGGC
>JBCCYI010000214.1:0-7705 GCA_039189975.1 Pseudomonadota bacterium
CCAGCGGATTGCGGTAAAGCGGCCCCCAAGCATAGGGAGAAACCACACGCGTCGCCATGTCCGCCGCCGCAAAGAGCGGCGTCAGCTCCAGGGCTTTCGAGACAGCACCCACCGGCGGTGCAAGGGCTGCAAACCAATGGGCGAGCCGCAAATCCGTTTCGCCCGCCACCTGGCCCCAAAGCCAGTCGAGGTTGGCACGGGCCGCGTCGCGGTCCTGCCCCTTGCCATCGGCCACCAGCCCCGCCTTCAGCGCCGCCCCGTTGAGCGCCCCGGCCGACGTCCCGGAGATGGCCGCAAACTCGATCTCCTCGTCCTCAAGCAGCCGGTCGAGCACACCCCACGTGAAGGCGCCGTGGGCGCCGCCGCCCTGCAACGCAAGATTGATCCGCTTCTTGCCCCCGTGCGCCGCGCGATTCACGGCGGCCGATTTGCGCTTGGGCGCTTCTCGCTGCGCGCTCACAAGGCCGTCCAACCGCCGTCGACGGAAATCGTCGTGCCGGTGATCTGCGCCGCGGCGTCGGAGCACAGGAAAACCACTGTGCCGCCCATCTGCTCGACGGTCGCAAACTCCTTGCTTGGAGTGCGCGTCAGCATCACGTTCTCGATGACCTCTTCGCGCGTCATGTTATATTCGCGCATCGTGTCGGGGATCTGAGCCTCCACCAGTGGGGTCAGCACGTAGCCCGGGCAGACAGCATTGCACGTGATCGGTTCGCGGGCGGTCTCCAGAGCAACGACCTTGGTCATCCCGACCACGCCGTGCTTGGCTGTCACATAGGCCGACTTGAAAGGCGACGCCGTCAGCCCGTGGGCGGACGCGATGTTGACGACCCTGCCCCACCCGGCCTTGCGCATCAGCGGCAGCGCGGCAGCGGTGGTGTGAAAGGCGGAGTTCATGTTGATCGCGATGATCGCGTCCCACTTCTCAGCAGGAAATTCGTCAATCCCGGCAACGTGTTGAATACCCGCGTTGTTGACAAGGACGTCGCATTGCCCAGCCTTTTCGATCAGTGATCTGCAAGCTTCACCACTCGACATGTCCGCCTGAATGTAGCGCGCGGATGTGCCCGTGGCCTCCGAGATCTCTCGGGCCAGCGCGTGGTCTTCGTCCCGATCCGTGAACGAGTTGAGCACGACATCGGCGCCAGCTTTCGCAAGCTCCCACGCGACGCCGAGGCCGATGCCCGAGTTGGATCCTGTAACGATTGCCGTTTTACCGGCGAGGGGGAGGGATGCGTCTGCCATCTCGGTCTCCATGCGCAGAAAGGATGCGCGCAGCATAGATGCTGCATGTGCAAACGCCACCTGAAAGCACCGGACGACCATTCTCGGCACCGTGTTCACATTTCGAACAGATTTCGCCGTCAGATCGGTCAAAGCGGCGCCGGAGCGCCGCGACCGAACAAGGAGCGCATTCGTGTTTGTCAATTCCACATCAACCGGTTTCACCTATCAGAGCTTCACCAGCGGTAGCCTAATCTCTGGCGTCACTTTCAATGGATCGGGCCTCACCTATGGTGTCGGCGGCCGTCCGTCGGGTGGCATGATCGACAGCGCGACGCTGCTCTCGATCCGGGGCGGGCTGCAATCCAGCGTCACGGTCTCCGGCTTCTCCGCCGATGTCGCAACCCTAAGCAGCCTGTCTTTTACGTATTACACGCCGGCCAACTTCGGCCTCTACAGCACCCTCGGTCCGGGGCTGAGCTTTACGGGCAGCGCGGCGATCGACCTGATCGAAGGCGGCCTCTTTGACGACACGATCAGCGCGGGGGACGGGGATGACAGTGTCTACGCAGGCGGCGGCGCGGATGTCGCGCGCGGTGGCGCCGGGATCGACAGGATCTCGGGCGAGGACGGTAACGACACTCTCTATGGCGACAACGGCAACGACGTGCTGCGCGGCAATGCCGGGGACGATATCCTGCGCGGCGGCAACGACAACGATCTTCTCTTTGGCGGGGCCGACAACGATCTCCTTATTGGCCAGACTGGCGAGGATCTCCTGCGTGGCGAAGACGGGTCCGATACGCTCAACGGGGGCAGTGGAAACGATACACTCGAAGGTGGCACGGAGGGCGACACGCTTAACGGCGGAACCGGCGACGACCTGCTCTTCGGCAACGACGGGAATGACCGCGTCAATGCCGGGCTGGGCGACGATCAGGTGCTGGGCGGCGCTGGCAACGACACGCTGAATGGTGGCGACGGTGTCGACTTCATGACGGGCGACGAAGGTAACGATCGCCTCAACGGCGGCAAGGGAAATGACGGTTTGCTGGGCGGTGCCGGCGACGATCGTCTCGCCGGCAACAAGGGCGACGACCTCTTGGTCGGCGACGGTGGCAACGACACCCTCGTGGGGGGCGCCGATTCGGACACCTTCGGCTTTGCGGATCTGACGGTCGCCGGGTCAGCGCGGATCACCGATTTCGTGGCCAGCGAGGACAAGATCGCCTTTCAGACCCAGTACGACTCGACCGCGCAAGAACAGTTCGACATCTTTTTGGCAGGCGCCGTGCAGTCCGGCTCCAATGTCGTGTGGACCAGTGCCGACGATCTCTACACCGCCACCTTCCGCCGAACTGACCTAGTCGATATCACCCTGGCCAATTTCAACGATGTCGATGGAACGATCGTCTTCATCTAGCGCCCCGCCCCCCTCCATCTCCATAGTCACGGCCTGACCTTTGTGCCACCTCCGTACGTGACTTTCATGTCGCGTGCGGAGTGTGGATCCAAGGGGCTCGGGCTGCAGCCCAACGTGCCAAGGTGGCGGGAGTGCGTGCGTCCGCAGCGCCACGTTCCCACGTCCACGACGCAGCGCATTTGATTGCTAACATCGTAAAAAAAAAGCGCCCGCACAAGGCGGGCGCAAGTTATTGAGGCAGGTTTCATACAGGCAAGAAACCTATCGAGCAGTAAGGTAGGTATACGCCATCCACCGCCGCTGTCCAACCTAAAAGTTTGAAAAGGTTGAGGACGCCCCGTACTCTGCAACGCAACGACAATCGAGCAGCGGGAGGCGCATCGTCGCCATGAAAGCACCAATTTTCAGATCCATTCGCCAAATTGCCACACTTGGCGTGTTCGTCTTCGCTCCCGTCCACATGTCCGCGGAGCCGGCCCATGGCATAGCTATGTACGGCACCCCCGCACTGCCACCCGATTTTGTGTCTCTCCCCTACGTCAACCCCGATGCGCCCAAGGGCGGGCAGATCGTGCTCGCCGAGGTCGGCGGCTTCGATTCGCTCCATCCGTTCATCCTCAAGGGTGCCTCAGTCTATGGCCACCGCGTTTACGGTTTCGAGAGCCTCATGGGCCGCTCCTGGGACGAACCCTTCACGCTTTACGGGCTTTTGGCCGAATCGGTGGAGACTTCGCCGGAACGGGACTGGGTCGCGTTTACCATTCGCGAGGAGGCGCGCTTCTCCGACGGCAGCCCCGTCACCGTCGAAGACGTGCTGTGGTCCTTCGAGACCCTCGGCACGCTCGGCCATCCCCGCTACCACGGCGCGTGGGACAAGGTCGCCTCGGCCGAGATCACGGGGCCGCGCACGGTCCGCTTCACCTTCAGCGAGGTCGACCGGGAGCTGCCGCTGATCCTAGGTCTGCGCCCGATCCTGAAGCAAGCGGACTTCGAGGGGCGGCCCTTCGACGAGTCATCCCTGACGCCCCCCATTGGCTCCGGCCCCTATGTCGTTGGCGACTTCGAGCCGGGCCGGTTCCTCTCGCTCGTCAAAGACCCCGACTGGTGGGGCGCCGACCTGCCGTTCAACCGCGGCCAGCACAACCTCGACGAGATCCGCTACGAATGGTTCGGCGATGGCGATGTCGCGTTCGAGGCGTTCCGCGCGGGCGAGGTCGACAGCGTGCGCGAGTTCAACATCGCCAAGTGGAACACCGCCTACGACTTTCCCGCGATGCAGTCGGGCGAGGTTGTGCGGTCGCTGATTGCCCATGACCGTCCCTCCGGCATCCGCGGCTTTGTGATGAACACCCGCCGCGCCCCGTTTGACGATTGGCGCGTGCGTGCGGCGCTGATCCATGCGTTCAACTTCGAGTTCATCAACGCGGCGATCAACGACGGCGCGCAACCCCGCGTCACGTCGTACTTCTCCAATTCGGTCCTGGGCATGTCGGACGGGGCGGCGGAGGGCCGTGTGGCCACCTTGCTCGCCCCCTTCGCCGACGACCTGCTGCCCGGCGCGCTGGAGGGCTACGCCCTGCCCGTCTCCGACGGATCGGAGGCCAACCGGCGCAACACCCGCGCCGCCCTCGGCCTGCTCGAAGAGGCAGGCTACACCGTGCAGAACGGCATGATGACAAGCGAGGACGGCATCCCGCTCGCGTTTGACATCCTGCTCACCTCCGGCGCCACGCAGATGATCAACGTTGCCGAGCTCTATGTCGTCGCCCTCGAACGCCTCGGCATCGACGCCACGGTCGTGACGATCGACAGCGCGCAGTACAAGGAGCGTACCCAGGCCTACGATTTCGACATGACCTACTACACGCGCGGCCTCTCCCTCTCCCCCGGCAACGAGCAGATGCTCTATTGGGGGTGTGACGGCGTCACCGAGGACGGCACGCGCAACTGGATGGGGGTCTGTTCCCCCGCCGCCGAGGCGATGATCCAGGCGATGCTCACGGCCGAAAGTCAGGAAGACTTCCGTGCCGCCGTGAAAGCGCTCGACCGCGTGCTGACGAGCGGGCGCTATGTCGTGCCGATCTGGCATTCGCCGACCACCCGCCTCGCGCACAAGGCGTGGCTGCGCTACCCCGAAGATCGGGTGCAGATGTACGGCGATTGGATCGGCTTTCAGCCCGACACGTGGTGGGCCGAAGAGTAGCCCCCGCGCCGTCTCCGGCGGGGCCGCGCTGGCAGGTCAGCCGGTCTTCGGGGCCGTCTCCTGCCGCTGGCGCGGGTTGCCCGCGTTGTAGCTCGTCTCGAATTCAGCCGTCGCGTCCGCGATGTCGCCCTCCGCGCCGATGCATCGCGCGAAATCGGGGAAAAGGGCGGCCGCATCTTCGAGCGGGAACGCCATACAATGCGGCTTGTCGCGGAGAAACAGGCGGATGTTTGCAGTCACGGTCTCGACCATATCCGCCGCGATCTCGATGGGGTCGGCCTTGCGCGGCCCCATGATGATGCCCGGCTGGTAGGACCGCATGAGGCCGTGGGTGCGCTCGGCGTAGCTCGCAGCCACCTTGGCCGGATCGCGCGTCAGATGGACGTAGAACGCGTCCTGACCATAGGCCTCATCGAGACGGCCGAGCATCCAGCTCAGCCGATTGTCGACCTCGATGTGGTGCGTGGGATAGCGCAGCCGCCTGCGCCCCAGCACCCCCTTGGCCTTGCGTTCATGCGAGGCGGTGTAGTTGGTGAAGTGCTTGCAGGCCTTCATAAACGTCGTCGACCCGCACCGGCCCGTACAGAGGACAAAGACGTTCTGAAACTGGCTCATGGATCGTCCTTTCCGCTCCCGCCTGCCCAGAGAGTGCTGCGTTCCTACGCACGCAACGCGTTTCGATTTCTGCGTCTAGGCAGCAGGCAACGAAACGCGACTCCGTTTGGGCGCGAGATCGTCTACCAAGGTCCGCCGCGGCGCAAAAGAAAACCGCGCGGCCCGAGTGTCGGACCGCGCGGCTTTGTCTGCAACAGCGTGACGGATCAACGCTTGGAGAACTGGAAGCTCCGGCGGGCCTTGCGGCGGCCGAACTTCTTGCGCTCCACCACGCGGCTGTCGCGCGTCAGGAAGCCAGCGGCCTTCAGCGGCGCGCGCAGCGTCGGATCGTAGAGCTGGAGCGCCTTGGAGATGCCGTGCTTCACGGCACCGGCCTGACCGGACAGGCCACCGCCCTTGACGGTCGCCATCACGTCGAACTGGTCTTCGACACCGGCCACCTGGAAGGGCTGGCGCAGGATGAGCTGCTGCACCGGGCGCGCGAAGTACACGGCCATTTCCTTGCCGTTGACCACAACCTTGCCGGAGCCCGGACGGATCCACACGCGGGCAATCGCGTCCTTCCGCTTGCCGGTCGCGTAGGAGCGGCCAAGCTCGTCGCGTACGGGCTCACGCGGTGCGTCGTCTTCCATGAGGACACCAGCGTCCACGCCGCCGGCCACTTCGTTCAGCTCTGAGAGAGACTTGATTTCTTCGGCCATGCTCATGCGCTCCGGGTGTTCTTTTTGTTCATCGACTTGACGTCGAGAACTTCGGGCTGCTGCGCCTCATGCGGGTGTTCGGCCCCGGCATAGACGCGCAGGTTGGTCATCTGCTGACGGCTCAGGCGGTTGCCCGGCAGCATCCGCTTGACGGCCTGCGTCACGACGCGCTCGGGGAACTGACCCTCGAGGATCTGACCCGTCGTGCGCGACTTGATGCCGCCCGGGTAGCCCGTGTGCCAGTAATTCGGCTTGTCGCGCTTCTTGCCGGTCAGCTGCACCTTGTCGGCGTTGATGACGATGACATTGTCGCCCATGTCCATGGACGGGGTGAACGTGGCCTTGTGCTTGCCGCGCAGGCGCATTGCGACGATGGAGGCAAGACGGCCCAGAACGACGCCTTCGGCATCGATCACGATCCACTTCTTGTCCACGTCCGCAGGGGTAGCGGAGAAGGTCTTCATGACATGTCCCATAGGGTTAGGGGCGGGCCGGGGGCCGCGCCAAATCTCGATTGCGCCGTTCTAAGCATCCTGCCGCGCAGGTCAACTGCAAATGCGCGCGATTATCGCTGCAAAATCAGCATCTTGAAATATGGGTATCTAAATACCTCACTTTGATGCGGCTTAAGTGTTCCGTTTTGGCGGGATGGAATAGGTCAGGCTCGCGCGCGCGACGGGACCTGTCACCCCTGCCGCTTCGATGAGCGCATCGCCCACCGCAAGAACGCGGCCCAGCTTCAGCAGACGCGACGTGCAGACGAGCTCGGCCCCCGCAGGCGGCTTGCGCATGAAGTCGATGGAGCAACTCGTCGTCACCGTCAGCGCTTCCGGCCCGATGCGCGACAGGATCGCGAGGTAAAAGCCGACATCGGCGAGGGCAAACATCGTCGGGCCGGACACCGTCCCGCCCGGCCTCAGATGGGCCTGCGCGGGCTGGAGCGCCACGCGCACGCCGTCAGGTGTCACCTCGAGCACGCGGAACATGCCGTCGGCCTGGGGAAAGTCCGTGGCAAGGAAGCGCTCGAGCGCGACGACGTCCATCGCAATGTCCATATCTGTTCCTCCCGCGGCACTTGCGGCATAGAGGGCGCAAATCCGCCGGGAGGGCAAGGTGACCGACACGATTCTGATCCACGAGACGCGCGGCCATGTCGCCGAGCTGACGATGAACCGCCCCCAGGCGCTGAACGCGCTCTCGGATGCGCTGCTCGATGCGCTGAGCCAGGCGCTTGCGAAGATCGCTGGTGATCCGCAGATCCGCGTGGTCGTCTTGCGCGGCGCGGGCAAGGCATTCTGCGCCGGGCATGACCTGCGCGAGATGCAGACCGGGCGCCAGTCGGACGACGGCGGACAGGCCTATTTCGCCGATCTCTTCTCCCGCTGCGGCGCGCTGATGCAGGCGATCCGCGCCCTGCCCCAGCCCGTTGTCGCCGAAGTCCACGGCATCGCCACAGCCGCCGGGTGCCAGCTCGTCGCCTCCTGCGACATGGCTGTCGCCGCCGAGGGCACGCGCTTTGGGGTCAACGGGGTCAACATC
>JBCCYI010000215.1:0-7595 GCA_039189975.1 Pseudomonadota bacterium
CCGCTTGGCCGTTAGGGTCTGAATAACAAGGGGATCGCTCATGCATCTATTGCAGCCTACTGCCAGACCATCGTCCACCCAGCAATCTGGTGCATTTGCTACCTAAGACCGCAGCATTTCATTGCGGGAACCGGGCGTTGAAGCTTTCACAGCATCCGTTCTCCCAGGGTGATCCCGGCTCGATGTAAGCGGTCTTGGCGTCTACGGCAGCGATCCAGTCTCGCACCTTCTGTGCAGTGAACTCCGGGCCATTGTCGGAACGGATGTATTCGGGCGGGCCGCGCAGGATGAACAGGTCCGTCAACGCATCCAGCACGTCCGTTGAGTTGAGCTTGCGATCCACGCGGATCATCAGCGCTTCCCTGGTGTATTCGTCACTCGACCATTGTCTTTGGACCAATGGCGGACAAGGTCTCGTTGTTCAGCGCCCGATAGACGCGCTCGTCAGCAGTGCGGTCCTGAACGACGTCATAGGACCAGACATGGTTTGGACGCTCCGGCCTGAGCCGGAGACATGACCCATCGTTTAGGTGAGCTTGCGAACGCCGCCCTTTCTTCTTTTGCTTTTGCGGGACCTTCAGCCCTTCACGTCGCCGCTCGCCATTGTCCTCGGACCAATGGCGGACTTAATGGCTCGCCGCTCGACCCGCTTGTGGTTCACACAACCGTTGACCGGCAGGCGATTTGCGCAGCAAATCGGCCGAGAGGGACCCGCATTGTTCAGCAGGCCCGTCACCATGCGATATCCATAGCGACCGTACTGACCAGCCAGTTCGATGATGTCGTCAGTCAGACGCTCTTCATCGGCCCGGCCTTGCGGCACCTTGCGCTGCGTAGATCGATGCTGCCCAAGTGTGCGACAGGCCCGGCATGGCGGTGGACTCGTCCTGCGGTGTCAGCAGCGGCAGACCGTTCTCGCCGTAATCAAACCAATCTATGACGCGCTGCGTCCCGCCAATGAAACCGGCGGCCAGCACCGGCGGCCCATTCGCCATCCAGGACCGTCTGTCGCCTCCCAGGATATGAACGCCATCCGCCTCGGGAACGAGCGCAATAACCTCTGCGTCAGGCAAGAGCGTGATCGAAAGGTGCTGGCGAACGGCCCCAAGCCGTTGCTGGGTGTAGGGCGACAGGCTGCGGCTTGGATCCTTGTCCCCGTCCAGCCAGGGCGCCCCAGCCCTGAACTGTCCCGTAATGGCGGCCCAGCTCCGCGCCAGGCAGGCCCGCATTGTCCGGCGCGCCAAAATGCCCGCAGGCCCAGATCACAAAATCCGCCGTAACGTCCCCGTGGCTGGTTTGAACGCTGAAGGCCTTGTCGATCGGCTCAATCGAGGCCACCTCGTTACCGCATTGCACATTCACACCGAACGTATCGGCCGCTTGCTCAAGGTACTCGGCATAATCAACGCCACGGGGAGGCTCGCTGCGCAGGGACCATCCGGGCGAGCTGTCAAAGCTGATCGCATTGAGATCGGTGATGCCAAAGACACTGCCCGGAAAGGACGGCGTGGCTGGGATCTGTCATCCGGGCGGCACGGCGCGCATCTGCACATTTGCGAGGGCAAGCGCGCTCACGACGCTGTCTCCGAGCACTTTGCGTTCGCGTTCAATGCTTTGGCCTCATGAGAGAAGTATATCGTAACAGGACTGCAAGCGGTTCTCTGGTCGCAAACACAGCGCCGGAGCGGAGCCACTGGCAGCATGAGCCACGCCGCCTTCACGCGAAATTGGCGCGCCTGCGCGGCCCACACCAAGTCTACGCACGAGAGAAATGCGCACCGACCGCGCGCCACCTTGTACTCCTGCAGGATAGAGCACAGGATTGCCAAACCCCCTTGCAAACATGGAGAACGTGCAATGCCCGATCTCGTGACGTGCCTCTGGTTCGACCATGGCGAAGCACGAAACGCCGCCGAATTCTATGCAGCCACGTTCCCCAACAGCCATGTCGGCCGGATCAACCTCGCCCCTGGCGCATTTCCCGGCGGGTCGGAGGGCGTGGAGCTCACCGTCGAATTCACCGTGCTCGGGCGCGCTTTCCTCGGCCTGAACGGAGGCCCCAACTTCAAGGCCAACGAAGCCGTCAGCCTGATGGTCGTCACCGATACCCAGGAGGAGACCGACCGGTATTGGAACGCGATTGTCGAGAATGGCGGCGCGGAGAACGCCTGCGGCTGGTGCAAGGACCGTTGGGGGTTCTCCTGGCAGATCACCCCGCGCCGCCTTCTCGAGCTGACCACGCATACCGACCGCGCATTGGCGCAACGGGCCTTCGACGCCATGATGACGATGCACAAGATCGACATCGCAGCGCTCGAAGCGGCTGTGTCTGGCCCGGAACCTACCGGCTGACGCAAAGCGTCGCTGAGCTCCCCCCGCCGTAACCGGCGCCCTCGAATCTGCCCCGCCCTTCGATGCTAAAGCGCGCAAAGCGCCCCGAGGCGAAGCCCGAAAGCTTCGCTCCGTGGGCCACTGATCATTCTCGCTGTGCAGAGGCTTGGTGCCCACTCGGCTCTGGGATATCACACGATAATCAACTACCAACGCTACAGGGACCAAGGCGCCCTCTCGCTTTGGACACAACGGCACGCGTCCTCGCGGGGCGCATGTCGCAGCTATCGGATCAATCCTAAGGCGCCGTCAGGGTCTCGAACCCGGACGAGAGCCGCCCAACCGGGACACCCTATGCACAGCCCAATGACCATTGCGTGCGAGAAACAGCCGGCCTCTGGCACCGGCGGCGTCGTGGTGGCCAACCACCCGCTGGGGACAGCCGCAGGGCTCGAGATGCTCACCGCCGGTGGAAACGCAGTGGATGCGGCAACGGCCACCTTGCTGGCGCTCACGGTCGTCGAACCGATGATGGTCGGCGTTGCCGGCGGTGGATTTGCCCACCTGCGCACGGCCGAGGGGCAACACGTGATTGTCGATTGTATGAGCTCCGCGCCCGCCGCGGCCCATGCCAACACGTTCGAGCCCGTCGCACCGGATAACCCGCTGTCCTACGATGTGGTCGGGCGCCGCAACGTGGTCGGCGGCTGCGCCATCGCCACGCCCGGCAACCTGGAAGGGTGGTGCGCGATGCACGCGCGCTACGGCCGGCTCCCCTTCGCGGATGTCGTCGCCCCCGCGATCCGCCTCGCCCTTCGCGGTTTCGACGCCACGCATTACCTCGCCGGGGCCGTGCGCGAATGCGAGGCGGACCTCGCAGCGGATGGCCCTATGTCGGCCGTGTTTTTTCCATCCGGGACGGCGCTCGCCCCCGGAGAGCGTGTTCTGCAGCGCGACTATGCCGACACGCTGCGCCTTATCGCGAAGGACGGGGCAGCGGCACTCCATGGCGGGCCGCTCGGGGACGCGCTGGCAGAGCGTGCGTCACAGGATGGCGGCACCTTGTCGCCGCGCGACCTGCGCGATTATCGTAGCGTCGAGCGGGAGGCGATCTTCGCGCCCTACCGCGACGCCGTCATCGTGGGCCCGCCACCGCCTGCCTCCTCCGGCGTGCATATCGCGCAAATGCTCAACGTGCTGGAGGGTGATGATCTCGCCGGGATGGGCTTTGGGTCCTCCGAAGGGGTGCATCTGCTGGTCGAGGCGATGCGTATCGGCTTTGCCGACCGGCGCCGCCACAGTGGCGATCCGGCCTTCGTCGATGTGCCGGTCGCACATCTGACCTCCAAGGACTACGCGCAGCAGCTCAGGGCCGGCATCGGCGACAGAGCAGGGCCACGGGCGGACAGCGCCGCCCCAACCGAATCCGCAGATACGACCCACGTCACCGTGGCCGACAAAGACGGCGGCGTGGTCAGCGCAACGCATACGATCAATGGGATTTTCGGCGCGCGCATCATGGTGCCCGGCACCGGCATCATCCCCAACAATTACATGCTGAACTTCGACCCGCGGCCGGGCCGCGCGCTCTCCATCGCGCCGGGCAAACGCGTGCCGACATCTATGGCCCCCATGATCGTGCTGAAAAACGACGCCCCGTTTGCAGCGCTTGGTCTGCCCGGAGGCTTGCGCATTTTTCCGTCGGCATTCCAAGCGCTTGTCAACCTGATCGATCACGGGATGAGCCCGCAGGAAGCCGTCGAGGCACCGCGCGTCTGGACGCAAGGCGGCGATGTCGAGATCGAGCGCGCCTATGGCGCCGAAGCCGCCGAGGCGCTGCGCGCCCGCGGGCACGACGTGCGGATCGTGCCCCATATTGGCGGCGGCATGAACGCGATCCGCTTTGCCCCCGACTGGGTCATGACAGGCGCGGCTTGCTGGCGGGCTGACGGCGTCGTCGCAGCGCTCGGCGGCGGTCTGGCACGGCCCGGCGTGCGCTTCTGGCCGGACAAGGCGCCCGATGAAGACAAGGCGCCCGATGAAGAAGACGCGGACACAGAAGACTGACGAAAGGACCAATGCCGTGACAGAGAGTGTCGTCGTGATCGATCCCCTGACGCCGGATCGCCTTGCGCGCTTTGCGTCGCACTTTCCGGAGCCCTTCACCGTGCGCGCCGCCGAAAGCCGCGAGCGCGACGCACAGATGGCAGCGCTGCAGGGCGCCAAGTATCTGATCACCGCAGACATGCCTGTGGACCCCGAAATGATGCGCGTCGGCCGCACGGATTCCCTTGTCGCGGTGCACAAATGGGGTGTGGGCTACGACAACATCGCGATTGAAACGGCGCGCGAAGTCGGTGTGCGGGTGTTGCGGACAACCGGCAGCAATGCGCTCCCCGTTGCCGAAACCGCCGTCGCCCTGATGCTCGCCTTGCAACGCGGGATCGTCG
The DNA here is from genome assembly GCA_039189975.1 of Pseudomonadota bacterium. Taxonomy (GTDB): domain Bacteria; phylum Pseudomonadota; class Alphaproteobacteria; order Rhodobacterales; family Rhodobacteraceae; genus HLUCCA09. The sequence goes on from JBCCYI010000215.1 coordinate 4,782, forward strand.
CCGGGCATGTCGGGATGCAAGCAGGGGAATGGGGCAAGTGGACCGTCGGCCCCGGTTGCCTCACGCTCTCGGGCAAAACGGTCGGGCTGATCGGGCTCGGTTATATCGGCAAGCAGACGGCGCGGCTGCTGCGCGGGTTCGGGTGCCGCCTGCTTTACGCCAAGCCCAATGCCCTCGCCCCGGAGGAGGCGCGCGATCTTGGGGTCGAACACGTCCCGGTGGCCCAACTGATCGCCGAGGCCGACGTGATCACGCTCCATTGCGCGCTCACGCCCCAAACGGCGAACCTTATCAACGCAGACTCGATTGCCACCATGAAGGAGGGCGCCATCCTCGTGAACACCGCTCGCGGCGGCATTGCAGACGAAAACGCCGTCGCCGTCGCGCTTTCAGCCGGCAAGCTGCGCGGCGCAGCGTTTGACGTGTTCGACGTCGAGCCGACAACGCCAGACAATCCCCTGCTCGCAGCACCGAATGCCATCGTCACGCCGCACATCGCCTCGCAAGCGGCCGACAATTATTCAAAGACGGTCAACCGTATGGTGGCCAACCTCTCCGCTCTGTCGCAGGGCACCGTGCCGCCCGACCTCGACATCGTGGTCTAACCACAACGGCCTAGGCCAGTCGCTTTTGTCCGGAAGCCGTCAGGCTCCACCCAACCGCTTGGCCACCTTGGCGCTCGCGCCCGAGCGGTCCCCGATCCGCTCCCCGGCGCGCATTTTCTCGTGGCCCCCAGGCTCGGCAGCTTGTTTTTCGAGCGCCCAATCAATGTCCGCCTCGCAGCTTTCTGCGGGCATAATGAGCGCGCCACTGTCATCCGCGATCACCAGATCGCCGGGATGCGCCACCGCCCCGCCGCAGCACACATCCACGTTAAACGCCCCGCCGATGTCGTAAATCCGCGTCGTGATCGGCGCAAATCCCCGGCACCAGACAGGCAGCCCCTCTGCCAGAATTTCCGAGCGGTCGGTGGCCGGACCATCCAGAATGACGCCAGCGCAACCGGTCGCCTTGATCGCCACAGCCACCCCGCCGCCAAGGCAGGCATGGCGATCATCGCCCAGCCGGTCGATCACGAGAATGTCGCCCGGGCGCAAAAACTGGATGACATGGTGCAGCAATGTGCTGTCCTGCGCGGGAATGGCCAAAGTCACGGCCGTTCCCGCGATCCGCCCCGGCGCGATGGGCTGGATCCCACGGTCGACAAAGCCGAGCTGGCGGCGATGCCCGATCGTGGCCGTCTCAGCGCGCGCGGCCTTCTCGATCAGCGCGGGGGGGACTTCTGTCGGCATCGGATTGAGGTCATAGGTCACGGCGGGGCTCCATTCTCTGCATCGCAGCCAATCTCGTTGGGCCACAACAGATCCATGCGGGTCCAACGTCAAGCTCCGCTTTGGCAACAGGACGGGGCGACAGAGAATATGCTTGCACGGTCGGGTGCGGGGATGCTGAACTGACCCAACGGAAGCATTCCGGCTTGCACTGGCCCGTGTCGAGCCCCGCGGGGGGCATCGCCAGCCAGTGAGCATGTCCAAGCCGAGCCACGTTATGAACAACAGGAAAGGAAACTGATCATGTCCTTCAAGCATACTTTTGCGATGGCCGCAGTCGCCGCGCTCATCATGCCTGCGAGTGTTGTTCTGGCCGATACCTGGCGCATGGCACACAAACAAACAGCCGAATCCATCGAGGGCCAGATGTTCCAGGCCTTCGCCGACAAGATCGGCGAGACGACCGGCGGAGAGATCACCGTCGAAGTGTATCCAAGCGAACAGCTCGGCAAAGACGACGCAATCCTCGAACAGCTGCAGCTCGGCACCGTGCATCTTTATCCCGAAGGCGGCTCCTATCTGCGCAAATGGGTGCCGGACATCACATTCATGAGCGCGCCGTTCCTCTTTGAAGATCGCGCCCACTGGTCTCGGTTCATGGAAAGTGAACTGGTCGCCGGTTGGCTGGACCAGATCGAAGCCGAAGCGGGCATCACCGTCCTGGGCGACCAGACCAAGATGGTGCGCGGGCCCTACCGCGTGATGGTCACCGCCAGCCCCGTTGCCGGGCTCGAAGACATCGAAGGGCTGAAGCTCAGGATGCACCCCAACGAGCTCGCCGCAGAAGCCTGGCGCCACCTCGGGGCCGAAGTGCGCACCTTGGCGTGGACAGATGTCTACGAGTCGATCGGTCGCGGCATCGTCGAGGCTGTGAACAGCCCGATCGCCCTCGTCGAATCGATGCGCTTCCAGGAGGTCGCGCCGCATATCGTCCGTCACAACGAATATCCGCAAGGGATCGCCTTCATGGCCAATGCCGCGGCCTGGAACGGCCTCGACGCGGACATGCAGGCGCAAATCCTTGAGGCGTACGACGCCGTCGCAGCCGAGTTCGCGCCCAAAACCGCCTCGATCGCCGACGATGCCATCGCGCGCATGAAGTCCGACGGCGTCACCTATGACGAGATCAACACCGGCCCGATCGTCGCCAAAATGGCGGAGTTCTATGCCGAGAAGGACGCCAGCGGAGAGTTGCCCGAGGGCTTCATCGCGACGGTCAGGGCGACCCAGGCAGCGCAGTGAAGCTCGTCGCGACGGTTGAGACCCTGCTGGCCTGGGCGGAGCGGGCCTTTCTGGCCATCGCCAACGCCCTTCTCTTCACCATGTTGGCGGTGAATTTTCTCAGCTCCGATTCAAGCGACCTGCCTACTCCCTCAGCTTTGTTGAGGAATTGCTGGCAGTCTCAATTTTGCCAGAGCAGGTGGATCAATGGAGGCTTGTTGATACGTCTCGTACCCAACGCTTGGCTAGTAGCAAGCAAGGA
>JBCCYI010000216.1:0-7501 GCA_039189975.1 Pseudomonadota bacterium
ACCCGTCCGCCGCTCACCCGAAGGTGCGCTCGACTTGCATGTGTTAGGCCTGCCGCCAGCGTTCGTTCTGAGCCAGGATCAAACTCTCAAGTTGAAACGCTGCTATCGCTGCGTTCTTGACGTTCGAACCTCTGCACATCCATTGGATCCGACTAAGGACCCAATGAGTCATCTGTTTGATGTACATCGTTTCCAAGGAAACGAAGTCCGTTCAAACAGTGAAGCTGACCTTCCATCATCGACCGAAGTCTAGGAAGTCGATCTGCCAGAGATTTGATCCGTCGTATGAGGACCAAACCGCCCACAAATCTCTTCAGTCACCAGCAATTTCAAAGAGCGGAGAGACAAAACCAACGTGAGCGCCTACTTCTTGTTCGGCGCGCCCGCCTGCTCGATCTCTCGATTTTTTGTTCCGCCTCGTCGCCTTGGCTAGTGCCGCTGGCCCGTCTGGCGCCCCGTTGGCGCCTCAGCGCCGCCGGTGAAGGGGTATTTACGGATGAGGCCGGGTGCCCGCAAGAGCTTTTTTCGGGAAACATGACATTTTTTTAGCGCTCGCCTGAAGCGCTTGAAAACAATGCATATTTTCCGCTCGAGGGAGATGTTTCTTCTTTTGGGTCTCCACCTCTCGGGCCTCTATACACCATTTATCCCCAGATTTCGCGGTTTTTCCACAGACTCGCGCAGAATGTGCCCTGGGGTCAGCTCGAAAACGGTCGCTGACTCCCCGAGTCACCGGCAGAATCTGTGGAATCGGAAAGTCGAGGCCTTTCAGCTCGCGCGCCGCATCCGCGAGCCCTGCTTTTTGGGAAGCGTGCGCATCGTGCGCATCGTGATCAGTGAGATCACGGCGCACATATAAAGCAGGGGCTCGAGCTGAAAGCCCTTTGCCAACATCACGAAGTGCAGCGCCCCCAGCAACGCGACGCCATACGTCATTCGGTGCAGCCGCTGCCAGTTCACCGCGCCCATCCGTCGGATAGCCGCGTTGGTCGAGGTCGCGGCCAACGGCACCATCATGACGAAGGACAGCATGCCGATCGTTATGTAGGGGCGTTTGAGAACGTCCGCCCACATCTGCGACACGATCTGTACGTCGAGCACGGCCCACACCGCGAGATGCAGCGTGATGTAGAAGAAGGTGATCAGACCGAACGCGCGGCGGAACTTGATCAGGTTGAGCCCCACGTGCCGCCGCAGGGGCGAGACGCACAGACCAGCAATCAGCCCCCACAGGCCCCACAGGCCCAACTGGTGCTCGATCACCTCAACGGGCTCAACACCGAGCCCTCCGATCGCCCCCTGCCAGAACAGCCAGACCACAGGAACCGGGGCCAGCGCGTAAAGCGGCCAGGTTGGGGTTTGGCGCAGTATCTGGTTCGAGCGGTCAATCATCGAAGGTCCTCACTTGGACCTGACATATGCGTAAGGAGCCGCGTGACCAAATCACGTGGCTCGACAAGCGCGTCATCGGCTGTAACGATCTATGCTTGTGCCAGGCCGACGCGAGCGCACCCTCATCACGTATGGGGTCTTATGTTTCACGACCAGCTCGTCTGCTTTGATCATCGGACCGCGCGACCTGCGCGACGCATGTACCAAAAGCGGACCGAGGCCGCCGCACACCAAAGCCATGGGGCTTCTGGGTCCGGCGCCCTTGGCGCGTCTTAGAAAAAGGGGGAGGCATTAGAGCGTTCGGACGTCAAAGCCGTCGCAGCCGCTTAGCGTTCTTGGTCATCAAGCAGGTCCGGTCCCCTCGCCGGGGGCCGCAGCTACCCGAATTCGCCACCGCACGGCGAAGCGTCTCGCCATACATGCTGGGGCCGTATGAGCTCTAGTAGAACTCGGAGAGGTCCATCCCTTCATAGAGCGCGGCAACCTCTTCCTCGTATCCGTTGAACATCAACGTTTCGACGCGCCGTGCCAGCAGCCCACCGCCGATCACGCGTTCCGTCGCTTGGCTCCATCGCGGATGATTCACCGTCGGGTTCACGTTGCTATAAAAGCCATACTCCCGCGAGTTCGCCTTGTTCCAGCTGGTGGGCGGTTCTTCGGCCGTAAGTGTCATCCGCACGATACTCTTGATCGACTTGAAGCCGTACTTCCACGGCACGACCAAACGGATCGGCGCGCCGTTCTGGTTTGGCATGGGCTCGCCGTAGATCCCCGTCGCCATCAGCGTCAGCGGATGCCGCGCCTCATCAAGGCGCAACCCCTCGACATAGGGCCAATCCAGAACCGGCAGGCGCACCCCGGGCATCTCGTCCGGGCGCAGAGCCGTCTCGAAGGCCACATACCGCGCGCCCTCCTGTACGCCCACCTTGTCGAGCAGGTCGGCCAGCTCAAACCCGTTCCACGGGATGACCATCGACCATGCCTCGACACAGCGGACGCGGTAAATTCGCTCCTCGACACTCATGCCCTCCATGACCTGCTCAAAGGAATAGGTCCCCGGATTGTCGACCATGCCGTCAATCACGATCTCCCAGGGGGACGTCGTGAGCGTGTGGGCGTTCTTGGCGGGATCAGACTTGCCGGTGCCGAACTCGTAGAAGTTGTTGTATGTCGTGATCTCTTCCCAGCTGTTTGGCTCGAGCTCCGCGGCCGCCATGGCGGGCTTGCCACTTCCCGAGAGGCCCAGCCCCGCGAGACCCGCAAGCCCGAGCGCCGCTCCCCCCGCGGCGAAGATCTGGCGACGGTTGAGATACGCCGCACGTGGCGTCACATCTTCGCGGGTCAGGGTGTTCTTCCAGCGGTGGGCCATATCTCTCTCCTCGGTCCTTGACCCTACTTAGCGACAAACACGCGGAGATGTGCGTCCGATGTCACGTTCTCACGCATTCGTTTTCTGGGTGCGAGCAAGCCCCTCTCAAAAGCGGTGATGGCCCGCATCCGCCGGACGCGGCACGTCCGGCAAAGGCTGGCCTGCGACATAGGAGGGGTAAAGCTCGTTCATGGGCAGCGAGGTGCCATCCGATTGGACAAGCCGGACATGGCGGCGGCGCAGCTGACGGGGCTCCGGCACGCCCACCGAGTGCGCGATCGTCTCGACCTCCTTGTTGATCGATTTGGCATAGGACGCGACCCGCTCGAACTTTTCCTCCACCACAAGCCCCTGCTGGAGGCGCCTTTGGTGCGTGGTGATCCCGGTGGGACATGTGTTCTTGTTGCACTTCAGCGCCTGGATGCAGCCCAGCGCAAACATGAACCCCCGCGCAGAGGTCACAAAGTCCGCGCCCGCCGCGAGCGCCCATGCAATATCGCCGGGATTGACCAGCTTGGCTGAGGCAATCAGGCGGATGCGACCGGCGAGACCGAACTCGTCACGCAGATTGGCGATGCGCGGCAGCGACTCCCGGATCGGCATGCCCACGAGGTCCATCAGCGGCATGGGCGCGGCCCCGGTGCCGCCCTCGCCGCCGTCGAGCGTAATAAAGTCCGGTGCCGCCTCCGGTCCTCGCGCTTGCACCGCCTCGAAGAACTCCCGGAAGTGCGTCGGCGACCCGATCACCGTTTTGAACCCAACCGGCTTGCCCGTCACCTCGCGGACGTGGCCGATCAGATCCAAGAGGTCGTCCCAGCTGTTTACTTCGACATGCCGGTTCGGAGAAATGGAATCCTGTCCAACCGGAATGCCCCGGATCTGAGCGATCTCAGGCGTGATCTTGGCGGCGGGCAGGATCCCGCCCTTGCCCGGCTTGGCCCCCTGCGCCAGCTTGATCTCGAACATCCGCACGGTCTCGTGCGCCGCGATCTTGCGCAGCTTCTCGTCCGACAGCCGCCCCTCGGCATCGCGCACGCCATACTTGGCCGTGCCGATCTGATAGACGACATCGCAGCCGCCTTCGAGATGATAGGGTGACAGGCCACCTTCTCCGGTGTTCAGCCAGACGCCGGCCTTGGCCGCCCCGCGCGACAGCGACAGCACCGCGGGCTTTGAAATCGCGCCGTAGGACATGCCGGAAATGTTGAAGATCGACCGCGCGGCGAACGGCTTGCGCGTCTGCGGTCCGATCACCAGCGGCTCCGTCGATGCAAACTGGTCGTCAATCGGGGGGAAGGCGGCGTTGACGAAGATCGGGGTGCCGACCACGTTGAGGTTGCGCGTCGAACCGAACGCCAGCGTGTTGCTCCGCCCCTCGGAAGCATTCTCGACCCAGTGTCGCTGCGCCCTGTTAAAGGGCAACTCCTCACGGTCCATGGCAAAAAAGTATTGCCGAAAGAACTCGCCCAACGCGGAGAAGAGTCCCCGAAACCGCCCGATCACCGGGTAGTTGCGCCGGATCGCATCCTTGGTTTGCACCCGGTCCACGATGAAGAACGCAATCACGATGGCGAGGATCGCGCCCACCACCATCACGAAGGAAAGCGCCATAAACTGCAGGCCCCAGAGTGCCCAGCTCATCCACACGTCCATCCTAGCTCCTTCCATCGCTCGGTTCCGACACCAAAGTAGGGCGTGCGCGTTGGTGCAAGCCCCAATTCGCTCAGCCTCGATGCCGATCCCGTCAACACTCGGGTCCGGCGCCGGGCCGCCCGACCTTTGCGCGCAGAGCTCTGAACACGCGGTCACGAAAGAACACGGCTGATCACGAAAGTGTGTGTGGAATAATTTCCCACGCATCGCTTAGCGTCCGCGTGCATAAGGTCAACGCGCGTTCCTCCGCCGAGAGCGGGAACCCGCGCAGATCCAAAGCTCTACTTCGGGCGTTACCCGAGTGCTTCCGCATTCGGGAGCATCTCAACTTCGAAAGGAAGAGACACATGATCCGCACCACGCTCGCTGCTCTCGCGACTGCTACGCTGCTGTCCGCGCCGGTCTATGCCGGCAGCCATGGCGCCAAGGACATCGTCGACACGGCCGTCGCCGCTGGGTCCTTCGAAACGCTTGTCGCGGCTGTCCAGGCCGCCGACCTGGTGGAAACGCTGAAGGGCGACGGTCCGTTCACCGTTTTCGCGCCGACAGACGAGGCCTTCGCCGCGCTGCCCGACGGTACGGTCGAAGCATTGCTCGAAGACACCGACGCGCTGACCGCAATCCTCACCTACCATGTGATCCCCGGCAAGGTGATGTCGTCCGACCTCTCTGAAGGTCTGACCGCAGCCACGGTCGAGGGCTCCGAAGTGACCATCACGCTCGCCAATGGCCCGATGGTCGACGGCGCCAACATCGTTACCGCCGACATCGAAACCTCGAACGGCGTGATTCACGTGATCGACGCGGTCATCCTGCCCGCGGACGAAAACTAAGACCTCGCGCCCCGTGCGCGACATCGCTGACACGCCGCGCGGCCTACGGGTCGCGCGGTGCAGACCTCAAGACCTGACTGACCCCTAGAGCATTACGGAGGCTCCTATGAACCGTCGCTTCGCCCTTGCGGCTACCGCTTCTGCAACCCTGGCCCTTTTGGCCGCCTGTGCCCCCGGCGGCGGCACGCCGGACATCGTCGACATCGCGGCGTCCAATGAGGATACCTTCGGAACACTTGTCGCTGCTGTCACAGCCGCCGATCTCGTGGGCACCCTCAAGGGCGACGGCCCTTTCACGGTGTTCGCCCCGACCAACGCGGCCTTTGCCGCGTTGCCGGCCGGCACTGTCGAGAGCCTGCTCGAACCCGAAAACAAGGATCAGCTCGTGTCGATCCTGACGTATCACGTCATTCCCGGCGCCGTGACCTCCGACCAGATTGCCGGAGAGCACCTGACCGTCGATACCGTACAGGGCGGTAGCCTCCGCGTTGATGGCCGGAACGGGGTGCGCATCAATGATGCGCGCGTTGTCTCGGCAGACATCATCGCCTCGAACGGCGTAATCCACGCCATCGACAGGGTGCTCCTGCCATAGGCCAGCCCGGTCCGTCGCGGGGGGCGGGGGGCGCTGCCCCCAGGGCGCTGCCGCGCCCTTCCCCCGGGATACTTGGAGCACAATGAAGACAGGCCGCAGGTGTGAGTCAGGAGGCATGGATCGACCTTTTGCGGGCGCGTTCTCCTGGAGCCAGCTGTCTCTTGGCCTGATTGCGCAACGGGGCGGCCATGGCGATGCATGGTCGCCCCGATCCTTTGCGGAGCTGCCTGTTAGTGGATGACGGCGGCCTCGGGTGCTTCGCGGTTGGCGGTGCCGACGCGGTCGCCGATCAGGAGACCTTCGGCACCGGCACCGACCTTGACGATTGCATCGTCTTGTAACTCCCCGGCCAGGATCGCCTCGGCCAGCGGGTCCTGCAGGCTCTTTTGTATGACGCGTTTCAGAGGCCGGGCGCCGTAGACTGGATCGTAACCTTCATCGGCCAGCCACGTCTTTGCGCCGTCGTCGAGCTCGAGCGTGATGCCCCGCCGTGCCAGGCGCGTGCCGAGTTGGGCGAGCTGGATTTCGACGATCCCCGCCATGTCCTCGCGGCCGAGCCTGTCGAAGACGATCATGTCGTCGAGCCTGTTCAGGAACTCCGGCTTGAAGTGGGCGCGCACCGCTTCCATCACGGACCGCTTGGCGTCGCTCGGGTCGGCCCCATCGACCAGATGGGAGAGGGCCTGGGCGCCGAGGTTGGACGTCAGGATGATGAGCGTCTGCTTGAAGTCCACCGTGCGGCCCTGGCCGTCCGTCAGGACCCCGTCATCAAGCACCTGGAGCAGGACATTGAAGACATCCGGATGGGCCTTTTCGACCTCGTCGAAGAGCACGACCTGGTAGGGTCGGCGGCGGACAGCTTCGGTCAGCACGCCGCCCTCGTCATAGCCGACATAGCCCGGAGGCGCGCCGATGAGCCGTGCGACGGCGTGCTTTTCCATGAACTCCGACATGTCGATGCGGACCATTGCGCTGTCATCGTCGAAGAGGAATTCCGCGAGGGCTTTGGTCAGCTCCGTCTTGCCGACGCCTGTCGGGCCGAGGAAGAGGAACGAGCCGAGGGGGCGATTCTCATCGTTGAGGCCCGCACGCGCCCGGCGCACGGAGTTGGACACGGCCGTCACCGCACGGCGCTGGCCGATGACGCGCTTGCCGATCTCGTCCTCCATCCGCAGGAGCTTGTCGCGCTCCCCTTCGAGCATCTTCGACGTCGGGATCCCGGTCCAGCGCTCGACGACTTCGGCGATCTGCTCGGGGCGGACGGCCTCTTCGACCATCACGTCGCTGTCGCTCTGCTCGGCCTCGGCAAGCTGCTTTTCGAGCTTTGGGATGATGCCGTAGGAGAGCTCGCCGGCCTTGGCCAGATCACCCTGGCGTTTGGCGATGTCGAGCTCGGCGCGGGCCTGGTCGAGGTGCTCCTTGAGGTCGCGCGCGGCGTCGAGCTTGTCGCGCTCGTGCTGCCACTGCGCGGTCATCTCGGCGGAGCGTTGCTGGAGGTTGCTCAGCTCCTCCTCGAGCTTTTCGAGACGGTCGCGGGAGGCGGTGTCGTCCTCCTTTTTGAGGGCTTCTGCCTCGATCTGCTTTTGCAGGATCTCCCGGTCGAGCGCGTCGAGCTCCTCGGGCTTGCTGTCGACCTCCATGCGGAGGCGCGACGCGGCC
>JBCCYI010000217.1:0-7448 GCA_039189975.1 Pseudomonadota bacterium
CTGCCACGTCCGAACGGGTTGCTCGGATCTGTGCGAAACGGCTCTGCGGGGTCAGCATGGCGGCAAGGTCCGCCAGCGCGCGGTCAGCCTGCGGCGCTCGGCAGGGCGCGGCCGAGACCCGCGCCAACGCCTCGACCACCTCTCCCCCGATCTCCGCCCGCGTCGGCTCCGGCAGGACAGCGACCGCGTGGGACACCAGCGCCTCCGGCAGCCACCATGTTGTCAGCGCAACCGAGCCCACGATCGCCGCAGCCAGCGCCAGCAGCCGTACGCGACCGGTGCGCGGCCGGGCCCGCGCCACAGCGCGACGGACGGTCTCGATCGCGTCGATCATCGTGTCGTCGTCGATCTCCAGCGTCTCAGTGGCTTCGGCCGAAGGGGTATAGAGGGCGGGCACCGCCGCGGGGTTGATCCGTGCTGTCGCCGGCAACGACCAATGCGAGAGGGCGCGCCCGGCCATATCCGTGATCACGAGCGAGGCGTACCCGAAGGTCACGACGACCTCCCGGCGCTGTGCGTCCGGATCGGGCCGCCACACCCCCGGGCATTCCAGGTGGGCATATCGCTTTAGCGCGGTCACGCGTGTCTGGGCCTGTATCGGTGCCGATTGTCCGGCGTGTATGCTCGTTTATTGCATTGAGCCTAACGCAAAAGGACCGATGCGGCAATCGTCTGGGCAACGCAGGCTGTCCCTGGCCGAAAGCTCTGCTAGACTTTGGCCATGTGCGGACGGTTTGTGATGACGGATCCCAACACGGCGCTGGCGTCGCTCTTTGGCGCAAGCCCGGCCAATGACCTGCCCGAACCACCCCGATACAACATTTGCCCGACACAAAGCGTTGCCGTAATCCGATCTGAGGCGGGGCTGCGGCACATGGTGCCAATGCGCTGGGGCTTTCTGCCCCATTGGTACAAGACGCCCACCGACGGCCCGCTCCTGATCAACGCACGCGCCGAGAGCATAGCGCAGAAACCCGCCTTTCGCGCTGCATGTCGAGCGCGGCGGTGCCTTCTGCCCGCTACAGGATTCTATGAATGGACGAAGGACGCGGAGGGCAAGCGACTGCCCTGGTACATCACCCGCGCCGACACCGCCCCCCTCGCCTTTGCAGCCATCTGGCAGGATTGGAGTGCCAAGGTCGACGGCGCGATGCAAACCCACCGGACCGTCGCGATTGTCACCACCGCGGCCGCGCCCGACATGGCGGTGCTGCACCATCGCTGCCCGGTTGTACTCGCCCCTGAGGATTGGCCGAAATGGCTCGGGGAAGCGGGCCACGGTGCCGCCCCGCTTATGACAGCCCCGCCCGAAGGCACACTGGCCTGGCACCGTGTCGATGTCGAGGTGAACTCCAACCGCGCGCAGGGAGATCACCTGATCACACCCGTGGCGGCCTGACCTCTTTCAACGGGGCAGGCGTTGCTCGACCGGACACGTGGCGGACCCCGTCGGGAAGACCTGAACGCGCCCATCGCCCGCCAGCCGGGCCCTTTGGCCATGCCGCGGGAGCACGCGATCACCAAAGCGACCCATCGGCGCGACCCATCGGCGCGGGCGGCCCTTGCGGTCAGGTCTTCTCGGTCTGGCGCGGGGCGGGTGCGGACCACCGCCAGGGCCGGGTGAAGCCACCCAGCGTCTTTGCAACGGCGGCATCCTCGTCCGCGCTCACTTGCGTCAGCTCTGCGACAAGGCCAAGCTTGCCGTCGTCCACCACCTGCGCGACGCGCGCGCCGACCCCCGCGCCTTCCAGCGCTGAATCGTAGACATGTGTGATCGCTCGCTTGCGCAGATCCGGCTTGAAGATCTTCCCCACGGCCGTCTTGGGCAGCTCGTCCAGCACCTCGATCCGCTTGGGGATCGCCGCCCGCTCCCCGATCCGAGGCGCGACAAAGGCCAGCAGGTCTTCCGGCGTCGCCGTCGCGCCCGCGACCAGTTCCACATAGGCCACCGGCAACTCGCCGGCGTGGCTGTCCGGCTGTCCGATCGCACCGGCAAAGGACACCGCCTCGTGGCCGAGCAGCGCCTCCTCGATCAGGGCCGGGTCGATGTTGTGGCCACCGCGGATGATCAGGTCCTTCGCCCGCCCCGTGATCCAAACGTATCCGTCGCTGTCGATCCGCCCCAGATCGCCGGTGCGCAGGTACTGGTTGTAGTGAAAGAGGTGCAGGTTGCGGTCACTCTCGACATAGGTCGAGCCCGGCAACACCCCGGGATTGGCCACGCAGATCTCGCCGACCTCGTCCGTCCCGCACTCCTCGACCTCGCCGCCGCTGTGGCGCATGATCTTCACGTCCGTGTGCGGGAACGGCACACCGACAGACCCGATCTTCTTGGTGCCGTCGACCGGGTTGCACGCAACAAGGCAGGTCGCCTCGGTCAGTCCGTAGCCCTCGATGATCGTGACCCCGCACGCGTCCTCAAACCGGCGATAAAGCTCGATGGGCAGCGGCGCGGAGCCCGAAAAGGCGCATTGCAGCGAGCTGAGATCCGCATCGACGGAGCGCTGCATGAGAGCGGCAAGAGCCGTGGGCACGCCGATCATAAAGGTCACGTTCCAGCGCTCGATGAGCTTCCAGAAATTGTCGAAAACGCCCTCGCCCCGATAGCCCTGTGGCGTAGGGAAGATCACATGCGCCCCACTGGTGACCATCGACATAAGGATCGGGTGGACCGCAAAGACGTGAAAGAGCGGCAGCGGACAGAGGACCACGTCATCCTCGGTGAAGAGCAATGTCTGCCCGATCCAGCCGTTATAGATCATGCCCGAATAGGCATGCTGCGCGACTTTGGGGGTACCAGTTGTGCCACCTGTGTGGAAATAGGCGGCGATCCGGTCGCCTTTCGCATCCTTAAAGGCAAGACGCTTGGGCTGCTTGGCGATCTCGGCGTTGAAGTCCAGAACCGCGGCCCGATGCTGGACGGGGCTCCTCGGGCGCAGCAGAGGCACCAACAGGCGCTTGAGGCCCGTCAGGTAGCGCCTCAGATCGACCTCCAGCACATGGGTGACATCGGGCGCACGCCGCACGGCTTCGGCCGCCTTCTGCGCCACGTCTGACTTTGGGAAGGCCTTGAGCGTTACCAGCACCTTGGCCTCGGTCTGACGCAAGATACCGGCGATTTTGTCGGGCTCCAGCAGCGGGTTGATCGGGCTGACGATCCCCGCAACGGCTCCGCCGAGGAGCGTCAGGACGGTCTCGTTGCAATTGGGCAGAAGAAACGCCACCGTGTCGCCCTCCCCGATACCGAGGCTGCGCAAGAGGTTCGCGGTCTGCGCCACAAGGTCGTGCAGCTCGGACCACGTCAGCGTTTCGGACGGCGCGCCCGGATCGGAGAAAAGCTGAAACGTGCAGGCGGGTCGAGCACCGTGCCGCTCTGCCGTGCGCGCCAAAAGCCCATAGAGCGTTGGCGGCAGATCACGCTCCGCCCACGGTCCCTCCGCCTCAATCGCTCGGCAATCGTCGATCCCGCGAAACTTGGCCACGGCGTTCTCCTCCTCTGGGGTACCGCTCTTGTGGCGGCTGGTCTCGCACCATCCCGGATAGGAGAAAGCCACGCAAGTGTGCCGTTAGGTCGGATGGATGCCGCTTCAGGACGCGGCAGCTCCCGCGCGGCATCGCCCTCGGACCTGCGGCGGACGTCTTCGGCACTCTTCGCAACGTTGGAGGGTAGCATGGCCCCCGAGCGGCCGCGCTGACCCTGGAGAGGTCGAACCGCATCGACCGGGCGTGGATCGCGTGCGGTATCGTAGTTTCGCAGCGCCTTGGACGCCGTCGCCAGCGGTCGCTCGGATCAATGGAGCATCCGCTGACACCACCGCCAGGATACGGTTGGATCATGAGGGTCTGGGACGGCACCAGCGGCGGGTTGCGCCGACCCATGCGTCAACGAACGGCCCTAGGACCTTCCTTGCCGTTAGCCTTGCCGTTTCGCGGTGCGCCGTCTCGACGCGTTGCGCCACGGCGAACGTGCGCGTTCGATCAGCGGCCACAAGAACACAGAGGATCCTGTCCGCGGTCCTCAGCTCGGCCATGCCCGTCTCGGCGAAACCTCGCAGCGCCCTGCCGGGCAGTGGGTCCGTAGCGCTCTGGCGACGCATATGTCCCCTGGCGCGTCCTTTTCAGCCGAGCAAAGGAATTACCTTTGGATGAGATCCCTATCGCGCCGACGCCGCCTCTCGCGCCATCAGCGCCGCCATCTCCAGAAGACGCACGGAGAATCCCCACTCATTGTCGTACCAGCCAAAGATGCGCGCAACGCCCCCGTCGGCCACCGAAATCTCCGGGCTCTGCAAAATGACGCTCTCCGTCCGCCCGCGCAGGTCGGTCGACACCAGGGGCGCGTCCTCCCATCCGATCAGGCGACCCGCCGCAGAACGCAACGTGGCCTTCAACTCCTCGGTCGACGGCGCGGTGCGCAGCACGACCATGAGATCCAGAGCGGACACAGACGCCGTCGGCACCCGCACGGCACGCGCCGTGACCCGACCCGCCAACTCCGGCAGGACAATGTCCACGAGCCGTCCTGCGGAGGTCGACGTCGGCACCATGGAGAGCGCCGCCGCTCGCGCCCGCTCCAAGGGGCCACGCGGCGTGTCCACGGTCGGTTGCGAGCCGGTGTAGCAGTGGACGGTCGTCATATGGCCGCTCGCCACACCATAGGAGGCATCAACCAGCTTCAGGAGCGGCGCGAGCGCATTGGTCGTACACGACGCGTTCGACACGATGCGCGCGCCAAGCGCCGCCTCCTCATTTGCCCCGATCACCGCCGTGACGTCCGCCGCCGCGGACGGGCCCGAAATCAACACGCGCCCAGCGCCGGCGCGCAAACCCCGCTCAGCCACCTCCCGCGTATTGGCTCGCCCGGTGCACTCCAGCACAACGTCGACCCCCCCAAGGTCCAACGCGTCAATCTCCGGCGCAGAAGCCAGCGCCATCGCCCGTCCATTAACTTCCAGTTTACCCGGCATGTGGCGTACCTCGCCGGGAAATGGGCCGTAGACGCTGTCATACCGAAAGAGATAGGCACAGGTCTCATGATCCGCGATCTCGTTGATCAGTGCAATCTCGACCCCTGGCGCCTGCCCCGTCGCAACCAGGCGCAGCACACTCCGCCCGATCCGTCCAAACCCATTGATCGCGACCCGCACGCCCATCACGCTCTCCCGACGCGTCAGAATTCAACCGATTGCGCGATCCCGCGCGCCACCGCCACTTGCAGCGCCCGATCGGCGACCGCGAGATCCTGCAAGCCGACACCCGTCCCGTCAAAGAGCGTGATCTCTGCGTCAGAGGTCCGCCCCGGATGCGTGCCCTCGATCACCTCGCCAATCGTCGTGATGTCACCCTCGGCCATCAGTCCAGCACCGACGGCATGCTGCGCTTCACCAAGCGTCACCGACTGCGCCACTTCGTCGGTGAAGACGGTCGCACGCGCAACCAGGGCGGGCTCGACTTCCTGCTTGCCGACCGTATCGGTTCCCATACATGCAACATGTGTCCCCGGCGTGACATGGGCATCCAGAAGCGACGGCGCAAAGCTCGACGTGATCGACACGATCACATCCGCCTCCGCGCCCATCTGATCGAGCTCGACCGCCTCAAACGGCAGGCCAAGCGCCTCCGCCGTCTCCGCCAGACGCGGCAGCATATCCGGATGATAGTTCCACCCAACGACCTTCTCGAAAGACCGCTGGCGCACCGCGGCCCGCATCTGAAAGGCCGATTGATGACCGGCACCGATCATCCCCAACACCTTCGCATCCGCCCGCGCGAGATGCTTGATCGACACCGCCGAGGCCGCCGCCGTCCTGAGCGCCGTCAGCAGATTACCCCCAACCAACGCCTTGCATTGCCCGGTGTCAGCATCGAAGAGCACCACGGTCGATTGGTGGTTGGTCAGTCCCTTGTCCGCATTGCCGGGCCAGTATCCGCCCGACTTCAGACCCAGCACTAACCCTGCCCGATCAAACCCCGACTTGAAGCCGTAGAGCGCATCCGCATGCCCGATCGCCTCGCGCACCACCGGAAAGTTATACGCGTCGCCCCGCGCCATCGCCGCGAACACCGCCTCAACAGCCTCAAACGCCGCGCCCTCGTCCATCAAACCCGCGATCTCGCGCTCTGGAACAATCTGCATCCCTGCCCCCACGCAAGGCACGATCCGGCCAGGCCGAACGCCCCTGCTTCGTCTTTCCACGTTTTCTTCTTGCAAAAAATACCGCCGCCGGAGGCACGACCGATCTCCAGGCCGTGCCCCGGCAGGGTCTATCGCGTCAGTAGGCCTTGCCGCGCGCCGACACCGGCCACACCACCTCGACCTTGCCGCCGCGCACACCGACATACCAATCGTGCACGTTGCAGGTCGGGTCGCAATGCCCCGGCACCAGCCGCAGCTTTTCATTGACCGCCAAAGCGCCATTCGGGTCCGAAATCACCCCGTGCTCGTCCGAACACTTGACGTATTCCACATCGTCGCGTCCGAAGATGAACGGCAGACCGGAATCGACCGACTGCGCCTTCAGACCCGCATCGCAGATCGCCTTCTCGGCCTTGGCGTGGCTCATCACCGATGTCAGCAGGAACAGCGCGTTCTCCCATTCGCCTTGGTCGATCCGCTTGCCGTCCTTGTCGAGGATGCGGCCATAATCCGCGTCCATGAAAGCATAGGAGCCGCATTGCAACTCGTTGTACACGCCCGATGTCGACTCAAAGTAATACGAGCCCGTGCCGCCGCCTCCGACGATGTCGCACTCCAGCCCCTCGGCCTTGAGCCCGTCGACTGCATCTTTGACCATCGCGACCGCAACGGCGATCTTCGCCTTACGGTCCTCATAGCTGTCCATGTGCTGCATCGCACCCTGGTAGGCCTGTATGCCGCCGAACTTGAGGCCGGCAGCCGCGTCGATCGCCTTGGCGATCTCGATCACTGCCGGCGTCGTCGTCACGCCGCAGCGCCCCGCGCCGCAATCGATCTCCACCAGGCACTCGATCTCGGTGCCGTGCTTCTGCGCAGCCGCCGAGAGATCGGCCACATTGGTCACATCGTCGACGCAGCAGATCGTCCGCGCGCCGAGCTTCGGCATCCGCGCCAACCGGTCGATCTTGGCCGCATCGCGTACTTGGTTGGACACGAGCACATCCGTGATCCCGCCGCGCGCAAAGACTTCTGCCTCGCTCACCTTCTGACAGCAGACACCGACGGCGCCACCAAGCTCCATCTGCAGCTTCGCCACATCGACCGATTTGTGCATCTTACCATGCACGCGGTGGCGCATGCCGTGGGCCTTTGCGTAATCGCCCATTTTCTTGATGTTGCGCTCAAGCGCATCGAGATCAAGGATCAGACAAGGGGTCTGGATCTCGCTTTCGTCCATACCGACGGCCGCCGGCACGTCGAAGCCGACTTCCAAGTCATCGATTTTCACAGGTGCGTTCATGCGCCCAGCTCC
>JBCCYI010000218.1:0-7399 GCA_039189975.1 Pseudomonadota bacterium
GCCGCGTGGGCGGCCATGCTGACGTGATCCTCCTGATTGGCGGAGGTGGGCGTGCTGTCAATCGAGCAGGGATGCGCGAGATGCTTGTTCTCGCTCATCAGTGCGGCGGTCGTGACTTCGGCGATCATCAGCCCGGAGTTGAGGCCCGGCTCCGGCGTCAGAAACGACGGCAGATCAAAGGACAGGGTCGGGTCCACCATCAGCGCCACCCGGCGCTGGGCTATCGCCCCGATCTCGCTGAGGGCCATCGCGATCTGGTCTGCGGCGAAGGCCACGGGCTCGGCATGGAAGTTCCCGCCGGAAAGGACATCACCCGTCTCCGCCAGGACCAGCGGGTTGTCCGTCACGCCATTGGCCTCGGTCTCGAGCGTCGTCGCGGCAAAGCGCAACAGGTCCACCGCCGCGCCCGTCACCTGGGCGTGGCACCGAATGCAATAGGGATCCTGCACCCTGTGATCCCCCTCGCGGTGACTCTCCCGGATCTCCGACCCGGCGATCAGCGCGCGCGTCGCGGTGGCCACGTCGATCTGACCACGGTGCCCGCGCAGGGCGTGGATTTCCGGCCGCAATGGTGCGGTCGAGCCCATGATCGCGTCTGTCGACAGAGCAGCCGTGACGATCGCGGCGCGCACAAGGTCCCAGGCGTCAAAGGCAGCGGCCAGGGCGCAGGCCGTCGAAAACTGCGTGCCGTTGAGCAACGCCAGCCCTTCCTTGGGCCCCAGGACAAGCGGGTCGAGCCCGGCGCCCCGCAGCGCCTCGGCGGCTGGCATGCGCCGCCCGCCTACTTGCGCCGCGCCTTCGCCGATCATCGCCGCTGCCATATGGGCCAGCGGCGCCAGGTCGCCGCTCGCGCCGACCGATCCCTGAACCGGAACGACCGGCAACACATCTGCCGCCAGCATCGCCTCGATCTGATCGCAGGTCTCCGGGCGCACCCCGGACGCGCCGCGCCCGAGCGACAGCAGCTTCAACGCCATCATCAGTCGGGTCGTCTCCGGCTCCAGCGCTTCTCCAACGCCGCAGCAATGCGAAAGCACCAGGTTGCGCTGGAGCTGTGCCGTCTGCGACGGTGGAATGCGGACGGACGCGAGCTTGCCGAACCCGGTGTTGATCCCATAGGCGGCTGCGGCTCCGGCGGCGATGTCTTCCACCACAGCGGCACTCGCGACAATCCCGGCGCGGGCGTCGGGCGAAAGGCGGATCGGGCCGCCGCGTTGCAGGATATGCTGGAGCTGTGTCAGGGGCGTCGCGCCAGGGTTCAGGATCATTGGTCCGCCCTACCCGCGACATAGCGTGCGTGGAGCGGCGTGAGGCCGATCCCATAGGACAGCGCCGCTGGCGATGCGACATCCCACACGGCGAGATCCGCGCGCTTGCCCGGTGCGAGGATGCCGCGGTCGGCGAGGCCCAGCGCCTGTGCCGCGTGGCGTGTCGTCCCGGCCAGGGCCTCCTCCGGCGTCAGACCAAAGAGGGTGCACGCCATGTTCATCGCCAGGAGCAGTGAGCCCAAGGGCGAGGACCCCGGGTTCCAGTCCGTGGCCACCGCCATTGCGACCCCATGGGCGCGGAAGGCGTCGACGGGCGGTTTCTGCCTCTCGTTCAGGGTGTAGAACGCACCAGGCAGCAGGGTTGCGACCGTACCGCTGGCGGCCAGTGCTCGGGCATCCGCCTCGGTGGCGTATTCGACATGATCAGCCGAAAGCGCCCCAAATCGGGCCGCGAGCGCTGTCCCACCGCTGTGGCTGAGCTGTTCGGCATGGAGTTTAAGCGGCAGGCCGCGCATCTTGGCGTGTTCAAAAACGCGTTCGATTTGCTCGGCGGTAAAGGCGATCCCCTCGCAAAAGCCATCGACGGCGTCGACGAGCCCCCGTGCCTGCGCCGCATCGAGGGTAGGCAGGCAAAGAGTGCCGAGATAGTCCTCGGGGTCCATCCCTTGGGGCACCGCGTGCGCACCCAGAAACGTCGTGCGCACCTCCATGGCCCGATGCGTGGCCAGAGCGCGCGCCGTTTCGAGCATCTTGAGCTCGGTGTCGATGTCGAGCCCGTAACCGGACTTGACCTCCACCGTCGTCACGCCGCCCGCGGCCAAAGCGTCGACCCGCGGCAAGGTTTGCGCCAGGAGGGCCTCTTGGGGCGCCGCCCGCGTCGCTGCGACCGTGGCGGCGATCCCGCCCCCCGCGCGCGCGATCTCCTCGTAGCGCACCCCTTTCAGCCGCTGCTCGAACTCCCCGGATCGGTCTCCGGCGAAGACGATATGCGTGTGACAATCAACCAGCCCGGGGGTGACCAGCCGCCCCTCCAGGCGCACGACGCGGCCCGTCTGCGGCACGTCTGAGGCCGGACCAACGGCCAGGATCGCGCCGTCCGCGATTACGATCGACGCATCTTCGATCAAGCCATAGGGGACCTTGCCTGCGCTGTATGCGCCGCCGTGGGGCTGCATGGTCGCCACCCGCAGATCGGTCAATGTCAGACCCTCTGACCCAGAGCCTTCCGGCATCGGCTGTCCTCACGCCATGGGTTGCGCTCTTTTCCGACGTCGATAATATGTAGCTACATATTCTGTCAACGCCGAAGCGGAGGCGCAGATGATTGTCCATGCGGCACGGGCGCTGCTGCCCGAAGGATGGGCTGAAAACGTCGTGGTGCGAGTGGTCTCCGGGCGCATCGCGGAGGTGAGAACGGACGCCAGGAAACCATCGGAGCCGCCGAAAGACGCGGCGGTGCATCGGGTCGATCTGCTGCTGCCCGCTCCGACCAACCTGCATTCGCACGCCTTTCAGCGGGCGCTTTCGGGCCTGACGGAGGGTCGGGCGCCGGACGGCAGCCGCCTAGTGGGACGCGACAGTTTCTGGACGTGGCGCCGGGCGATGTACCGTTTCCTCGATGTCCTGACGCCGGACGACATCGAGGGGATCAGCGCTCTGGCCTTTCTCGAGATGCTTGAGGCGGGGTACGGTGCGGTCGCGGAGTTTCACTACCTCCACCATGCGCCCTCCGGCACCCCCTATGCGGACCGTGCCGAGCTCTCGGCGCGGATCGTCGCAGCAGCGGAGACTGCAGGGATCGGGCTGACCCTCCTCCCGGTGCTCTACCAGCGTGGCGGCTGTGACGGACGCGCCCTCGAAGGTGGGCAATTGCGCTTCGGCAACGACCCGGATGGCTATGACGCGCTCCTGTCCGGCGCGCGCACCGCATTGGCGCAGGTGGAGGACGC
Source organism: Pseudomonadota bacterium (assembly GCA_039189975.1). Classification (GTDB taxonomy): domain Bacteria; phylum Pseudomonadota; class Alphaproteobacteria; order Rhodobacterales; family Rhodobacteraceae; genus HLUCCA09. The sequence continues at coordinate 3,218 of JBCCYI010000218.1, forward strand.
CAGGCTCGGCGTTGCCCCCCATTCCTTGCGCGCTGTCGATCGCGCTGGGCTGGACCTCGTATGCGCACGCGGGGGCGGGGGACCGGTGCACATGCACGTCGCCGAGCAGATCGCTGAAGTCGACGAGGTCGCGCAGGCGCTCGGGGCGCGTCCGGTCCAATGGGTGCTGGACAATCTGCCGGTCGGTTCGAATTGGTGCCTGATCCACTGCACACAGATGACCGACGATGAAACGCTGCGCCTGGCGCGATCCGGCGCCGTGGCCGGGCTCTGCCCGATCACCGAGGCCAGCCTCGGCGACGGGATCTTCAACGGCGCGCTCTGGCATGATGCGGGCGGCGCATGGGGCGTCGGCACGGACAGCAACGTCGAGGTGTCGCTCTGGGGCGAGCTGCGCCAGCTTGAGTACAGCCAGCGCCTGCGCGACCGATCCCGCGCGGTCCTGGCGACGCGCGACCGCAGCACCGGGCGGGTCCTCCTCGACGCCGCCTGCGCGGGCGGCGCGCGCGCGGCCGCGCGCGACAGCGGTGCGCTGCGGGCCGGCCTCTGGGCCGATATGGTGGCGCTCCGGCGCCTGCCGGAAGGCGTTTCCGGTGCGCAGGATCGGTGTCTCGATGCAGCCATCTTCGGCGCCCACGGCGGCAGTGCCATAGAAGAGGTGTGGAGCGCCGGGCGTCATGTCGTGTCGGGGGGGCGCCACCGCGCCCGGGATCAGATCGTCGCCCGTGTCCGACCCATTCTGCGACGGCTGGAGGGCGTCCTCTGACCCGCTCCCGCACCGCCTGGACAGACGTGCGCGACGCGTTGCGGGGGCGGATCCTGGACGGGACCTACCGCCCCGGAGACAAGTTGCCCCGCGACGCCGACCTCGCGACCGATCTTGGCTGCGCGCGCGCCACGGTTCAGCGGGCGATGCAAGACCTGTCCGATAGCGGCCTGATCGACCGGCGGCGCAAGGGCGGCACGCACGTGCGCTCCGAGCCGGTGACGCGGGCGGTCCTCGACATCCCCGTCATTCGCCACGAGATCGAAGGCGGCGGTGCCCGCTATGGCTATCGTCTGCAAGCGCGACGCGTGGCGGTCTGTCCACCGGACGTGGCGCGCCGGATGGGCCTGGCCGCCCCACACAGGATGCTGCGGGTCCGGGCGGTCCATCTTGCGGACGATCGCCCCTATCTCGCCGAGGATCGTTGGGTTTGTCCCCGGACGGTGCCTGGTATTCTCACGCTGGATCTAGAAACGCACAGCGCCAACGAATGGCTCGTCCGCACCACCCCTTACAGCCATGGCGAGGTTGCCTTCTATGCACTTGGTGCCGATGCGCCCCTTGCCGCTGCGCTCGATTGCGCGCCCGGCACGGCCTTGATGGCAATCGAGCGGACGACTTGGATCGGCGCCGCTCCCATCACCTCTGTCGTATCGGTGGCGCGCCCGGGGTACCGGCTCGGCACGGAGATCTGATGCACGCCAGTTTGCGCAAACCTCACGACATGCCGACCCCCGCTGTCTGTTGCCAGCCTCCCCGCATCGAAACGCGGGAGCGGCAAGCGCGGCCGGGCGCCGGTCCGAGGCGTCCTTTGTCTGCGGAACGATTGGACGAGCGCGGCATCGAGACCACGGGCTCACATCACGCACTGATGCGGGTGCGTGGACACCCGCACCTCACCGCGCCACACTACGTGCAGCGCATCACATCAGGGGGCCACAATGGCGGCATGGATCGAGACGATTTCAGACGATGACGCAGGCCCACGCCTGCGGGAACTGCTCGATCAGGCCCGCACCCCTCACGGTACCGTGGACACCGTGATGCGGGTGCACTCCCTTCGTCCGGAGACGCTGCATGGCCACGTCACGTTGTATCGCGCAGTCCTGCATTCCGACGACAATCAGCTGCCTTTCTGGTTTCTCGAAGTCGTTGCCAGCTACACGTCAATCCTCAACGATTGTACGTATTCGCTGACCCATCACTTCATGAATGTCCGCAATCTCCTGAAGGACCAGCCCCGATCGAACAGGATCTTCACCGCACTTAAAGCCCACCGCCCCGAGGACGAGTTCGCGGGCAAGGAGCTGGCTTTGCTCCGCTACACCGCCAAGCTGACAACCGAGTGCGGGAAGATCGTGCAGTCCGACTGGGAGGCTCTCAAGATCGCCGGATGCGATGACGGAGAAATCCTCGAAGTCAACCAGGTCTGCGCCTACTTCAACTATTCCAACAGGCTTCTTAATGGCTTAGGGGCGACCACGGAAGGTGATGTTGTCGGCTATTATACACCGTGAGTGCGGGACGGCCAAATCTGTGGGTGTCGCCTGTTCAAGCGCCGTCCTCCCTCCGAGGTTTGTCCAGTGATTGCAATGAGGCAGCAGGCGCGCCCGCAGGGCGCGCCTGCCGGTCAGGCGCGTCAGCGCCCGAAATCACATCATCGCCGCCGCCGATCGCGATGTGAATACGCGGATGTAATCCCCTGGCGACGAGCCCGCCCACGACACCCAGATCCTGTTGGGGTTGTCCTCGTCGATCCAAACCCGGTCGCCCCGCTCCAGCCCGCGCAATTCCACGCTGATATAGCGCACGTCCGTGTTGGCCAGAAAGTCCGTGGCCGCCATCGTCGCCTGAAAGGCTGCAATGCCGAGGACGGGCGCGTCGAACTCTACAAATCCCTGTTGTACGCCATCAAGGCTGTCGAAAAACACGTAGTGGCTGGCGACGACAGTTCCCTGCGCGATCACGCCTTGAGTTCCCCCGATGTCGACGCGGATGGGTTCCACCAAGAGGATGTTCTGGTCTTCATCGAAGGCATAGAGGTTGTCGTCGTCGAACGTGTCAAACCCGACGGCAAACGCCGTCTCGGGGTCGAGTTTCACGAAGTCACCGGTGCCACTTTGGGCCAGGATCCGTCCGTCGATCACGGTTGCCCCGGCCTGCGTTGCACAATATGCGGCACAAACGTTCAAGAGGAGTAACAAACGGATCATGGGCTTCCCTCGCGGCCACGCATGCCGAACGCTAGCTCGCAGCCCAGCGACCCGCCATGACCTCGCGCGATTGTGTCCCCGATCCCGGCTGCTTGGCACTGCCCGCATCCCGTCACCCTTCTAGCTGCCCTTCCAGGCATCGCGGTTCAAGGATCGGGGTGCAGGGCTTTAGGCCTGGGTCTCGTCAACGTCGCGGACGATGAGCGCAAGCAGATCTCCCCGCGTGACATACCCCCGCTGAGTATGTGCCAGGACATACCCGTCGTGCGGGACGACGAGCTGCAAGGGCGCGCGTTCCGGCTCCATGAGAAAATGGAACCGCCCGGCCGGGTCCCCTGCTTGGACGGATTGGCCTGCTGTCAACGCGCGGTCGTAAAGCCCCGTCGCCGGCGCATACAGGCTGTCACGCGGGTCTGCGATCTCTACAATTCGCTGCTGAGGCGGCGCCTCGGGAGAACCCGGAAGGATCCCAACGTGTTTGAGGATGTTCCTCAGGCCCCTTTCCGCCGCATTGGTGATGCCCGGGTCAACGCCTCCGCCTCCGCCCAGCTCCGCCGCGATCATCGGCACGCCAGCGCGGTCTGCCGCCGAGTTGACCGACCGCGCATCGTTGTGGGCGCCCAACCTCCAGATCGTCGGCAGTCCAAAGACGCGGGCCAGGGCCATGTTGGCTTCCGCCAGTCCCGTGTCCGCCGTCTGTGTGGGCAATGCGCAGGGCGTGAAGAACGAGGCCTTTCCGCCGGAATGCAGATCCACCGCAGCGTCGCAGCGCGGCAAGAGCTCCGTTTCCAGAAAGTGCGCAAGCATCGCCGTTGGCCCGCCCAACGGGTCTCCCGGAAAGGCCCGGTTGAGATTTGCACCGTCGAGGGGCGAGGTGCGTGTTGTTGCCTCGACAGCGCGCGCGTTGAACGCCGGCAGGGCAATGATCTGCCCCGCAAGCGCGTCCGGATCCAGATCGTGGACCAGGCGCATCAGCGCGGCTGGCCCCTCAAATTCGTCGCCATGGGTTCCACCGACAATGAGCAGCGTCTGCCCAGGCTGCCCCTTCAGCGAGGTCACCGGAACGGGATGATACCCCAGCGGACTGGTGGTGTCGGACCAGCGCAGCATCGCGTCGCCGAAGTGCCGGCCCGGGCTGTCGAGATCCGTCGTGACAATGAGTGCGCACATCGGTGGATCGTGCCCTGTCCCTGCAAGAATCGA